>JALZAY010000147.1 GCA_030948025.1 Pseudomonadota bacterium
TCGAGCGACGACAGTTCCTTTTCGAGAGCTTTGAGCAGGCGCGCGATGCTCTTTTGCAAACGCTTCTCGACAAGACGCCGTTGCCGCTGCCGCTCGGCGACCATCATTTGAATGATCTGACGGCGCCCGCGGATCAAGCGCGACTGGCGGTTTACCTGGGCGAAGCCGGCCAATGGTTCCGGCAGGCGAAGCCTGTTGGAATGGCCGGCGGAGGGTTACCTGTCCGGCGCCATCCGCGCGCGACAGCGGCGCCGCGTTGCGCATGCCAGGTCAGCATCGCGGCCATCAACAAGCACCTGGCACAAACATCTGGCCGAATGCGTCGGCGTCAAGGCCATCGCCCTGTTGATCCTCGACGGTGCGGGTTGGCCCCGTTCGCCACAACTCATCGTGCCAGAGAATATCGCGGTCATGCCGCTTCCACCCTCCGCGCACCCTCCACGCCGGAGCTGAACGCGACAGACCCTTCGGCCGGCTCA
Organism: Pseudomonadota bacterium; assembly: GCA_030948025.1. Lineage (GTDB taxonomy): Bacteria > Pseudomonadota > Alphaproteobacteria > Rhizobiales > Beijerinckiaceae > Methylocapsa. The sequence goes on from JALZAY010000147.1 coordinate 480, forward strand.
GGACATCTCGGAGTACCCGCGCGGCACCTTTCTCAGCCACTGCGTCTTTGCCACCTACGCGGCGATCCTCGACGCGCGTTGCGATGCGGGTCGCGACGCCTTATTTTGTCTATTCGCATGATCCGAAAACGTCCGCCCGCTTAGACGGATGATGTCAAAGTCCCGAAACCTTCGGCTTGACCGGTTGTCCTTGCGCCGGAGCGGCCTCCAGCTGCGTGGGCGGCGGCGTGATTTCGTTCGCCGCGTGATCGGCCGGGCGGGGCGCAAAACCCGCGGCGGCAGCATTGGCGGCGGCCAGTTCCGAACTCGTGAGCCTCGCGGCAACGTCGTCGCGTTTCCGGGCCGCTTCGGCGTCGCCCGCCGCCGCGACGATCGCAAACCAGGTGTAGGATTTGACAAGGTCTTTCGGCAGCCCAAGACCCCGCGCGAGCAGAACAGCCAAATTAAATTGGCTGTCGCGAACGCCATATTCGGCCGCTTTGCCAAACCACAACGCCGCGCTCGTATAATTGGGCTTGCCGCCGGTGCCTTCGGCGGCGAGCACGCCGAGATTATACATGGCGTGTGTGTTGCCCTTTTCAGCGGCCCGCTGATACAAATCCTTGGCGCGCTGAATGTCCTTGCCGACGCCGAGGCCTTTTTCGTAAAGCGATGCGAGCCGGTATTCCGCCACCGCGCGACCTTGTTGCGCCGCCTTCTCGTACCATTTCGCAGCCAGTTCATAATTTCGCGGACCGGCGCCGCCTTCGGCGTAACGAACCGCCAGATCGAACTGCGCCGCCGCATCGCCGGCTTCGGCTTTGCCAACGAGATTTTCATTTGGCCCAACGGCCGGCGGAGCTGCCCGGGCCGTTAACGGGCCGGCGGGTACTGCTGGCGAGGCCGCCAAGGCGACTGATGGAAGAGCTTTCGTGGGGACCGTGGCGGCAGGAGGGCGGGGCGGCGCGGATGTGCTCGCTATGTTGCTCGCGCGAATGGAACCGGCCCCGACCACGATGGCGTCGCTGCCCGCGATGGCTCGCGTGGCGGGCGAAAGCTTGCCGAAAGGTGCGGTGCTGTCCGAAGGAAACCCCGGTTCCGCCGGCGCCGCCAGCCGCGATGGATCAAGCAGGGCGGTCATCGTGCTCGCCGCGCCCGCTGCCGGGAGCTGGTCACCCGGCGCCTCGTTTCGTCGCGCCTGGCTTGCTGGCAGTCGCCCCTTGGGCGTCATGCTTGCGAAGGTCCGGTTTGCGACGCCCGCCGACTTTCCATGCTCGGCCGCTCTACCGGACTGCCTCAGAAAGTCAGGCACGAAATCGTTCAAATTGTGATGAGCAAGCGTTCTGGCCAGGGCATAGGCGCCAATCGCGGCGAACAAAACGGCGGTGCCCAAAACGAGCGGACGCTTATACGTGACGAGAAGGCCCCAGCTCCGGCCAAATGGAAAGGCGCCCGGCTTCGCCCTGGCGCCGTCTCCCGCCAGGGATTTAGACGTCGCGCCGTCCAGCTCCATTTGCGCGGTACGCGCCGCGCGGCGGGCCGCGGCGATGAAATCGGTGCGGCTCGCCCCTTCGTCGCGAACCTGGGAGGCCTTGGGCGGCGCATCACGGCGCTCGCTATGTTGGTCCCGGCCAGGAAAGCCAAGGCCGGGTTCAATCAGGAAACCAGGCTCGCCGGCCGTGTCGCCGTGCGCGGCAGATTGCTGCTTCCCGACGCCTTGCACGCCATCGTCGGCAAGAGCCTCCCTGGCTAGCGGGTTGTCGAGTTGCGCGAGGTACGTAAGGATCGGCGCAAAAGGGTCTTCAGGGGCAACCCCGGCGCCGCGGCGGTCCGGCCGCATCCCGCCTGCGGCGGCCTCCAGGCGAGCGCAGTAGCCGGCGACTTGCTCCACGGATTCCTGGATCGCGGTCAAGACGAGCCGCGCTTGCTGGGCGGTTTCCTCGTGAAGGGCACGTAGACCGTCTATTCCGCGCATGATGCTTTGCGCATCCTCGACGGAACCACGTCCGTTCGACGGTTTCGCCTCGGCCGCATTGGACAGGCCGCTCACAATCGGGCGAGTCTCCTCGAGCTGAACGGATAGGCCGCTTATCGAACCTTCAAGTGAAGTCAACGAAGCAAGGCCTTCGCCGGCGCGATCGAGACGCAAGGCGAGCTTGGCGATCTCCGGTTTCAGAGCCGCGCCCGCACACTGGCCTTGACCGGGATCTCGGGCTACCTCCATCTTTTTGGCAGCGTCGGCGACCAGATCCCGTAGCGTGGGCATCTCGTTCGCGCCCGCGGCCAGCCCCGCTTCGAGCCGTGTGGCGAGTTGGGCTGGGTTCATGCTAGGCGCCGGAAACGTTTCAGGGACGGGATTTTCCGCGCCATGCCCCTCGAACGAACCCCTATAAGCTTTTGTCGCCTCGACTTGCGTCAATGACCGCTGAAACACCCGCGCGAGACGATCGAATTGATCCAGCGAATTGGTGCATTCGCCAAGTTCCCGGATGGTTTGGGCGCCCCCCGTCAAATCGCGAACCGGGGTTTCGAGCGCAACGCCCTGCCTCGCTTCCGCGCCGAGCACGCCGGCTTTGCCGTCGCGATCGACGTCCTCGCCCCCAAAATCGCGGTCAAGGTCATCGCAGGCATCCTCAAGCTTTCCGGCAAGCGCCGCAACGTCCTTTTCCGGGTCGCCCAAAACCGGTTCGGCGACCGAGCGGCTGGCGTGATTCGAAGCCATTTCAGCGGCCACCGATGGAGCCCACTCGGCAGCGCCTTCGCTGCCAGTTCGCAGGGCGGCCTTTTGCCCTGGCGGTTCGACCGTGGCGGGCATGCGAGGCGAAGCCCGGAACTCGGCTTCAAGCCCGGCCAGCGCGGCCCTGAGCAAGTCGCTGCCGCCGGGGCCGCGATTACGCAGCCGCACCTCCAATTCATCCAATTTTTGGACCAGCTTCGCGCCGCTTTCGCGGCCCGTCTCGAACGTGGTCAAACCCGGCGACAGCAGCTTCGCGATCCCCGCGAGTTGTCTGGCGGCCTGTTCCACGCTCTCGGCCGGGCGTCCTCCTAGGCCTCCACGCGAGGCCCGGACCAGCGCTTCTGGATCGATCGAGTTAGGAGAGCCGTCATCAGCCGTGGAGGAAATTGCGGACACAGGCTGCCTTTCACTGTCAAAAAACCAACGATGATTCGCATCTTCGCGCCGCTGGCTTGCCCGGGGCGGACCATCGACGGAAGCTTCGCCTGTTTCTGGGTCTTCGCCGCGCATCGCGCCCTTGGTCTCTTCGTGAACTTGCCGGATCCCGCGGCTCCGGCATCGTGTGGCTTATTATGCCGCAAAGCCCCGGCACCGGGCAAATCGCATGCCGAGGATAAGCCCGGCGCCGCCAGGTTCGAGAGCGCCGAAGCCAATGTCCACGACCCCGCCCATAATACGGTCCCGCGCGTCCTGCCGACGGCGCTAGCATGATTCAACGAATCATTGCGACCTTCAAAGCGCCCGGTAAACAAGAAATTAATGGGTGGCGGGGCGAATCCCTGGGCCCTCGGGAGGGGTGCCTATTTCTAGGTGTGTTACATTTAATTACACTTAGTTGCGTACGAAGCGAAACCGGTCTAACTTTCAGATTGGAGTTAAGCATCGATCAATCGGGATTTACCATGGACATGAACCTCCAATACGACACCGGAAGCAGGTTGCCCCACGGCGTCCCAAATGGACATGCCGTTGCGGATATACAAAGCGCCGATTTGCCGGAAGCGGAAGCGAATTCGCGTCTATCTACGATCCGGGAGATGGCGCGGGATTTTCAGGTGAGCATCCGGGCCCTCCGGTTTTATGAGGACCGCGGCTTGTTGCACCCGCGACGGGAAAGCACCAATCGCCGATACGATGCCCGCGACAGGCTTCATCTCAAGATGATTCTTAAAGGCAAACAGCTCGGGTTCACGCTGTCCGAGATTCGTGACATCCTTGCTTGCCGGGGAGAAGATTCCGGCAAGACGGAACTCGAGATGGGTCTGTTGCCGGAGCAGATCTCGGCGCAGATCAGCTACCTCGAACGCCAGCGCAGCCAAATCGATGCGGCCATTAATACCTTGCGTGAGGCGCATCGGCGGCTGCCCGAATCGCCGCGCCAAGGCGCGGGTCTTTCCGAGCGATCGGCCATTAGACCAGGGGCCGAAATAGTTGGTAGAGTTTTTCGACAAAGACCTGCTCCAACTCTTTGATTTTGAGCGATTCGTTGTCGATCAAATGATTCCATTTGGTTGCGCAGCGCGCGCGGAAGCCAGATATATGACGCGAGCGGCGTCCCCTGGTCTTTGGTTCCCTGGTTTCGATGTCCCTCGGTCGGCGCGCATCAGGAATCCGCGTCTGGTCGCGCGGGCGCGATCGTCGCGATCCTCGCTGGTCTTTTGCCGATCGGTCTCATCGGCGAACTGGTGAGCATCGGTACCTTGTTCGCATTCGCCGTGGTCCGGCTCGGTGTTCTCGTTTTACGGATCACCCATCCGGAGATCCACCGGCCGTTCAAGACGCCGGCGGTGTTTGCGGTGGCGCCGCTCGGCGCGGCTTCGGCGGTTTTTTAATGTTCGGCCTGCCGGGCGATACTTGGCTGCGGCTTGTCGTTTGGCTCGTGATCGGCCTCGCCATATATTTCTTTTACGGCCGCCACCACGGCCACTTGGCACGGCGCCAAGACGGCGGCGAGGCCGGGTTTTGAAGGGGGGCACGGCGGGGCTGGTTCTTACCATTGAACTTCAGCGGTAGCGGCTCGGTTTGAATGCCGCCTTCCGGCCTGCTGTGGACGTTTGACCCGCTCGCGGCCTACAGGATTTCCTGGTCCCGCTGGTGTGACAATGGCCCCGCGCGACTAGCGAAACACGATTCGGCCCTCAACATTAGCATCGATCACTTTCGCCGCCTCGACATGGTCGATCACATCGAGGGCGACGAGCCTTGTGCCGGAATCGGCGGTCACATGCGTCTTGCCCGCGAGCATCCCATAGCCGTCGCCGCCGCGCGCCATGAAATCATTGGTCGCAAGCTTGTAATCGCGGCCAGGGTCGAGCGCCTCGCCGTTGACCGTCACGGTCTTCACCCGCGCGCCTGGGGCCGCCGCCGGATCGGCGACGACGGCGAGCCCGGCGACCTGCGGAAACCGCCCCGACAAGCGGTCCACCTGAGAAAACCCGTTTTCGAGCGCGGCCAGAATGGCTTTTCCCGGAACAATCGTCAGCACGGTCTTGTTGCCGAAAGGCAGTTCGTCGAGGATGTCGCGCTTCGAGAGTTTGGTGCCCGCCGGATAGAATTTGTCGCCTCTGATGCCGCCGCCGTTGACGATCGCAACTTCGGCCGTTGCCGCCTTACGGAGCGCATCGGCGATGAGATCGCCAATCGCGCATTCCCCGGAGCGCACGACCCCAGTGCGGCTGTCGAGGGGCGCGGCAAGGGTCGCGATCTCGACCTCGAACCGCTTTGCCAATCCAGCCTGGTAATCGTGGACCTTACCAAGCATCGAAGGATCGGGATCGATCTTCGCCGTATCGAGGACGCGGAAATCCGGCCACCATGAAAGCGGGCGGCTTGCTTCGTCCCGCGTCCTCGCGACATCGATATCGACAATCGTGACATAATTTGCATCCTGCTCGGATTCGACGAGCGCGGTGCGGCCATCGAAATCGATATGCAGATCGTGATTATGGCCGGACAGGATGAGATCGACCGCATGCGTATTCATCAAGGCGGCGCCCGTCGCCTTGTCGGCATGCACGATCGCGATGACGAGATCGGCGCCCGCCGCGCGCGCGCTTTTGGCGCCCGCGAGCATCGCCGGAATCGTTGGCGCGAATACGAGATCGCCGGGGCGCGAGGCGCTCGCGGTTGCTTCATAGGCGGCGCCGATGAACGCGAGCTTAAGGCCGTCCGCCTCGATCAGCAATCGGTCTCGATGAAGCGGCAGCGGCGCGCCATCGCTCCCTTTAAGATTTGCCGCAAGGATCGGGAAACGTGCCTCTCCCATCCGCTCGAAATAAATATCCTTGCCAAAATCGAACTCATGATTGCCGGGAACGAAAACATCGAGCCCCACGTCGTTGAAGAGATCGATCATATGCGCACCTTGGTCGAAGCTCGACAACAGGCTCGGCGACAGCGTGTCGCCAGCATGCACGCAAACAAGATGGCGGTGTTCGGCGAGCACCCTGGCGCGCTCTGCCTTCACGGCAGCCGCGAAGCGCGCCATGCCGCCGCGCCCGTCCTTGTTCTCCTCGATCCGGTAGACATCGTTGACCAGAAGAAAGGACACGCGGGCGGCGGAACCAGCGGTGGATGCGGCACGGGTGGCGGGGGCGGCAATGCCCGCGCCAGCGGCCAGCATGGACGCCAAGGTCTGGCGGCGGGAGAGCTTTCGCATGGGATGCCTCGTGCGGGCGTGATCGAGCCAACGCGCATTATAACACATGGCTCACGCCAAGGCGTAACATGCAGCATAGCCCTCCGGGACCTCGACCGGTTGGACGGCGACCGAGGCGAGCGAAGGCGAAAAGCAGTTCGGTTCGGGATGGATTGCGTATCCATCCTCGGTCAATTCGACCGAAAAATCCTTGAGATGCTCGGAAATTCCGGCGCCATGCGCCTTCAGAACCGCTTCCTTGCACGTCCAGATTTTGTAGAAGGACGAAAGCAGCATGCCGTTCGCAAGGCCTTCGAGAGAGCGGTATTCGGCGGCCGAAAAGAAGGATCGCGCCAAATCCAGTTCGCCGCCTGCCGCGCGCATAAATTCTATATCCACGCCGATATCGCGGCTGTCGGAAAATCCGATCAATGCCCACGACCCCGAATGGGAAACATTGAAATGCGGCCTATGGGTCTCGGCCAGGTAGGGCTTTCCGTAAGGTCCTTCCGCGAACGCGATCCTGTCCGCTGCAACGCCCGTCGCCTTGCTCAAGAGATAGCGCAAAATCGCGCGCGTCAACGCGAACAGCGCCCGGTCCTCTACGCGAAGAAAACGGTTCGCCCGGTCCTTTTCGCCGCGCGAGAGAGTGTTCCACAAATGCTCCGGAACCCCGCCCGGCCCGGCGGGGCCCGCGAGCCAAAGCGCGACGCCCGCGCCGCTTGGCAAGGTTAGCCGCTTGAGGGGAAGCGCGCAGGTCTCCGCCATGTCGATCCCAGGGCCGGCCGCACCGCGCCGGCGTTCAAGATCCTAACGCTCCCTTCGCCCGGAATTCTCGCCGCCATCGGGCGCAAAACCCTCCGATTCGTCCCAACCGCCGCGTCGCCCCCAATGCTCCTGGCCATCGCCCATCATGGCGAAATGGCGATGGAAAAAATGCGGCCTCAACTCGTGCATGAGCACCGGCAGACGATGTTTCTGGTCTTCGCTCAAAGCCGCATAAAGAGGCGCCGCGGCGTCCGCGATCGCTTCGAGATTTTGGCCTCGCGCCACCGCATTTTCGCCGCGCTGCCGTAGCCGGTCGACGAGGCTTGCGGGCGCCGGCGCGTCCTTGAATTTCTGGCGCCTGGCCATCGCATTGTTGGCGGCGGTGCGCACTGCGGTCTCGACGGCGGGCCACAGCTTCTCCTGTTCCGGAGACAGTGTCAAACCGGCATGCAGGGCGGCGATCCGCGCGTCGAGGAAAGCGGCGCGGTCGGCGGGCGAGAAAAGGTGCTTTTCCGTGACGGCCGGAACGTTGGCGGGGGGTTGTCCCGCGTGGCCATTAACGGCGGCAAGCACGACGCCGGAGCCAACAAGGGCGATCATAGTCAAGGCGAACGGCAAACCCGGTTTCATGGGAGTTCTCCAATTTTCGATTGTCGCACGATCCGCGAAACCGTTTCGACTTTCGCAAGATCATGGCGAGATGCACCGGCTCGGAATAGACAAGTGCGCCACAGGCTTCAAATGAAGCTTTCGTCATGTTGTCGCATCCTTAAAAAAACCCCGCGCGTTGCGGCGCGAAGGCGCCGATTCCGTCCCATAAAGCCCATGGTCGTCTCCGCGGCCTTTCCAAGCAGCGCTTTCAACGCGCGTTTATGCCGCAATGCGGCCGGTTGCGCGCGATGGGCGTTTGTGGTTTTGAACCAACGGATCCACCGCCGAAAAAGATTGAGGAAGAAATGAAAGGCGCGCCAGCCAATCCGGCTCCCGCCGCCGATGTTCCAATGTGGTCAATGTTCCAAGCTTTGCGGCAAGGACTATTCCAATATGCCGATTGCTTTTCCTGGCGTGAGCGAGGAAAGCTATGCGGCGTGGCTCGCCGGAACGAGGAAGAAATACGCTTCGACAGATCCCGCGCCGGTCCACTTCGCGGCCAACGGCGCGTCCACCGCAGAGCGGCTATAACAAACAGCAAGCCAAGTTCGAGGAGATCCATATTGCCCGTGACGGCAGCGCATCATCATGCAAAGCATGCCCATCCGACCGCGAGTCGTTCCGATTATTTGGCGCTGCTCAAACCGCGCGTCATGTCGCTGGTGATCTTCACCGCGCTCACCGGGGTATTGATCGCGCCTTCGCATGTCGACCCGGTGATTGGATTCGCTTCGCTGCTCGCCATTGCGGCCGGGGCGGGCGCGTCGGGCGCCCTCAACATGTGGTATGACGCCGATATTGACGCGCTGATGCGGCGGACGCAAAATCGCCCGATTCCGGCGGGCAGGATGCGCAAGGAGGACGCGCTTTGCTTTGGCATGGTCCTTGCCGTTCTTTCGGTCATTACCTTGGGCATTGTCGCCAATTGGCTCGCCGCCGCGCTTCTCAGCTTCACCATCTTTTTCTACGTCGCCGTCTACACGATGTGGCTCAAGCGCTTGACCCCGCAAAATATCGTGATCGGAGGCGCCGCCGGAGCCCTGC
>JALZAY010000325.1 GCA_030948025.1 Pseudomonadota bacterium
TGAAGATCCTAGCGGGCAACTCCAATCGGTCTCTGACGGAGGCAATCGCGGCGTATCTCGGGATGCCGTTGACCAAATGCCAGGTTCGCCGCTTCGCCGATTTGGAAGTTTTCGTCGAGATTCAGGAGAACGTGCGCGGCCAGGATACTTTCGTCGTTCAATCGACGTCGTATCCGGCGAACGATCATCTGATGGAAGTCCTGATCATGACCGATGCGTTGCGGCGCGCCTCGGCAAGGCGAATTACCGCGGTCATCCCCTACTTCGGCTACGCTAGGCAGGATCGCAAGCCCGGTCCGCGCACGCCCATTTCGGCCAAGCTCGTCGCCAACCTCGTCACCCGCGCCGGTGCCGACCGGGTTCTCACGGTGGACCTCCACGCCGGCCAAATTCAGGGCTTCTTCGATATCCCGACCGACAACCTTTATGCCGCGCCCGTCCTGGTCCGGGACATCAAGGAACGGCTAAAACTCCATAACGTCATGGTGGTGTCCCCCGATGTCGGTGGCGTGGTGCGCGCCCGCGCCTTGGCGAAACGCATCGGCGCGCCGCTCGCCATTGTCGATAAGCGCCGTGAACGCGCGGGCGACTCGGAAGTCATGAATATTATCGGCGACGTCGCCGGCAAGACCTGCATCCTGGTCGACGATATCGTCGATTCTGGGGACACTTTGTGCAACGCCGCCGATGCCTTGCTGCGAGACCGCGCGAGGGAAGTCTATGCCTATATCACGCACGGGGTTCTTTCCGGCGGAGCGGTGGCGCGAATCGCCGCCTCCCGCCTCAAGGAACTAGTTCTCACCGATACCATCCAAGCGACCGAAGCGATCCGGGTTTCCAACAATATCCGCGTGGTTTCGATCGCGCCCTTGATAGGCGAGGCGATCGCTCGAATCGCCAAGGAAGAAAGCGTTTCAAGCCTGTTCGACTGAGCGGCGCTTGAGAGCATGTTCCTTGAAGGTGGCGGTAGGTTCGCGGATTGCCGTCGTCGTAAACCAAAGCCTAAACGGATTCAACGAAGCCGGACCGCGATCCCGGGTGCTTCGTAAGGGCAACTCGATTTGCCGCGCTTTACCCTGGCTCCCGCCGGTGGCGTGGCACGAGAAATGCTTCACGCATGGCGGGCCTCGGGCTTTGAGGCCCGTCGCGGACGCGTAAAGAAGCAGACCCGAAATGACTTCCCAAATAAAAATACCTCCAAATGACGTGTCTGCGTCCGGGCACGCGTTCTATACCCCAGAGGAAGATTCGGCGTTGCCGGTCAGGCGCGTGCGGCGTGGCGTTGGACGTGAGAAATTTGTGGGGCTTGTCATCAATATTTTTGTTTATAGACTTAATTAACATATGGAACTCCTAGAGGCCAGCAGAAGGGGACATTCATGCCCGATGCCTATGTCATCGAAGTTTCCGGCCGCACCGCCGGAATCGTCGCCCGCGATTCAAACAACCACAGCTTCAACTTTTTTTCCTCAGCGCGCCCTTTCAACGCCATGGAAGGCCAACGTTTTTCCGACCCGCTGGAGGCCGAGCGCGTAGCGCGGATGCTTGCCAAACACGGGAGCCTGCCACGGAACCGCGAAACGGCAGATCTCCGCCCAGATACCGGCCGGGGCCGTTTCGGTTAGCGATCCCTCTCGCTCATATGAACGGTGAGGGGAATCAACATTGGTTTTCGGAAAGGCACGAGGCTCCGCGGCCCAAGGCATCAAAGTGGCTTTGCACGAGCAGCCAGGCCGGCCCTTTGCGCGCGCGCGGCAAGGAGAGGCCGCTTGCGTGCCAAACGCGCGATGAAAAGGATGAGCCCGGCGCCAAGCACGAACCAGCAAGGACGGACCGCGTAGGAAAAATCGAGATTCGCACCCAGAACCAGGATCAGCGGCGCGTCTCGCCAAGCCCAGCCAGGGAAGCAACCGCAAGGTCAAGCCCTGCTACTTGCGCAAGTGAAAGATCGCCAAACCTGATAGGCTACTGGCCCGCTTCAAGCAATTTAAAAGATTTGATGATTCGCTTTCGTCGCGACCCGAGCGACGGAGGCGATCATGGCTGCAAAGGAAATTGCCGTAAAGAAATATGTTGTGCGGTTGCGCTGCGGCGAACGTTTGCTGCTTGCAACGCTGATCCGGAAAGGGAGCAACCCGGCGCAGCGCCTGCTGAAGGCGCGGATCTTGTTGAAGGCGGACGCCTCGGAAGCCGGCGAAGGGGGGAGCGGCAACCAGATCATCCAGGCTCTGGCAACCCGCGCATCCATGGTTTACCGGGTGCGCAAGCAACTGGTGGAAGACGGCGTCGCGGCCGTGCTGAGCCGCAAGCCACGCGCCACGCCTAGCGTTCCCCGGATTTTCGACGGCGAGAAGGAAGCCAAGCTGATCGCCCTGGCTTGTTCGAAGCCTCCTAAGGGCCGCGCACGCTGGACATTGCGGTTGTTGGAGAACAAGCTCGTGGAACTGAACATCGTCGATCGCGCCAGCGACAGCACGATCGGGCGGACGCTCAAA
>JALZAY010000148.1 GCA_030948025.1 Pseudomonadota bacterium
CGATCCCCGGTTTTCTCGCCAAGAATCACTTCGACGAGAAGCATCTTTTCCACCGGCGAGAAAAAATGAATCCCAATAAAGTTTTCGGGCTCGGCATAGGCTTGCGCAAGCGAAGTAATTGGCAGCGTGGACGTGTTCGAGGCGAAGATCGTGCCGGGCCTGAGAACCGCGCGCGCCCTTTGTGTGGCGGCGGCTTTGACCGCGCGATCCTCGAAAACCGCCTCGATCACGAGGCCGGAGCCCGCGAGATCCTGGTAATCGGCGGTTGGTTTGATTTTTGAAAGAAGCGCTTCCTTATCGGCTTTTTTTGCGCGTCCTTTCAGCACCTGCGCGGAGATCAGCTTGTCGCAAAGTTCCTTCCCCTTATCAGCCGCCTGCTGATCCCGGTCAATCAGCACCACCTCCATTCCGGCGCTCGCGGTGACATAGGCAATGCCCGCGCCCATGAAGCCCGCGCCCAGAATACCAACCTGATTAATCACGCTCGCCGGAACATGCGCGGGGCGCCGCGCGCCCTTGTTCAGTTCGCCCATGGAAATGAACAGCGTGCGGATCATCGCGCTCGCCTCCGGCGAACGCAAAATCTTGGCGAACCAGCGCGATTCGACGCGCAGCGCCAAATCCATCGGCAGTTGCAGGCCTTCGTAGACGCTGTGCAAAATCGCCTTAGCGGCAGGATAATTGTCATGTGTCTCGCGCCGGTAGATCGCGTTTGCGGCCGGCCACACCATCATGCCTTGCGGCGAAAACACTTTTCCGGAGGGGAGCCTGAAGCCCTGTGCGTCCCAGGGGGCGACGCCTTTGCCGCCGGCCAATATCCAGGCCTTGGCCTTCGCGACGATCTCTCCCATGGGCGCGACCTCATGCACGAGGTTCATCGTCTTGGCCGCTTTCGGCCTGATCTGCTCGCCCTTGAAAAGCATTTGCAGCGCGTCGCCGGTCTGCATGAGACGGGCGACACGTTGCGTCCCGCCGGCGCCCGGGAACAAGCCGACCTTGATCTCGGGCAAGCCGATCCTGGCTTTATCGTCGTCGGCGACGACCCGGTAATGGCAGGCCAGCGCGAGTTCAAAGGCGCCGCCAAGACAAGTGCCATTGATCGCAATGGCGAAAGGCTTGCCGCAGGTCTCTAGCTTACGATAAACTTGTGAGAGGCGGCCCGCGCGCTCGAAAAAGAGCTTTGTTGCCGCTTCCTCGCCTTTTTCGTGCTTGGCCTTCAGATATTCGGCCGCCGCCGTCTGGAGCATCGAAAGATCGGCGCCGCCTGAAAACGTTTCCTTGCCGGAGGTGACGACACAGCCCTTGATCGCGGCCGAGGCCACGACATGATCGACGGCTTGCTCGATCTCGTCGATGACTTGCGGCGTGATGACATTCATCGACCGCCCGGCCATATCCCAGGTGAGCAGCGCAATGCCATCATTGTCCGTCTCGAAGCGGAAACTTGAAAGGTTCATCTGTCTCTCCTCCAGGCGACGTTTTCCTCACGCGGACGATGGCGGCGTTACGAAGGATCACTTCATGACTGGCCTCGCGAGCAATCCGCCGATGCGTCGTTCCGTGGAACGGATGCCGGCGCAGTGATTCGGCTTTACCTTACTCTTCGATGAAGGATGCCGGGATTATTCCTCATCTTTTCGTATCCAGACCTGATAACCCTTCATCAGGACCGTGATCTTGGGTCTGTAGATCCTTAGAAACGCATTGATTGCCGGTTTAGGTGTTCCGTCCGGGGAAGCCGGGTCTTTCCATTTGAAATCATCGAAAGCCATAATTCCGTAACGCTTGAGCAGGCGAAACGAGAGGACGGCGTCTTCAAGCACTTCAATCGTGCGGTGACCTCCATCGACATAAATAAAATCAAATGCGTTGGCCGAGCATAATCGTAGCAGATTTCGAGAAAGCCCCATTTCTAAGCGGACTTTCTCAGGCGATCGAGCAGCAAGAATGTTCTGCCGGAAAGATGCATGCTCGACAACATCGATGCAGTGCACCGTTGCATCTGGATGCGTTGTTATGTTTTCGAGCAGCCATACCGTGGCGCGGCCCTCATAGCACCCGATTTCCAATATCTGACATGGCGTATCAATAAGATGCGCGAGATATTTGCTAAAATGCTTTTCGTTGCCGCAAAAGTAATCCGCCGTAAAATTGAACCTCTCGGGCGCTCTTTGGAACTTAGTTTCCGATTTAAGCACGCTCGATAGAAACTTACCAAAAAACATAGGAAAAAGACCGTCTTAAGGATAGGAGGCACTGTTGTTCTACACGCGTTCGATGATCGTCGCGGTGCCCATTCCCGCCCCGATGCAAAGCGTGATGAGCGCGGTTGCCTTGCCGGTGCGTTCGAGTTCGTCGAGCGCGGTGCCAAGCAGCATGGCGCCGGTCGCGCCGAGCGGATGGCCCATCGCGATTGCGCCGCCATTGACATTGAGTTTCGCCGCGTCAAGATCGAAAGCCTGGAGGTAGCGCAGCACGACCGAGGCAAAAGCCTCGTTGACCTCGAAAAGATCAATGTCGGCGAGCGTCATTTTCGCGCGGGCCAAGACCTTCTTTGTAACATCTATGGGACCGGTCAGCATCATCGCCGGCTCTGAGCCGATATTCGCGAAGGCGCGAATTTTTCCGCGCGGCTTTCGGGCCATCGCCTCGCCCGCGTCGGCCGAGCCGATGAGAACCGCGGCGGCGCCATCGACGATACCCGACGAATTGCCGGCATGATGAACATGCACAACTCGCTCGACTTCGGGATGTGCATCGATCGCGACCGCGTCGAATCCCCCCTGCTCGCCCATCATCGCGAACGAGGGTTTCAGCGCGGCGAGCGACTGCATATCCGTCGAGGGCCGCATATGTTCGTCGCGCTCGAGCAAGGCGATGCCGTTGATGTCGCGCACCGGCACGACCGAATTTTTGAAGCGGCCCTCCCTCCAGGCTTTCGCCGCGCGTTGTTGCGACGCCACCGCGTATTGATCGACGTCGTCGCGGGAAAGTCCATACTTTGTCGCGATGAGATCGGCGGAAATCCCCTGCGGCATGAAATAGGATTTGATCGCGATGGCGGGATCGACCGGCCAGGCCCCGCCCGAGGCGCCAAGGCCGACGCGGCTCATCGACTCGACGCCGCCACCTACGGTTAGATGATGCTGGCCTGCCATCACTTGCGCGGCGGCGAAATTGACCGCGTCGAGGCCCGAGGCACAAAAGCGGTTGATCTGAATCCCTGGCACATGGTCGCCATAATCGGCGGCCAGCGCCGCCGCCCTGGCAATGTCGCCCCCCGCTTCACCGACAGGATCAACGCAGCCGAGCACGACATCGTCGACGAGGTGCGTATCGAGATCGCCACGCTCCTTGATTGCCCCCAGCACCGTCGTGGCCAGCCCGAGGGTCGAGACCTCGTGCAGCGCTCCGTCGGGCTTGCCGCGCCCGCGCGGGGTGCGGACATGATCGTAAATGAAAGCTTCGGGCACGTTTGTCCTCCGTCAAAATTGCTCGGCCGGCAACGCCATCATCGTTCCGGCGCCAGTCGAGATGCGGGCGAGGTGGGCGCTTGTCTCGGGCATGATGCGCTCCATGAAATATTTGCCGGTGAGCAGTTTGGCTTCCATCGCGGCGGCGTCGCCATTGCCGGCCGTTTTGCCGGCGATCGCGGCCTTGGCGATTTGCGCCCACATAAAGCCAAGCGCGACCAGTCCAAAAAGATGCATATAGTCATAGGAGCCCGCGCCCGCATTGTCGGGTTTCGCAATCGCGTTCTGCATGAACCACATCGTCGCCCGCTCGAGATGCGCGAGGCCTTGCTCGAGACCCAAGAGATAGGGCGCAAGGCAAGCATCGGCTTCGTTGTCCTTGATGAAAGATTTGACTTCGCCGAGGAACCCCATCATCGCTCGGCCGCCGTCCTTGGGAAGCTTGCGGCCGACGAGGTCGAGCGCCTGAATCCCGTTGGCGCCTTCGTAGATCATGGCTATGCGGGCATCGCGGACGAATTGCTCCATGCCCCATTCCTCGATGTAGCCGTGACCGCCGAGGACTTGCTGGGCCTTGACCGCGTTGTCGAAGCCCATATCGGTCAACACGCCTTTCAACACGGGGGTGAGAAGGCCCAAGCTGTCCGCCGCGGCCTGGACTTCGTTCTTGGCGTTCGAGCGGTGCGCGATGTCGCTCTTGAGCGCAGTCCAAATCACAAGGGCCCGCGCGGCTTCGTTGAAAGCGCGAATCGTCATTAAATTGCGCCGCACGTCCGGGTGGACGATGATCGGATCGGCCGGCTTCTCGGGGTATTTCGGCCCCGGCAGCGAGCGGCCCTGCAAGCGCTCCTTGGCGTAGGCGGCGGCATTCTGATAGGCGGCCTCCGAGACCGCCAAGCCCTGAAGCGCGACGCCGAGACGGGCCTCGTTCATCATCACGAACATGGCGGGTAAGCCCTTGTGCGGCTCGCCGACGAGCCAGCCCTTGGCGCCGTCATAATTCATCACGCAGGTGGCATTGGCGTGAATGCCCATCTTGTGCTCGATCGCGCCGCAGGTCACCTTGTTGGAAGGCCCGAGCGAGCTATCCGGCTCGATCAGGATTTTGGGTACCACAAACAGCGAAATGCCCTTGACGCCGGCGGGCGCTCCCTCGATCCGGGCAAGCACGAGATGAATGATGTTTTCGGCGAGATCGTGCTCGCCGGCCGAGATAAAGATTTTTTCGCCAAAAATCGCGTAGGAACCGTCGCCATTGGGGACGGCCTTGGTTTTGAGGAGGCCGAGATCGGTGCCGCAATGCGACTCGGTGAGGTTCATCGTGCCTGACCAGGCGCCACTGATCAATTTTGGCACGAACATCTTTTTCTGCGCCTCCGTACCATGTGTCAGCAGGGCGGCAAGCGCGCCTTGGCTTAAGCCCGGATACATGGCAAAAGCCATGTTCGCGGAACTCGCGAATTCATTGACGATCGCGGCGAGCGTGAAGGGAAGCCCTTGGCCGCCATAATCGGGATCGGCCGCGAGCCCGACCCAGCCGCCTTCGACGAAAGCGCGATAGGCTTCCTTGAACCCGCGCGGCGTTGCAACCGAGCCATCCTTGTTGCGAACGCAGCCCGCGCGATCGCCCGTCTGGTTGAGAGGCTGGAGCGTTTGTTCGCAGAGTCTCGCTGCCTCCGAAACGATTGCCTCCACGACATCGGGCGTGGCTTCCGCAAAGCCGGGCAGATTATTGTAACGCTGGATCGGAAAAACATCGCGGAGAAGGAACAGGACTTCCTCGACGGGCGCCTTGTAACTCGGCATCAAATGTCCTCCCGGCTCCTCTATTACCGGCACCCGCGCTTGCGGCTTCATCTAGCTGGCAGCGAGGCTTCCGGCAAATTTGCTGTGCGCAAAGGGCTTTGACCAAATGTACATGTGACACTCTCCCGCGTCCCGGCGCCGGGACGCCGCCAACCTCGCGGGAGCGATTGCCAGCTTACAGATAGTCTCTCCTACTTCGCCCGGCAAGATTAGAGGCGTGCGCGGCAAAGGGGGTAATATTATCCGTATATTGCGAAGATCACGAATGTTTGGGATCGCAAAGTAGGCTGCACAAAGCGGCAACCCTTGACGCTCCGCGCAATCTAGCGGCGAATTCCTTGTCGCGCAGGCGTCTCGAGACGGCGGCGAGCGCGGCGAGGTGCTCGCCTTGGGCCGTCGCCGAAGTCAGGAGGATAAAAACGAGATCCACGGGCTTGGCATCGACCGAGTCGAAATGGACCGGCCGCTGAGCCGCGCGAACATACCGAAGAAACGATCGAGTCCTTCGATACGGGCGTGCGGCAGAGCAAACCCTTCGCCAAGTCCGGTGGAACCCAATTCCTCGCGGGCCCGCAAGGCATTGTAGATTGCTTTCGAATCGAGGTTGAGCGCCGCCGCGGCCCGAGAGGCGAGACCGAGAAGCAACTGCTCCTTGTTGTTCGCGCGGGCATCGAAAACAACGCGGCTCGGGTCGACAAGGGTGGCGAGATCCATGGCTGTCCCCTGCAAGGATTTCGAGGCTGATTTAGCGGTTTTTCGGCGAAGTGGGAATGGATGCGTGGGATTTAGTCCGGCTTGCGCAGCCGATAACCGACGCCGGTCTCGGTGAGAATATGGCAAGGCCGCTTAGCGCTCGCCTCGATCTTATGCCGCAACGAGCGCATATAGATGCGCAAATATTGCACGTCCGAGTCGTTTCCCCAAATCTCCCGCACCATGAAACGATGGGTCAGGACCTTGCCCGCATGCGCCACCATGAGACGCAGAACCTCGTATTCGCGCGGTGAAAACTTGACCTCCTTGCCGCGCACCGTGACGATCCGGCGCACGAGATCGACGCTAAGAAGACATTCGGTTTCGAACGCGCCTTGTACGTCTTTTCCGGCAAACTGAACTCCTGGGCGTTTCCCGGTCACGTGGAATCACGTGACCGACAAGGAACCGCTCAAAATCAAAGGGTTGGGCCACGGCGAAATCAAAAGTCGAGCAACTTTTTCTGGACATGCTCCAATTGCTGCGCCGCAATAACTCGTTGGAGACCCAAACCCGGACCCAAGGCGATACGAAAGCAGGTTCAACTTGCTGTTGAATATGATTTCTCCTCAATAATTATAGAATTGAAGAGCAAATTGATCTTTTTCTTTAAAGCGGCCCTCCGATCGTTGGTCTTATAGACCTGTCTTGCCTGCGAAACGAAGGCGGCGCCGAAGTCTTCTCTTGCTTCATGTCCCCGCAGAGCATTCTCGATGTTCCAGAGCACGCCATTCGTGGACTTAAGTTCGGCCTGGAGTTCGGCTAGGCGCGCGCCGCCGAGGCCGCATTCGCTCTTTAGCTTCCGCAACAGCGTGAGTTCACGCCGGATATTTTCGAGCTTCGCTGCTTCCCCGATGCGACTTTCCTTGATCTCCAAGATCGTGATCTTGTCGATGAGCTCGCCAACCGCTCCGGGGATTGTGATAGCTGTCATTGCGCGGGGTGCGCCCGTCAACTGGCCAGCTTTTTCCGTTACATCTGCCGCGATGCTTGATGCGATCCGCTTAAAAACAGACTCCCAGTCTCCTTTTTCGGCTTGGCGAAAGAGTCGCATGCTGGGATACCAAGGGCAATCCTCGCGGTGCATCAGCCAGCGCCAATCCGGCACGCGTTTCAGGGCGAGAAAAACCGGCCTTCCCAAGGCCCCGGCAAGATGCGCGATCGCGGTATCCGAGGTAACGACGAGGTCGAGGCTCTCCATCGCCGCCGCGCAGTCCACGAAGGAATCGGGTCCGGCATCGAAATCGTTTCCTAAGCTCTCGATCGTGAACCGCCCGCCCGCCGGAGTTTCCACCTCGATGGCGGCTTGATCCTTCATGAGGCTGATCAGCCGCACGTCTTCTAGTGCCGCGAGCGGCGCGAAGCAAGCAAGCGGAATCGACCTTTGAAGGTCGATCAATTTGTTGCCTTGCCAGCCAACGCCGATTCGGAAACCTACGGTGCCGATTCGCCCAGCCCATTTCGCGACGAGGCCCGGTTCTGGATGAAGATAGGGGATTGGCGCCGGAACGGTCTCCAAGCTGGTTTGGAAACCGCAAGGAAGGCTCATGAGCGCGCTCTGAGAAGCAAAGCTTTCGTTCGAATCGAGAGCTTCGACGAAGCGAACCGGCTTCGGCAAGGTGCGCAGAAGCCGGTGCATGTTCTTGCGGCACAACAAGGTAACATCGGCGCCGGCGTCAACGAGACAAAGCAGATAACGCGAAAACTGGATCAGGTCGCCGAGACCCTGCTCATCCCATACGACGATTGCTTGCCCGGCTAATTTCTGGCCCTCCCATATCGGCAAATCCGAGATGAGGGTTTTGGGCGGCGCATTCGAACGGTCCCAGCGGCTTTCGAAATCCTCGAAGCCGGCTTTCAAGCTGCCCTTGAGGAGGAGCGCGCCGGCCCGGTTGTTTCGCGCGTCCGGATAGCCGGGCTTATGTTTCAAGGCCTCGTCGAAATAGACCAGAGCCTCGTCGATCTGGCCTGCCTCCTTAAGAGCCACGCCAAGACCGGACAAGGCTTCGGGATAATGAGGTTTGATGCGCAGGGCTTCGTTATAGCAGGCCACGGCTTCCGGATGACGATCGAGTTCCTGCAAAACATTGCCGCGATTAAGCCACTTGTCCGCCGCCGCGGGATTAAGGCGGACGGCTTCATCGAGACTGGCCAGAGCCTCGCCCAGACGTCCGAGTTTGTGGAGCGCCGCGCCGCGAATACCAAGACTCTGCGAATGTTCCGGGGCGCGCCGCACGACCTCGTTGCAGGACAAAATTGCCTCTTCGGCACGGCCCAATTGAAGCAAAATATTGGCGCGATTGGTCAACGCCGGCAAAAACCCCGGCCGGATTTTTAAGGTATATGCGCAGGCGGCAAGCGCGTCTTCGAGCTGACCGAGCTCGTGCAGGATGTTGCCGCGATTGCAGGAGGCTTCGTAATAGGTAGGATCGAGCGCAAGCGCGGCATCGTAAGCCGCGAGCGCGTCCTGGGGCCTGCCAAGCCCCTGCAAAGCTATCCCTTTGTTGTAGAGCGCCTGCGGGTAACCGTCGCGGTATCGCGAGGACAGGTCATAGGAGGCGAGCGCTTCCTCGAGACGGCCGAGCTTTTGCAAAACATTGCCTCGATTGAGCTCCGTTTCCGCATCGGGCGGACCGCGCCGGGCGGCTTCTTCGTAAGCGGCGAGAGCATCTTCGTGGCGTCCGAGTTTTTGCAAGACGGAGCCCTTGTTGAACAAATTCGAGCTGTCGCCGGGCCTTATCGTCTCGATGGCGTCGAAGCAAGCGAGGGCTTCGTCAAGGCGCCCGAATCGTTCAAGCAAGGCGCCGCGATTCGTCAATGCCTCGCAATGCACAGGGCTCCATTGCAACGCAGCCTCGTAAGCGGCGAGCGCATCGGTCATGCGCCCGAGGCTCTGCAAGACGGCGCCCACGCTAAACAAGGCCTCCGCGTCGCGTGGCCGGAGTTTTAGGATTGCTTTGAACGATTCCAGAGCGTCCTGTGGCTGACTAAGCCGCTGAAGAACGATGGTGCGCGCGGAGAGCGCTTCGGGAAAGCCTGGTTGCAAAGCGAGCGCGCGATCGAACCATGTGAGGGCATGGCGCAAATCGCCGGCATTGAAATAGATCAGGCCGAAGATATAGCATCCGGCATTGCTCCGCGCGGCAAGATCCGCATATTGCTTGATTTGCGCGATCG
>JALZAY010000149.1 GCA_030948025.1 Pseudomonadota bacterium
AGGTCAACGGATTGCGCGGCGAAACCCGGTCCCTTGAGAAGATGACCGAGCGTGTGAAGTTAGATCTTTGGTATATCAATAATTGGTCGCTCGGCTTCGACATCAATATCTTAGTGCGGACTTGCTTGGCGGTTCTTCGCGATCGCGCATATTGACGGCCTGGTCGTGGTTCGCTGGAAAGATCTCGTCCGAGCAAACCAGAGGGATATCGAGATCGCGTGTACACGGCCAGCACGTCTTCCATGGCCGCCACAAACGCCGCTGTTGACCTTCGGCGGGATGACCCAGCGCTGGCGCGAAGATATTCGGGTCGAGCCGCAGCCTCGTGACGAGGCAGACATGACGGCGAATCGCGGCGCTCGATCTGATCGCCGCGAAACTGGAGTCGGCGACGGCCACGATCTTGCGATCTGGCACCGCTTCAATGCCGCCGTCAGCTTTCGCCAGATGATGGGCGAGCTTGCGACAGTGGATGCCGTCGCCGGGCATCTGGACCACTGTCTGCAATCGAACCGGTCTGCAGCACGCCGAAACGGAAATTGGAAAACGGCGAGCAGAGACCGGCGCCCAAAACCCGACCGGCATGAGTTGAAATCCCAGAAATTGCCGACCAGGCACTTGACCATATTTGGCCCGACAAAATTCCAGAAGGGCTGAGCGCAAAGGAGCGTAACAACACCGTTTGCGAATGGCTGGTCGCCGAACGACTTTCGGTTCCACAAGATATCGCAAAAGCTATTCAGCGGGCGCTGAACGCACGACAATTGAGAAAAGACAAGACCGTCCCGGCGCCCGCGTCCTCCCGCGCAGCCCGGCTCGCGGCCGCACAGGCTAAAGCCTTGGCCGAAGCGCATCCCCGCCGCGACGAATCCCTTGCCAACGTCAAGCGGCGGCAAGACGCCGCGATGGCCAAAAAGTAGGCGTCACCTTTCACACCGAGCGTTCGCGACAACGGCAAATGTCGCCACTTGTCGCGGCGTTGTCGCGACTTGTCGCAAGACTTCGGGGAGACTTGGCGCTATCCAGCCGCATTAATCGTAGACGGTCATCTTCGAGGTACGACGGTGTCGAGTTTTGCAATGCCCTGCCCCGCTCTTAAATATGTTTCCGTAACCGCTCTGCGCCCGTATGATCGCAACGCGCGCACGCATTCCAAGAAGCAGATTAGGCAGATCGCGAACAGCATCGAGCGGTTCGGATTCACCAATCCGGTGCTGATAAGTGATGATGGCCAGATCATCGCCGGGCATGGCCGCGTCGAAGCCGCTAAGCTTCTCGAGATCGAGCGCGTCCCAACCCTTTGTTTGTCGCACCTAAGCGATGCCGAGCGCCGCGCCTATATCTTCGCCGACAACAAATTGGCGCAAAACGCCGGCTGGGATCGCGAGATACTCGCGCTCGAATTGCAAGGCCTCTTAGACCTTGACTTCGAGATCGATCTCACTGGCTTCGGTCCCGCGGAAATCGATATGATCCTCGACGATGCCGGAGACGGATCACCAGACACTTCATCCGGTCCGGAGGATGAATTGCCGGCGGTCGGCAATCCGGCGTTTTCAGTGACTAGGCCGGGTGACATGTGGCTGGTTGGACGTCACCGGCTCGTTTGCGGTGACGCTCGTTCCGCCGAGCCGCTCCGCGTGCTGCTGGATGATGAAGAAGCCGATCTCATCTTCACCGATCCTCCCTACAACGTTCCCATAGACGGACATGTCTGCGGGCTTGGACGTATCCGCCATCGCAAATTCGCCATGGGGGTTGGGGAGATGTCACCTGACGCGTTCACGTGCTTTTTGCGACAGACATTGGGCCACGCCGCGGCGCATTCGCGGGATGGCGCGATCGCTTTCGTGTGCATGGACTGGCGGCATCTGGGCGAACTTCTCGCCGCCGGACAAGCGATCTTTTCAGAGCTCAAAAACATTTGCGTTTGGAACAAGTCCAACGCCGGAATGGGGACGTTCTATCGATCCAAACATGAGTTTGTTCTGGCCTTCAAGGTAGGGACGGCCGCGCACACGAATTCCTTCGGTCTTGGCGACAGCGGACGCTACCGGACCAATGTGTGGGACTATGCGGGTGTGAATACTTTTAAGGCGGGACGCATGGATGAACTCAGCATGCATCCTACGACAAAGCCGGTCGCTCTGGTCGCCGATGCGATCAGAGATTGCTCGAAGCGCGGCCAGATTGTGCTCGATCCTTTCGCCGGCTCCGGCACTACCCTTATCGCGGCAGAGAAGACGGGCCGGCGGGCGCGGCTTATTGAATTCGATCCGGCCTATTGCGATAGCATCCTGCGCCGGTTCGCGCACGTGACCGGCAAGGAGGCTCGTCTGGCAGCCACTGGAGAGGGGTTCGAGGCCTTGATGGAGTCACGTGGAACCTCGGTGTCATTGTCTCATGAGCAGGATGAAGTGCGATGAGCGCCCAAGGACCAAACCGCCCGCCTCCGGCAATTATGACGTGGGGTATGGCAAGCCTCCCGTTCACACGCGCTTCCGCAAAGGCCAGTCAGGCAATCCACGTGGTTCGACTGCCAGAACAAAACCGTGGGATCGGGCCAATCAGTTGATGCTGGAAGAGGCCTATCGTCCGGTGACAGTACGGGATGGCGAGCGGACAGTGCGTATGCCGGCGATTGCCGCGATCTTCCGCAGTCAATTGGCGAGCGGCCTTAAGGGAAACAATCCCGCCCAACGGGCTTCGCTGCGCATGATCGGGGCCATCGAGGCCGACTTCGCGGCGGAAAAAGCCGAATTCTTGAAGGTCGCAATTGAATATAAAGCCGACGCCGCGCGTGAGATTGAGCGCCGGCAGAAGCTGGGCATAAGACATCTCGGACATCAATCCTCATCCGGATGATCTTCTCGTCAATATGGAGACGGGCGAAGTCTATGTGAAAGGGAAGCTCAACCCAAAGGATAGCCATATGCTCAGAAAATTGGGACTGAAGCGCTAGTGGTTCGCTTCAACTAATTTGAAAGGATTTGACGATTCGCTTTCGTCGCTACCCGAGCGACGGAGGTGATCATGGCTCCGAAGGAAATTGTCGTAAAAAAATATGTTGTGAGATTGAGCGGCGACGAACGTGAACAGCTTACAATGCTGGTCCGGAAAGGGAAAAGCCCTCGCAATGACTGATGAAGGCGCGGATTTTGTTGAAGGCCGATGTCGCGGAAGCCGGTGAAGGGTGGAGTGACAACCAGATCATAGAGGCTCTGGAGACCAGCGCATCCATGGTTTACCGGGTGCGCAAACAACTGGTGGAAGAAGGCATCGAGGCTGTGTTGAGCCGAAAGCCACGAGCGGCGCCTGCCGTTCCCAGGATTTTCGACGGCGAGAAGGAAGCCAAACTGATTGCCTTGGCTTGTTCCAAGCCCCCCAATGGCCGCGCGCGCTGGACATTGCGGTTGTTGGAGAACAAGGTCGTCGAACGGAACATCGTCGATCGCGCCAGCGACAGCACGATCGGGCGGACTCTCAAAAAAATATCCTCAAGCCGCATCTGAAACAGCAATGGGTCATCCCGCCGAAGGCCAACAGCGCGTTCGTGACGGCCATGGAAGACGTGCTGGCCGTGTACACGCGGCCGTGCGATCCCGATATTCCTCTGGTTTGCTTGGACGAGACCTCGAAGCAATTGATTGCCGAAACGCGCGCTCCGATCCAGATGAAAGAGGGGCGGCCCGCCAGGTTCGATTACGAATACGAGCGCAACGGCACGGCCAATCTCTTCATGATGTTCGCGCCGCTCGAAGGCTGACGGCATGTCAAAGTCACGGATCGCCACACCGGGTTGGATTATGCCCGCGCCTTGAAGGATTTAGCCGATATCCACTTCTTCAACGCCAAGAAAATCGTTCTGGTACAAGACAATCTCAACACCCACACCAAGGCTTCGCTTTACGAAGCCTTCCCCGCCGCCGAAGCAAGGCGGTTGACCGAACGGTTCGAATGGCATTACACACCAAAGCACGGCAGTTGGCTCGATATGGCGGAGTCCGAACTCGGCGTCCTTTCGTCCCAGTGCCTCGATCGCCGCATCCCGGACAAACAAACCCTCATAAATGAAATCGCCGCTTGGGAGGACGATCGAAATGCCAACCACGCGAAGGCCGATTAGCAGTTCACCACAGCCGACGCACGTATCAAACTCAAGCATCTCTACCCGTCAATCTGACTGAATCGAGCCACTAGGAGTAAACAACCTCCGCATGGGCATTTGCTGACGCGCCGCCGCCATGGCTGAGCCGACCAGTAGCCGCCGGTAAACCCTCGCTCATCCCGCAGCCGCTTGAAAATCCGATGCGCCGTGTGCCGCTGCTTCTTTGTGAACGCGGCTGTCGCCTTCAAGAACGGCGTCGATCCACGCCATATAAGGCCCCAGCTTCTTGGATGCCGGCCGTTCGCGCCGGCGGTAGCCGGGCGGAACTGAAAAACTCAGATCCCGCGTTCCGCCAACAAATCTTCGACGTCGCGGAAGCTCAGCGTGAACCGAATATAGAGCCAGATCGCTTGCTGGATGATTTCGGGCGGAAAGCGATAGCCGCTATAGCTGATTTTGCTCATCGCGGATGGTACGGCTATAGGTCAGTGACGGCAAGCCCGCCGCCGACGTGACAAGGCCATCGCACGGGATGCTGTCTTCACGCGGCCGCGCCATGACAATGTTTTTATTCCGGCACGAGCCGCAGGGACAAGGCTGGTTGCGGCCGACCTTGCGATATTGAGAGTAAATGGGGGCGGTTCGAGTGTCAGTTCGACCACGACCTCCTTCAGAGCCCACGCCTCGCGGCGAAGGTCCTTGACCTCGTCCGAGGTCGCGGCCCGCGCCGTGTCGCCGGCCAGCCGGCGTTTGCGGCAGTAACCCACTATGGGAGTCCGGACAATCACCCCGGTACTTGACGATAACGCGCTATATCCTATTTACATTGCTGCTTTGCGCGCCGATCTTGCCAATAATTTTGCAAGAGGCTCCATAGTCAAATCGCCGCGCGGCTGCGCAAGTTGAAATCTCCTCGACTTTGGCCGCGGAGACCCTTCTCTACGGTCTTGCGCAAATAAGGCTGTTGTTTTGGGGCACGCGGGCGCGCAAGCACATCTCTATAGATTTTGAGAAGTTCGTCTGCCTGCTCATTCGCTCCGCGTAAAGGCATCACCGGGGGTGATTTTACGTATTTCGTTGGATTTGAATCGATTTCTGAAAGGACTGCCAGCAAGCTTTGCGGCGTCTCCACGTCGATAACCCACCCATTGACACCGTGGGTCACGTCCTCCCCGATCGCCCCGCGATCACTCGCGACAACCCAAAGGCCTGCCGATAGCGCTTCGCGGGTCACGAGACCAAACGGCTCAGCCCACAGCGATGGCGCCAACAACACATCGTGTTGCCCATAAATTTCATGCATTCGCTCCGGCATGGTCTTGCCGACAATGCGAACTGGAGTGCCCCCCCAAGTCAAGAGATCGACGTCACCGCCATAGCGGCTGTGATCGACTACCGTGAGTTCCAGATTACGGAAGTGACCTAGTTTCAGCACAGCCTGGACTAGGAAAAACCCTTTGAACTTGGTCATGCTGCCGATATGCGCCAAGCGGACGCGGCCAGTAGTTGAAGCGATGCGATGAAGGCTAATGAGCGACGGCACGCCGTTAGGGACAGCGATGGCGTTATCGAAGCCGCATGAGCGATAGATCTCTGTGAATGCTTTCGATACCCCCAGGATTGCGTCAGAACTGGCTAACAAAGGCGTAAGCATTCTGCGCCGGTCTAGCGCCTCACCTACGCTGACGGGAGGCGGAGGATCAAACGGCCAAGACTCACCCGGTTCGCGTAGACGATCTTTCATATCCGTCAGAAACTGCCAGTCTGAAATCCACCAGGCATCATGAAGCATTGTAATATACGGAATATTCGCTTTTAGGCATTCTTCCACGACCGCAGCCGACAGCCGCTCGACGCAGTGGAAATGCACCAGATCTGGTCGCCAGATATCTAAAATATCTCGGAAAGCTTTCCCCATCGTCGGGTGTGACGACCACCATTCCAAATTCGGAACATCCGGCGGGCTTACTCGAAATACCGGGCAGCCTCTATAATCCTCGACGCGAATGAGATTTGAGCCTTCTCCGCCAAAATCGGTTGTCACCACACCAAAATCAAAGTCACGCTTAGCGTCACCATCGAGGAAGCAATCAAGGTTGTCACGAACGACGCGGGGCGAACCGCCCACCGTCTGTGGATGAAAAAAGATATTGACGAGGAGAACGCGGCGTTTGGCATGCGTAAGCGCGAAGGGTTTTTGTTGTGTTTGGAAAAGGGGCGGAAACATCGCCGCGAAAATTTTGGCATTCGCTTCAAGGGAGTAAAGTGTTGCCGCCTTGTCTCGGGCGCATCGGGCAACCCGCTTACGGAGCGCAGGGTCGGCAACCAACCGTTCGAGTGCGGCTGTCCAACTTTCAGGATCGTCCGCCATTAATACGTCAACGCCATCATCAAGCACTTCTTTGTATCGCGCAGTGCCGCTGACCACGGAAGGAATGTCCATCGCGGCCGCCTCGAGCCATTTGATCTCGCTTTTTGCATCGGTCGTTGCGTACGACGCCAGCACTGCAACATTAATGTCGGCCTCCGCCAGAAGCGACCAATAGGATTTGACATCAGGGACCCAAGGCACCCCAATGATGCGGTCGCGGAAGGGTTCGAAGGAAGCGTCCAAGGTGAGATAGCCGACAACCATCAATTTTACACGGGGATGTCTCTTCATTATTTCGACAATCGCAGGCCCCGCCAAGTCCACGAAATCGCTATTATGAGCTTTGGTGCCGGAGCCGTAAAAGATCATGATCGAGTCGTCTCGGCGCACACGAAGAGGCGGCGAGTCGAGAAAAGGCAGATTTCGATTGTCCAATCCGTTGGGTAAAACAAACACTTCATGTTTGCGCACTATCGGCTTCATGTGCCCTGCCAGGGAGGACGTCGAAGCGATCCCGTAATCGCAAAGCGACATTGCTGCGCGGAAAAGTGGCACGCCGAATTGGAGCAGTTCATAAAAGCCACGATCAATAGCACCGCCGTAGGTCTCGAACGGCTCTGGATATTCGGCCGAATCGAAAATCAGATCGTCGATATCGTAGTAAGTCGGTATGGCCAGTGCACGCGCTACTTCGATCGCGCGGACGTTCATTGGGAAGGCCGGCAACCTGTAAAAGATCGCCGCCGCGGCTCCGGGAAGGGCGGAAATGAAATCGTCTACTTCAGACGCGGGAAAGATCTCGTATTCGCGGCCAAGCGCTTCAAAAAGCTGTTCTTTTTGTTCGACGCGATAGTGCGTGCACTGGCGCAGATCAACATTCGCGAGCACCACAACTTTCGCGTTCGGTGCAACTGGCAGAGCGACGCCAAGCGGATCGAAATTGGCAAACCGCTTGGCGACCTGCGCGACGGCCTCGGTTATTGTCTTATTGGCTGCCGACCGCATCCTAAGCTTCAAAAACTCATTCGTCTTGCTGGACGCAACCTCGAACTCGGCGTTGATGGCCTCGAGCAAAACCTTTCGCCAGACCGGCGAGCCGGCAACGTTGTCCTTTCCTGCTGCCAAGATCTCAAAGGCCTCGTCAATCTTGTTGAGCTTCAAGGCAGCCCGGGCGCCATTGCAATAGCTCCAAACATTGGGTCCGGAGCCGCGCACGCGGGATTGATACAACTCAAGGGCCGGAGACCATTGCTGACGGCGAAAATGGCAGTCCGCCAAGTTTTGAATGGAATGGCCTTTCAGTGCTCCTAGGCTTTGCGCAAGCACGAATGCTTCGATCGCCAGAACATCATTCTTGTATTTAAAATAGTTGCCCAGAGCTGCAAAGAAGGCTCCAGCATCTGGGCCCTCCACAGGCCGAATCCCTCGCCCAAAACCTTCGACAATGAAATGCCGCAAGGCTGCCCAACGTGTCCCCTCAATCGAACATCGATTTAGGTAACGCTGCCAGCCAAACGAAGTTGGAAATGTCGTGAGCGGTACGCCGAGGTCGGCAAAAAACTGCGGCGGCGAACCGGGTTCACCTTGTTCGAAACCGACAAAAAGCCAATGGCGATAAGTATCCTCATCGCTGGCTGTTACGAGGTCCGGATGGACCTCCCGGTAGAATTCGGCGTCGAATTCTAAGGCGAATGAGATCGGTGAAAGAAGCGAGATGCCCCTCGATAGCATCGCGTCCACCGCATCCATCCTTGTGGCGACCGTAGCGGCCCAAGTGTAGTTCAAGAGGGTGAATTCATCAGTCTTGAGTGCTTCGATCCAGCGGCCGCCGCCCTTGATACCTTTTGCCTTCAGAATATCGGCGCCGGAACCGATTTTTCCTTCGCGACGTCCCCTTTCAGCGAAATCTGACTGAAGCTCCCGATCCGAAATGGTCTGATTGTTGAAATACAGTTCTCTGTAGATGTCACAATTAAATCGGAAAGTAGAGCGCCCCTCTCGTCGACCGAAGCGCAAATAATGTTCGACCGCCTCCCAATCCTGAATGCCAGCCTTTTGCAGGTCGAGGTGAGCTAATCGATATTCCGCAGGATCAAAGCCATCGGGTAGTTTGCCATGCAGCTGTTCGAAATGGGAGACGAATTCAGCAAAATTGCGAAAACGTCCCTCTTTTTTACCATGTAGAAAATAGTGGCGACGCAGCGCCTTCGGCTGCTTTAAGCCCGAAAGATCCGGATAATAACGTATATAAAAGTTAGGGTCAAAATTCTGAATATCTATGTCTTTTGATAAATGTTTTCGCAGCGCAGCCAGCAAACCAAAAAATTTCATGGTATTCTCCGAGGGAGGGCATATCGCAACTGCGCGTGTTGGTGGGAATGCGAAATTCGCCAATAAGAAAAAGCTGCTAGTTTCCTGCGTGGTGCACTCTCGCCGTGTGAGGATTATGCGATGGTTTCGGCCTTTCTGTGGCAATAATCAAACCGGTTGGGCTCCCTGGGTCGAGCGCTAAACGGTGCCTGAGCTTCTTGTAAGCCCTTTGGAAGAAATGGGGAAGATGGGCGGAGATGTGTCGACGCGCTGGCAACGATGCACAGACTAGGTCATCGACTCATTAAAGCGCATCCAGATTCGAAGTGAAGCGAGTTTGACGCCGGCGAGGAAGTTATCGGGCGTTTTGTCGTAGCGCGTGGCTACGGCGCGGTAGTGTTTGATTTTGT
>JALZAY010000150.1 GCA_030948025.1 Pseudomonadota bacterium
CTGACTGCTCCGCAGCTTGCAAATAAAATGATTTAGACTGAAATGGCGCGAAATTGGCGCTCGGCTTTTTCGAGGGTTCGGGGGACATGAATGCTTGAAGCAGCGGCACACTGGCTGTCTGACCTGCCGACAACTCTTGCGGTGATCGTTTCAATTTTCGTTGGCGCGAGCTTGTCCTCGCTTGGCCTGTTGGCGGCCCATTCGATTTTGCCCCATGGGGTGCGCAGAGCCCACAATGACGTGTCGGGTTTTACCTTTGCGACGGTCGGCACCATTTACGCCGTCTTGCTCGCCTTTGTAGCCGTTGCAGTTTGGCAGAATTTCGCGCAAACCGATAATCTGGTACAAACAGAGGCCAATCTTGTCGGTGATCTTTATCGCGACACCCCGGCTTTTCCAGAACCTGCGGCCTCGCGATTGCGGCATTATCTTTTCGTCTACGCCGAAATAGTCGTCCAGGACGAGTGGCCGTCGTTGGCTGCCGGGCGCATCGACGAAACCGAAGGCTGGCAATTGCTCGATAAATTTCACACCGAGCTGCTCCAAGTGCAAGCTAAGGACGAA
Source organism: Pseudomonadota bacterium (assembly GCA_030948025.1). Classification (GTDB taxonomy): domain Bacteria; phylum Pseudomonadota; class Alphaproteobacteria; order Rhizobiales; family Beijerinckiaceae; genus Methylocapsa. The sequence goes on from JALZAY010000150.1 coordinate 565, forward strand.
AGCGTCGTCGTCATGCTCGCGGACACCGTGAAGACCTTAAATGCGCTTTACGACGCGCGACGCGGCCGTTTTCACGCGGCGAGCTTGGAAATGCCCGCGATTCTATGGTGGAATCTCATCGCTGGCGCGGCAATACTGATGACCTTTACTTATCTTTTCGGCGTGCCGCAATTATGGATGCATGTGGCGATGGTGTCGCTGCTTGGGGCCTTGATCGGCCTTGTCATGGCGCTGGTCGTCTTGCTCAATAATCCATTTCGGGGGCAGAACCACGTGTCCATAGCGCCATTCCATAGGCTGGTGAGGTCGGTTGAGACGATGGCTTACCCGCACGATTGAGGAATTTGCGACGGTGGCACAGAGTCCGTTTATGACGCAAAGCAGAAATCCAAATTGGGAACCCACACCAATTGCGTACAGCTTGAGCCCCGGCGGCGCTGGTTCTATGGTGCGGGCCCAATCGCGCATCCAAGCCACACGTTTTTCATGACACTCGCCAGCATGACGGGCTTCGCCCGGGCCACTGGGAACGCCGGGCCGTGGCGCCTTGCCTGGGAGCTTAAATCCGTCAATGCCAAGGGCTTCGATGCGAGGCTGCGCCTAGCGCCTCCGTTCGACGCGATCGAGCCCGACGCGCGCGCAAGACTTTCGCGAAAACTCAACCGGGGAACGATCCATGCGGCGCTTGCCGCGCAGCGCGACGCGGCGATCCCCGTGGTTCGCATCAATCAGGGTTTGCTGCGAGAACTTATCGCGGCCCTCACCCGAATTCCGCTGCCCAACAGGATCGCACCGGCAACTCTCGACGGGCTGCTTGCCGTGCGCGGCGTCGTTGAAATCATGGACGCAGCCGAGGACGAGACCGCGATTTTACCCGCGCGGGCCAGCGCTCTAGATTTGCTCGACGAGGCGCTCGATGCTCTGGTGGCCATGCGGCAAAGCGAGGGCGGCGCGCTCGCCCTGGTGCTCTCGGCGCGGCTTGAAAAGATCGCCGCGCTGACGGAAGCGGCCGATGCCTGCCCGGCCCGCAAGCCCCGAGGCGATCCAGGCGCGCCTCGCGCAATCGCTTGCTTTTCTTGCCGGAAACGCGAATTTCGACCAGAATCGTTTGCACCAGGAAGCTCTCATGCTCGCGGCCAAGGCCGATATCAGGGAAGAATTGGACCGTCTTGCCGCGCACACTGCCGCGGCCCGCGAACTTTTGGCGAAGGGCGGCGCGGCCGGCCGCAGACTCGACTTCATTGCCCAGGACTTTCGCGCGAGGCCAATACGCTTTGCGCCAAGTCGAACGACGCGAACCTGACGGGGCTCGGCCTCGAATTGCGCGTCGAGATCGAACAATTCCGCGAACAGATCCAGAATATCGAGTAGGAATTTGCAGCTCGAAGATCGTTCCGCAAAACAGCAGACGGCTAGAGCCCGCGGGCGCGGCTTGATGCTGATCCTCTCGTCCCCATCGGGCGCGGGCAAGACGACCTTGACCCGGATGCTGCTCAAGACCAGAGAGCTCGATCTGACGCCGTCGATCTCGGTGACCACGCGGGCGCGGCGTTCGAGCGAAGTCGACGGCATCCATTACACATTCATCGGCAAGAAGCAGTTTGCTGCGCTGCGAGAGGGCGGCGATCTGCTCGAATGGGCGGAGGTGCACGGCAATTTTTACGGCACCCCGCGCGAGCCGGCCGAACAGGTTCTGCGGCAAGGGCGCGACGTGCTTTTCGACATCGATTATCAGGGGACGCAGCAGATCAAGCGAGAGGCCGCCGACGATGCCGTCACGATCTTTATTCTGCCGCCGTCGATGCAGGAATTGCGCGCGCGCCTCGAACGCCGCGCCGAGGACCGGCCGGACGTCATCGACAAGCGTTGGAACGAGGCGCGCAACGAAATCCGCCGCTGGACGGACTATGATTACGTGCTCGTCAACGACGATCTGCAAAGCACGTTCGCCGGCCTCCGCGCGATCCTCGCGGCCGAACACCGCCGCACCGCGCGGGCAAGGGAAGGGATCGCCGCTTTCGTCGAAACGCTGCTCGGCGAGACATGATGGGAAGTGCTGCCAAAGGCCGCACCGGAGCACAAATCCTTAAGGGGCGTTTCGATTTCTCTTGCGCTGGCGCCTTCCGCGATAAAAAGATGCACTATCGAATCGGAAACCATCGTAAGGCTAAAGTTCATGCTTGCAATCCCGGGAAAAGCCTGCGGCGAATGCAGCTTTTGTTGCAAGGTTCTCGAGATCGCCGAATTGGCGAAATCCGCCGGCAAATTGTGCGAACACTGTCTTAACGCCGGTTCCGGCGGCTGCGGCATCTATGCGGGCCGGCCGCAAGTTTGCCGCGATTACGAATGCTTGTGGAAGGGGGATCGGGACATGAGCCCGCGGCTGCGTCCGGATCGCACCGGCACGATCTTGATGGAAGATCCCGATTCCGATGAATACCGCGCCGTCTGCGATCCGGAAAAACCGTTTGCGTGGCTAACGCCGCTTGTCTTCAAGCATCTTGTCGCGATGGCGAAAAACGGACGGATCGTCGTCGCCAAGGCAGGGTTGAAATCCTGGCGCATTCGCGCTAACGGGCAATGGGGTCCTTGCGTTTAAATATCGCCGGACTTTAATGCACGCATGAAAGCCGCGGGAGGGATCGCCAACCGCACCTTGCCTATGCGCCAAATCCTTGTATAAATCCAGTATAAATTCGCGGCTCTAGCCGGGAGCGGAACGGGAGTTCGCTTTCCCGGTGTCTTCGCTTTCGTTTGTCGGCTCGGGCCATTCCTAGCGCAGTGACTCATTCAAATGGTGCAGGCGATACCGCATGGCGCGGCCGGGGAGCTAAAGCGAATCATCCGTATGCGCCAGTGCACTAGGCTCGAAGGGCTCGGCGCCGGGGCGTCGCGAGGAGTTAGAGGAAAGGCAGCAGAATGGCTCTTTACGAGCATATCTATTTAGCGCGTCAAGATATTTCCACCCAACAGGTGGACGCGCTGACGGCGCGGTTCAAGGCGGTCATCGAATCCTTCGGCGGCCAAGTCGAAAAGTTGGAATATTGGGGGGCGAAGTCCCTCGCCTACCGGATCAAGAAGAACCGCAAGGCGCATTTCTCGCTCTTGAACATCGATGCGCCGCCGGCCGCGCTCGCCGAAATGGAGCGGCAGATGGGCATCAACGAGGACGTCATCCGTTTCATGACGGTTCGGGTCGAAGCTCTGGAACAAGGCTCTTCGGCGATGATGCGCAAGCGCGACGACGACGATCGCGGCGACCGCCATGATCGCGGCGACCGCGGCCGGGGCCCCCGCCCCGAGCGTGGCGAGAGAGCCCCTAGGCGTCCGCGCGACGAGACTGTGGCAAGCGAGGAGGCGGGCTCCTGATGACAACCTCCGCCGCGCCCCGCAGGCCTTTCTTTCGCCGCCGCAAAACCTGCCCGTTTTCCGGCCCGAATGCGGCCAAAATCGATTACAAGGATACCCGTCTGCTCTCGCGCTACATTTCCGAGCGCGGCAAGATCGTCCCGTCGCGAATCACCGCCGTTTCAGCCAAGAAGCAGCGCGAACTGGCGAAGGCCGTCAAACGCGCCCGCTTTCTCGGGCTTTTGCCCTATGTAATCCGCTAAGTAATCCGCTAATTTCGCGCCCGCGCGGGACGGCCATCCACGCGCGGGATATTTCCACCGGGGCGGAACTGTTCTACTATCGATGAGCCACGAACAAGGGCGATCACTGGCCGCGCGGTGAGACTGCGCGGTTTCTTTGGGACGGAGGGAGACTTTTCTCTCCTTTGGCCCCTAACCGCCTTTCGAGCGGGACAGCAGGTCATGATTAAAAAGCGCCTCGTAAGACATGGTCCGGCCGTCGCCCTTGGGATCGGGGCGGGAATCGCCGCCGCCGTCTTGTTTAGCCTCGCAGCCCGCGCGACCTTTGTCGCCATCGCTCTCGCCAATTTGTCGCCGCTTCCAATCATGATCGCGACGCTCGGATACGGCGCTTTCGCCGGCGCCGCAGCGGTTGCCTCGGCCACGCTCACCATTGCCGGACTCTTCAATGCGCAGCTGAAATTCGGGAGTCTCGACACCGCCGCGCTTGGCGGTCTGGTTTTCGCTTTCTCCCTTGGCTTGCCGGCTTTTTGGCTAAGCCTCCTCTCCGTGTTGAGTCGGCCGAAGGGAAGTCCGAATTGGGTCGTAACAAGCCGGGTAGGCAGCTTTTTTGCCCGCGAATATGTTCCGCTTGAGCGCATTCTTTCCTATGCCGCCTCCATCTGTGCCACCATCGGGGTAGCGATCGCGGTTTATGTCAGCTCCCTCTATGGCGGTTTCGACGTGGCGCTCGAGAAGTTGAGCGCGGAAGTTACCCCTTTCGTCGAACGGCTGGTCAGCCCCACTATGCGCCTTCCAAATGATTTCAATGCGCGTCATTTGGCGCGCGCCACGGTTTTGGCGGCGGCGCCGGCGGTGGCGGGTTGGATCCTTGTCATGCTGATGCTCAATCTTTGGCTCGCGGGACGGGTGGCGCAGCTTTCGGCACAACTCCCCCGCCCGTGGCCCGACATAGCGGGGGAATTGCGGCTGCCGCAGGTCTATCTTTTGGTTTTCGGCGCCGCCGCCGGGATAGGTCCGTTTTTTGGCGGGCTCCCCGGCCACATCGTCGTCATTGTCGCCGTGACGCTCGGCGTCGCTTTCGCGCTCGGCGGGCTCGCCACGACGCATTATCTGTCGCGCGGATCGCCTTTCCGGATTCCCCTCCTCATTCTGATCTATCTCGGCCTTGTCGTCCCCGTGACATGGTTCGTCTTTCTGCTTCTCTTGGTCTTGACCGGTATTATCGAGACAGCTTTCTCTCTCCGGGATCGCAAGGACAAGACGGCCTCGCCCAAACTCTGATGCAACTCGAAGGACCGCATTATGGAAGTTATTTTGCTCGAACGCATCGCCAAACTCGGTCAAATGGGTGATGCCGTTCGCGTGAAGGATGGCTACGCCCGCAATTTCCTGCTGCCCGGCGGCAAGGCCATGCGCGCCACCGAAGCCAATAAGAGCCGGTTCGAAAGTCAGCGCGTCCAGCTCGAAACGCGTAATCTCGAATCGCGCAACGAAGCGGCCGGCGTCGCCGAAAAGCTCACCGGGCAAATGTTCGTCATCATCCGCCAGGCTGGCGAGACGGGCCATCTCTACGGCTCGGTTTCCCCGCGCGACATCGCCGCCGCGGTCACCGCTGGCGGCTTCAATGCCAACCGCAATCAGATCGTCCTGAAAGCGCCGATCAAATCGCTTGGATTGCACGAAGTCCCAGTGCATTTGCATCCGGAAATCGAAGCCCCGATTACCGTCAACGTCGCGCGCTCCGCCGCGGAAGCCGAACGGCAGGCCAAAGGGGAAGCAATCAATGCCATCGAGGAGGCGACCATGGACGATCTCGGTCTCGAAGTCGGCGCCGCGCTCGCCGCCGCGGGCGGCAGCCTCGGCGACCGGTAAAGGTATTTTTACTCTCTAGATCACCATGATTTTGGATTGAATCAATCCAAAATCATGAACGTGATCGATTCCAAGAGTTTAGAGCGGGATGCGGGCGGAAAACCGGTTTCCACTTTTCCTCATCCCGCTACTAGGCCTAGCCAGTTGGCGGATAGCGGGCAAGGCGAGAAGGTAAGCGAAGGCGCGACAGGAATGGCGAAACTGTTCGGGACTTAAAATTGCTGGGTATGAGCCAAACCCGCCGCAGCAATTGTTTACCATGATCAGTGCCGTTAAAATCGCCAGGACAAAAATTCGCCACAGATGTGGCAATTGCGCCACAATTCATCAAAGCATCACATTGATAGTGATTCCTATCGCGCCGAGCTCGCTGCCAAAATCCTTTCCAAGTAAAATAGATTCCGCTTGCAATATTTTCCTTTGAACGTGTGGAATTATCGCCAAGCAATCGGGCCAATGAGCAAGTTAGACCTAAGCTTCACAATGGCGTTAACGCCACGGAGCGAACCTGTTTCCGGTCAAAATTGATGCGGCGGCACCCTTGACGAATCCTCCCGGCCATGCCCCCTGCCCCCAGGCGAGATTTCGCCGCGCCGGCCCAAGAGGATTTCGATGGCCTTGAACGTCGCCGTGCAGATGGACCCGATTGACAAGATCAATATCGCGGGCGATTCGACCTTCGCGCTCTTGCTCGAAGCCCGCGCGCGAGGATACAGGCTCTCTTACTACACTCCCGATAAACTTTCGCTGCGCGACGGCCGGGTCGTGGCCGAGACGGCGCCGGTCGAGATCCGCGATGTCGAAGGCGATCATTTCACCTTGGGCGGCGCAAAAACGACTGATTTGGCCTCGCTTGACGTCATCCTTTTGCGTCAGGACCCGCCTTTCGATCTCGCCTATATAACCTCGACGCATCTGCTCGAGCATTTGCGGCCAGGGGTGGTGATCGTCAACGATCCGGCGGGCGTGCGCAACGCGCCGGAGAAGCTTTTTGTCATGAATTTTCCGCAACTTATGCCGCCGACCCTGATCACGCGCAACAAAGAAGCAATCGAGGCGTTCCTTGAGGCGCATGGCGAAGCCGTGATGAAGCCCTTGCATGGCCACGGCGGCGCGGCGGTGTTCAAGATTGCCCGCGGCGATCCAAACTTTGGCTCGCTTTATGACCTCTTCGCGGCGAGTTTTCGCGAGCCATGGGTGGTTCAGCGCTTTCTGCCGCGGGTGGCAGATGGCGACAAGCGCATCATCCTCGTCGATGGCGTGGCGGCGGGCGCGGTGAATCGGGTGCCGGCCGGAAACGACATCCGCGCGAACCTGGCGCGTGGCGCCACCGCGTCGGCGGCCGAGTTTACGCCGCGCGAGCGTGAAATTTGCGCCGTGATCGGCCCCGAACTGAAACGGCGCGGCTTGCTTTTTGCCGGCATCGACGTCATCGACGGCAATCTGACCGAGATCAACGTGACCTCGCCGACCGGGATCAGGGCGATCAAACGGCTCGCCGGTCCCGATCTCGCGGTCGCGATCTGGGATGCGATCGAAGCAAAATTGCGCCATGGCTCGGCCTTGTCATTCACGGAAACGGAAACCACCTTGGACGTAGTGCGAGGGATGCGCCTATCGCCAGGCCATCGGAATCCATGAACGCCATGCTCGAGACAGCGTCGCCGGTCCAACCCCGGCGCTATCGGATCGACTTGCCGCACGCGGCCTATTTCCATCGCGCGGGCCTGCGCGCCAAAATCGCGGCGCTTCATGCGGGGAGCGAGCCCACTGATACCGTGCGCAAGGAAACGGTCGCGCTTTTTCGCGACGCCTTGGACAAAGGCCGCGCGCTCGCCCGCGAAACGTTCCAGGCCAATGGCGGCGGCCTCGCCTGCGCCGGCCATCTCGCCCATATCGAAGACGAGTTGATCCGCGAGATTTTCAATTATGTAACGGCCTATGTTCATCCGGCCGCAAACGGTCCGGCCGGCGAAGCCTTCGTGATCGCGGCGGTGGGCGGCTACGGGCGGGCGACCCTTGCGCCGGGTTCAGACATCGATCTCCTTTTTCTGCTCTCTCCCGCAGCGCGGCCGCGCGGGGAACGCATCGCCGAGGCGATCCTCTATATGCTTTGGGATCTCGGCCAAAAAGTCGGCCATTCGACACGCTTGGTCAAGGAATGTCTGGTTCATGCCCGCGAAGACATGACCGTCCGCACGGCGCTCCTTGAAGCGCGCCTTATTCTCGGCGACGGCGGGCTTTTCGAAACCATGCGGACGCAGTTCGAGCGCAAGATCGTGCAAGGAAAGGCCGCCGAATTCGTCGCGGCGAAGCTCGCCGAACGCGACAGCCGCATCGCGCGGACCGGCCGCTCGCGCTATCTCGTCGAGCCAAATGTCAAGGACGGCAAAGGCGGCCTCCGGGACCTCAATACACTGTTCTGGATCGCCAAATATGTGTATCGGCTGCGCGACGCGGCCGATCTCGTCGGCGCCGGCGTGTTTTCCCGTTCCGAATATAAACTGTTTCGCCGCTGCGAGGAGTTTCTCTGGCGAGTCCGCTGTCATCTGCATTTTTTAACCGGCAGGGCGGAAGAAAGACTGAGCTTCGATCATCAACGCCGGATCGCGTCCCATCTTGGCTATTCGACGAGAGGCGGCCTCGCCAGCGTCGAGCGGTTCATGAAACATTACTTCCTGATCGCCAAGGATGTCGGCGATTTGACCGCGATCGTCTGCGCCGCGCTCGAAGAAAAGCAAGCCAAACCATTCGCCAGGCTCGACCGGTTCCGGCCTTGGCGGCGCAAGCGGGCGGCCATCGCGACCGGAGATTTCGAAGTTGAAAATGGTCGCGTCACGGTCGCCGGGCCGGAGGTCTTCGCCCGCGATCCGGTCAATCTCATCAGGCTGTTCTGGATCGCCGACCGCAATGGCCTCGCGATACATCCCGACGCGACGCGGCACGTCACCCGGGCGTTGAAACGTATCGATGCGAAGTTGCGCGCCGATCCCGAAGCGAACCGGCTGTTTCTAGACGTATTGACGTCGCGCAACGAGCCCGAAATCGTGCTGCGGCTCATGAACGAAGCCGGCGTTCTCGGGCGCTTCATCCCGGAATTCGGCCGCATCGTCGCGCTCATGCAATTCAACATGTATCATCACTA
>JALZAY010000018.1 GCA_030948025.1 Pseudomonadota bacterium
GCCCGGTTGGCGGGATCGCTAAGCAGCCATTCGATTGCGATCGATCCGGACCCGGCGCCGATATCCCACAACAGCTCGCCACGCCTTGGCGCTAGCGACGATAGAGTAAGGGCGCGGACCTCCCGCTTGGTGAGCTGCCGGTCTGTTTCGAACCAGGAGTCGGCAAGACCGCTTGCAATGGTAAGAATACGCGATTGCGCCGTCGCGGCAATTTCGAGCGCGACGAGATTTAACGGATCGATGCCCTCCATGCGAAAGGCTTCGGCGGTGGTAGCCCGCGTGCGCTCCCTCGGGCCTCCCATCGCCTCCATCACGACGATCCGCGATTGGCCGAGGCCTCTCTCGCAAAGGAGTTTTGCAAGGCGCGGCGGCGTCGTCTCGTCCCATGACAGGCACAGGATTTTCGCGTGCGGTTGCAGCGCCGGAATAATCCGCTCGAACTCGCGCCCATGCAGCGACATGAGACAACAGTCTTGCAGGCTCCAGTTGAGCCTCGCCGCCGCGAGGCTGAAAGCCGAAGGCGCCGGAAAGCATTGCATTTCTTGCGGCCCAACATGGGCGCCGAGCAAGGTTCCGATTCCATAAAAGAAAGGATCGCCGGAGGCGAGGACGCTGACGGGCGAACCTCGGCGGGCGAGAATTTTTGGGATCGCATCGGCGAGCGGCGAAGGCCAGGTCATGGTTTCGGCCGAAAGCGGGCCTGCAAGCGCGAGGTGGCGGGCGCCGCCCACGACCAAATGGGCTTGCGCGAGCAATTTTCGCACGGCAGGAGTGAGACCCTCGATGCCGTCTTCCCCGATGCCGATCAGCGACAACCATTTTTCGCGAGAAGAGGCAGTCATGGCCGCGAGAGCAAAAGTTCAGGAGACGGGCGATGCGGGTTCTCGTGCTTGGCGGGACTTTTGAGGCGAGCAAGCTTGCGGACCTCCTGGCGGGGCAAAGCGGCATTGCGTCCGTGCTGTCGTTTGCCGGTCGAACAAAAGCACCGCGCGCGCCAAAAATTCCCTATCGGATCGGTGGTTTTGGCGGCGCGGACGGCCTCCAAGCCTATCTCGAAGCCGAGCGCATCGATGTGCTTGTCGATGCCACGCATCCTTTCGCCGAACAAATGTCGCGCCATGCGGCGATCGCGGCGCCGCGGGCGAAAATTCCTCTCGTCGTTTTGTCGCGCCCGGCGTGGATTGCGCAGCCGGGCGATCATTGGATTGATGCCGCCGATATGGCTGCCGCCGCCGCCGCGCTCGGGCGTGAACCAAAGCGCGTTTTTCTGACGATCGGGCGGCTGCAAATCGGGGCTTTCGCGGTGGCGCCCCAGCATTTCTATCTTATTCGCACGATTGAGCCGCTCACGATTCCGCCAAACCTGCCGCGCCATCGCGTCATCCTTGGGCGCGGCCCCTTCGCGGTTGAAGCGGAGGACAAGCTTTTGCGCGAGGAATCGATCGATGTGATCGTTAGCAAGAACAGCGGCGGCGAGGCGGCGCTCGCCAAAGTCATCGCGGCGCGGCATCTGGGGGTGCCCGTAATCATGGTTGCCCGGCCGCGACAAGCCTCGGGACCGGTCTTGCACGATCCGTCGGAAGCCATGGCTTTCATCCTTCGTCATCGGGCGGCCTTGCCACGCGGGGTATAGACGAACGGCGCGGCACCCACACGGGGAATAACGCGAGTTTCGCTGGAGCCGACGATGATCAGCGTGCTCATATCCGCCCGGGCCGGGTCCGCGCGGGCTAGTGTCTCTATCGAGATATGTTCATCCTGCCGCCCGACCGCGCGGGCAAAAACAACCGGCGTCGAAGCGGCCTTGAGACTGCGCAGCAGCGCGAAAGCGTCATGAATGCGGCCCGGCCGCGCGGCCGACGCGGGGTTGTAGAGCGCGATCACGAAATCCGCGTTTGCCGCCGCCGCGAGCCGCTTTTCCACCAAGGACCAGGGCTTGAGATTGCCGGACAAGGAAATCGCGCAGAAATCATGTCCAAAAGGCGCGCCAATCCGCGCCGCCGCCGCCTGCAACGCCGAGATTCCGGGGCTAACCGCGACGTCGATGCCGCGCCATGCGGGTTCGCCCTCTTCGATCGCCTCGAAAACCGCCGCCGCCATCGCGAATACGCCCGGATCGCCGCTGGAGACGAGGGCGACATGGCGTCCATCCTCGACCAGGCGCAACGCATGGCGCGCGCGCTCCATTTCGACCCGATTGCCAGTTTGGTGCCGAGACTGCCCTTGTTTGGGAGGAAGCCGTTCGAGATAGGGCGCGTAGCCAACAAGATCGGTTGCATTCGCGATGAGGTGCGAGGCTTCGGGCGTGATCCATGCGTCGCCACCGGGGCCAAGGCCGACAATCCGCAAGCTTCCCGGCGGGCTCACGGGCGCCTCCCTTGGCCCGGAATGAGAATGGAGGAAAAATAGGGCGCATGATCGCCGGTCTTGATGGCAAGCGGAACGATGGCTTCGACTTCGCTGGTGCCATGTTCGACATAGATCGCTGTCGAGAGGCGTCCTGCCTCGGCGATTGCCGCGCGGATTTTCGCCAGATTGGCGCCGATCTTGATGATGACCACCGCATCGCTCGCACCGAGATGACGGACCAATGCCGCGTGCCCAAGCGTGCCCGGTAGAACGCTCAAGACGTCGTCGCCCCAGGCCATCGGCGCCTTCGCCGCGCTCCAGCACCCCGACATGCCGGTGACGCCGGGAACGATCTCGACCTCGAAGCGATCCTTCAACCGGACATAGAGATGCATGAAAGATCCATAGAAAAGCGGGTCGCCCTGGCAGACGAGAGCGACATCGCGGCCCGCCAGAAGATGCGCTGCGATGGCACCCTCCGCCTTTGTGTAGAAGCCGCGTAGTTCCTCGACATAGGCGGGGTCGCAAAAATGCGTTTCCGTCGTCAACGGATAGAGCAACGGCAATTGCAGGCATGTATCGCCCATCCAGCGATCGAGGATGGCGCGGGCTTTTCCGTGCGCGCCTTTCTTGGCGAAATAGGCGGCGACCGGAACGGCACTGATGATCTTCGTGGCCTTGATCGTCACTAGGTCGGGATCGCCGGGGCCGAGGCCGACGCCAAAGAGGCGGCCGTTCGATGAGGAAAATCCGCTCATTCGGCTTCGCTCGCGATCGCATTCAAGGCGGCGGCGGCCATGGCGCTGCCTCCCTTGCGTCCCTTAAGGGTAATGAAAGGCACGCGGGCATCGGCGGTGAGCGCCTCTTTCGATTCCGTCGCGCCGATGAAGCCGGCCGGCATTCCAATCACGCAGGCGGGCCGCGCAAAAGTTTCGTCCAGCATGTCGAGCAGGTGAAACAAGGCGGTCGGCGCGTTGCCGATGGCGGCGATCGCGCCATCGAGCCGGTCGCGCCAAAGTTCGAGCGCGGCGGCGCTGCGCGTGGTGCCGAGTTTTTGCGCAAGCGATGGCACGGAAGGGGCGTCAAGGGTGCAGATGACCTCGTTGCCGCGCGGCAGGCGCGCCGCGATAATACCTCGCGCGAGCATTTTGGAATCGCACAGGATCGGCGCTCCTTGCCGGAGCGCGGCCCGCGCTTGCGCCACGGCCCCCTGCGAAAATACGAGACCGGCGGCGATCTCGACCATTCCGCAGGCGTGAATGATCCGCACCGCGACATGTTCTTCATCTCGAGAGAAGCGGGCGAGATCGGCCTCGGCGCGGATTATCGCGAAGGAGCGGCGGTAGATTTCCGCCCCGTCGCGCAAATAGTTGAAGCGGCTCGACGCTTCGCTCATTGTATTTCCAGCTCACTCCGCCGCCCGGCGTTTTGCGCCATCGTTTCCAGTATTTCGCGCACCGCCGCCAGGTCGAGGCGCTTCGCATCGTTTGCCCCGGCATCAATTGCGGTCATATCGACAACAAGATCGTAGCGCCCGGCAAGAGCGATGAGGGTGAAGGGCGTCGCCGCTTGCCGCGCGCAGCCCTTGGCGCAGCCAGAGACATGCAGCGCCACGCCAGTCTTGCGGAACCTCCGCGCGATAGGCATCAAGGCCAAGGCATCGGCGCGGGTATCGGTGGTGCCACGTTCGCACGCGGATGCGCCGCCGCACGCCGCTATCGCCAAGCGCGCATCCTCACGATCGGCGATGAAACCATGCGCAGTAAAATAGGCGCGCATGGCATCGGCTTGCTTTGGTTGCACGAAAGGCAGGATCAGCGCGCGCCACGGCGTGAGCCTGATCTCGCCAGCGGCGAAAATTTCAGCACCGCTGGCCGCCGCGTCAAACATGTTTGCGTCAAGACGCCCGAAAGCCGCGCCAACCCCGAAGCAGTTTTTGTCATTGAAGCGCAGCAAACCAATCGGACAAGGTTCTGCGATGGCGCCGCGCCCCCGCAATGGATCGAGGCGCAGTCCAGCAAGTGCGGCTATCGCAGCAGCCCCTAACCTCTCGATAAGGCCGCGCATCCGGCGCGGCGGATCTGCCATTTGCGAACCGAGCCGCAGAAATGCCTGAGCGAGGCGCGAGGCAATGTCGGGGATATCGTCACCCCCGCAGCGTCCCAGAAATATTGCCTCGTTGGCGTGCCCTCCGATCCCGATCGCGAAGGGTTGTTGGCCTCCGGTCCAATCGAAGCGGATGTCGGCGGGGACAGGGCCAAGCGAAAGCGCGCTTCCATCGTCGATCAGAAAGCCGAACTTTCCTGGCAATGCGTGTAAATCCTTGTTGGCGGCGAGCGCGGCTTCAAGCGCCTTGGCGGCGTTGGGCGCATCAATTCGCCCATCAAGTCCGGCAAGCGGGCTCACCAGAACGTTGCGAACGGCTTCGGCCGCCACATTCTCGTCGATGAGGCCAAGTCCCTCGAGCACTTCGATGAGGTAAGGCAGTCTTTCCTCGCGGACCCCGCGCATTTGCAAATTGGCGCGCGCGGAAAGATCGAAAAGCCCATTGCCATGGGCGCGTCCGGCTTGCGCTAGCCCGCGCATGGTGGCCACCGGGACAACGCCGCCGCTTATCCGCAGCCGCACGAGAAGCCCGTCCTTGGCTTGCATCGGCCGCAGCGCGCCGGGACACCAGCCTTTGCGCGACATGGTCTCGCTGGTCATCCGTGCGCCTCCCGCATCAAAGCGAGGCAGACATGGGTCGAGTTGCGGCGGCTCCGCCAGAAGCCCCGGGCGAGCGCCTCCTCGAAGCGCTTGGCGATAGCGCGCGCGGCGCGCGGATTGGCGTCGATGAGAAAATCCCGCACGGAAGGCGTGCCAAGGGTCGCCTCGAACAGAAGCTCGAAATGCTGGCTCGATACCGCATCGCTCAATACCGCGAGAGCATAGAGACGGTCGACCGTCCCGGCGATTTCGGCGGCGCCGCGATGGCCGTGGCGCATCTGCCCGGCGATCCACCGTGGATTCGTTGCCCGCGCGCGCACGACCCGGGCGATTTCTTGCGCCAACGTGCGCACTTTGATGGCGCCGGGGCGCGCCGTCTCGACATGATAGACGGGCGTATCGTTGCCGAGCATTTGCGCGGCCGCCGCAAAGCCGCCCTCATGATCGATAATGGCGTCGGCGTCGAGAATGTCCTGCTCGTCTTGATCTTGAACATGAATGAGGGCGTCGGCGGTCGCGACACGCTCGGCGAACGCCGCGGTCGCGACGCCCTCGGCTTGCGCGCCGCGATAGGCATGCGAGGCGGTGGCGAGATAGCGCGCGCCGAGCTCGTGCCGGGTGAGCGCGGGATCGTCATCGATCGCCCGCGTGAGCCCGACCCCATAGGCGCCGGGCGCCGCGCCAAAAACCCGCAAAGGAATTCCGGGCGCGAGCCTGCGCGCCGCCGCCAGGGCGTTCACGTCATCTTCTTCGTCGAGTTCGCTGACTGCCCGTACCGCCTGATCGAACAAGGCGATCTGGGCCGGAAAGACATCGCGAAACAGCCCGGAGATCCGCAAGGTGACATCGACGCGCGAATGCGACAGGCGCGCGGGCGGAATGATCTTGAAGCCCGTGACTCGCGAGGATGCGTTGTCCCAAATTGGTGTGACGCCAATGAGCGCGAAAGCCTGGGCGAGATCGTCGCCGCCGGTGCGCATGGTGGCGCTCGCCCAAAGATCCATGACGATCCGCTTCGGCCAGTCGCCATGATCCTGGACATGGCGGTTCAATACCTCTTGGGCGGCGCGTTGACCAATCTCCCAGGCGGTCCGCGTCGGCACCGCGCGCGGATCAATCCCGTAAAGATTACGCCCCGTGGGGAGCACGTCGATGCGCCCGCGCGACGGCGCGCCGCCAGGGCCCGGCGCGACAAAGCGGCCATCGAGCGCGGCTAGGAGCGAAGCGCGTTCCGCTTCCCCGCAGCGATCGATCAGTTCGGTTATTCGCGCGGATAAATCGTCCCCGGCGCCCGTTTCGTCGCGAGCGGGCTGAAGGGTTTGGAGGAGCGCGGCGACTGTCGCATCTCGCAAGCACGCCTCCGGCGATTGCCCGAAAACATGTAAGCCCTCAGCGATCCGCATGTCCTTAAGATCGCAGAGCCAGGCGTCGAGCCGGCGCAAGGCAACGGCCGGACCGGCGCCGTCCTTCAGCCCGCTATCCTGAAATAAACCTGTTTCTTTCGCCCGCGCGAGGATTGCTTGCGCCAATAGCCGCGCGCGCTTTGGGTCGAGCGATTCGGCAATCGCATACTCATCGAACAAAGCTTCGATTTCGAGCGCCGCGCCATGGCTTCCGGCTTGCGTGAGAGGCGGCGTCATGTGGCCGATGGTGAGCGCGCAAATGCGCCGTTTGGCCTGCGCCGCCTCGCCCGGATTGTTAACGATAAAAGGATAAATGACGGGCAGCGCTCCGAGCACCGCCTCGGGCGCGCAATCGTCCATGAGCGCCGCTGCCTTGCCGGGTAGCCATTCGAGTGTGCCATGGGTGCCGCAATGAATCATCGCATCGATCTTTACATGTTGGCGGAGCCAGACATAGAAGGCGACGTAGGAATGGCACGGCGGCAACCCCGTATTATGATAGTCCGCCTTGCGATTTGCGGCAATGCCGCGATCGGGCTGCAAGGCGACGATCAAATTTTCCGCGCGCGCCACTGGAAACGCGAATGCGTCATCGTGCGCCTCTGCTTCCGGGTTGCCCCATTGCGCCCGCATCGATTCCACGAATGCCGGGGGCATGGCATCAAGGGCCAAGACATAATCGGCGAGTGTAAGGCGTTCCGTTGAAGCCCCCTCTTCGAGGTGGCGCATCAATGCGTCCGCGCGCGGGAGCGGCCCGATGCCATATCCGGCCTCGCGAAGCATACCGGCAATCGAGGCGACGCTTTTTGCCGTGTCGAGACCGACGGCATAGCCGCCCCGGCCTTGCTTTCCAGGATAATCAGAAAGGACGCAGGCGATTTTGCGCCGCGCGGGAGGGGTTTTGCGCAATCTCACCCAAGCGGCGGCAAGGTCCGCGACAAAACTCACACGCGAAGGGAGAGGCGCGCGAATGCGGGGAGTGAATTCGAGATCCGCGCGATGTCCGGCTTCCACCTTGCAGGCAATCGCGCGGGTAATCAAACGCCCGTCCATTTCCGGGAGAACCACATTCATGGCGAGATCGGCGGCGCCAAGGCCGCGCGGATTTTCCTGCCACTGCGCCTCCGTGGCGCCGGCGAAAATCGCCTGCAACACCGGCGCGCCGGCGTCATCGAGAACGCCGGCTCCGGCATCGAAGCGGGCCGAAAAGCCTGTTGTATTGATGATCACATCGGGTTTTTCGCGGGCGAGTTCGGCGCGCACCCAGGCGATGGCGTCCGTGTCCTTGAGACTCGTCACGAAGATCGCGATAACGCCGAGCCCGCGTGCGGCAAGCGCATCCGCGAGCGCACCAATCGGCGCCGTGTCCCCCGCGACCATGAAGGAACGGTAGAAGACGATAAGCGCGTGGCCCTTGGCGCCATCGAGCCTGCGGCAGGCCGCCTCGAAACAGCCCGCCGCCGCAATCGCCGCCAGGGCCGCGGGCTCCTGCCACGCGCGCGGCGTGCCCGCGCGGTTCTCGATGAAAACGAGAAGCGCCGCGATGTGTTCCGTCCCGCCATGCTGGAACGCGGCATGGATATGGCGGAGATCAGCGCCGGGCACTGTCGAGGCGGCATCGAGCCGTGGATCTTTCATCGCGTCGCCGGGCACTATGGCAAGCGCGAAATTTTGGGTCCGCGCGGCGCGGAAAAATTCCTCGACCCCATACCGCCAATAGTCGAGACCGCCGAGGAGACGGACCAGCACGAAGCGCGCTTGGCTCGTGGCCTTCTCGACATAAAGATCGACCGAATAGGGATGTTTGAGCATGCCGAGGTTGGCGAGCCGCAGGCTCATGGCGTTCGCCGGCCGCCGCCCCGCGGCCGCCGCGACGAGGCCGAGATCGCTGTCGGAAAAGGAGAGAAACAAGATGCCGGCCGGGGTTTGGCCCAGATCGACGGCGGCCTCGGCTTCGTCGAGCGATCGCTGTTCCGTGCGCAGAAGATGCATGGCTCACGACCCCTCGCGCGCCAAAAGCTTTGCGATCGACATTTTGTCGAGACCCTTTTCGCCGATGATCACGAGACGGCCGCGCCGCGGTTCGCCCGCGCGCCACGGGCGATCAAAACTCTTTTGCAAGCGATGGCCGACGCCTTGGACGAGAAGCCGCACCGGCTTGCCGCGCACCTCGACAAAACCCTTGACCCGCAACACATCGTGGCGCGTGGCGATGTCAGTCAGTTGGCGCAGCAAGGCGTCGGGATCGTCGATCGTCCCGGTCTCAAAAACGGCACTGTCGAAATCGTCGTGATCGTGCCCGGCCGGCCCGTCATGGCGCGAGGGCCGCGCGGCAAGATCGTCCTCGGCCGCCGCGTCGAGGCCGAGCAGGATCGCGGGGTCGATCTTGCCCTCGCGGGCGGGCACGATTTTTACCGCGCGAGGGACGCGCGCCGCAATGTCCCCGGCGATGCGGCGCTGTTCGTCCAAATCGATGAGATCGGCCTTGTTGAGGACGATGAGATCGGCGCACAGCAGTTGATCCCCGAACACCTCGTCGAGCGGATTATCGTGGGCGATGGAAGGATCGGCGGCGCGCTGGCGCGCCAATCTAGCCGGATCGTCGGCGAAGCGCCCGTCCGCCACCGCCTTGCCGTCGACAACCGCGATCACCCCATCGACTGTCAAGCGCGCGCGAATGGCTGGCCAATCGAAGGCCTTCACCAAGGGCTTTGGCAAAGCGAGTCCGGAGGTTTCGATGACGATGTGGTCGGGGAGAGGATCAAGCGCGAGAAGTTTCTCGATCGCGGGCAAAAAATCATCGGCGACGGTGCAGCAGATACAGCCATTGGCGAGTTCGATGATATTTTCCGCGCTGCAGGCGAGATCGCCGCAGCCGTTTAAAATTTCCGCATCGATGCCGATGTCGCCGAATTCGTTGATGACGAGGGCGAGGCGGCGGCCCTTCGCGCTTGCCAGAAGATGGCGGACGAGGGTCGTCTTCCCCGCGCCAAGAAAGCCGGTGACGATCGTGGCCGGAATTTTGGCCGGAATTTCGGAAAGGCGGTTCATGAGCGGCACCCGGTCCTTTGGCGCGTCGGCGGGTGCTTGATTGGGGCGCCGGGCGAACCCGGGCCCCGTCGCTGGGGCGGCAAGCGCACCAGCATCGATAGAGGCCGGAGCACCCCGCCGGCCCTTGCTCGATCGAACGGCAGGTTTCCTGGCTCGCGGGTCATCGCCTCGCGCCGCCTTCCCAGGACGCGGCTTGCCGGATCCCAGTGGCATATCGGCGCAACGCTACCCGCTGACAGTTGCGGGGGCAGCTGTGGATCGAAGCGCATGGCTCGGAGAAAGCCGGGCGCCGCACCACATTCCCTTTTACCCCTCGAAGCGAGGGACCGTTGTGGGTGTGACACTAGACCGAACTGCGGGCGTGTCAATTGGGGATTGAACCAAGGGAAGACGCCGGCCGGGGAATTTGTCCCGGCGGCCGATCCCGACTTTGTCCCGGCCCGGTTTTGACTCAAACGCCTAAGATAGGATTAAAGGCGCCTTTGCCGGAAGCAGCAGGAAACCGCCCGCTTCACATTCAGGCTGCCGACTCGCCTCGATCTCGCGGGTTCCACCGCCTGGCTTCATAGATTGCAATTCTCCATGGGGCTCAGGACACCGTCTGTCTGATTAAGTTTCAGCAGATGCCTTAAAGGGAGAGCCCCACCGCGACTCTCGCTTCACAAACATCTCGCGGTTGAGGGGCATCGGTTTCGCACTCTGCTCCGAGCCGAGCAGCTTCTCGGCAAGAGCGACCGCCTCTCGGATGCGCAGTCCGGTTGAAAAGAGTGCGTGTTCCACATCACGCCGGTTGCTGCTCGGAAGGGCCAAGAACTTCGGCCGGTCGGTGTCAGCGCCGCCGAAGCATTCTATGACATTCCTCTGCAGCCAACCATCTTTGATCTGAGTCATCCCGCTCGCGCGTGCAAGCGTTTCACGATAACGCCGCTCGTCATCCAGGGCGGTGTCTTCGCCCGCAATTCCTTCGATGCCCCCGACTTTGTCCTGTTCGGCAAGATTAATCACGTCTTGCGCGATCTGCAATTGCATCAACTTGTGCAATTTCGAGATTTGTACGGTAGGACAATACGAGTCACTGCGCGGGACGCGTTCTAGGGCGTCCGAAATGGCTTCCAGCACCAGGGGATCGTCCTCGCTTGCCAGACCAACGAAAAGCTGATTGACCGCGATCGGGAGATACTTCGGATGCCTCGTCGCCATCTCGGCCAAGAGACCCGCCGCGCTGGCACGCAATCGCGGGCTTTCCGGATCGCCGAACCGCTTCAGTGCCTCGTCGAGACGTTTGTCTCGGCCTGCCTCGCGCTCCCGAGCTTGCGTGTCGCGGTGGATTCTGCTGGTCGTCCAAGCGCTCCACACTGCCGCGAATACTGTGGCGATCACAGCAAACACTGCCGCTACCGGCGTGATGATCTCCCCCATTTGTAGGTGCCGCAGCCGCTCAGCTTGCCGGCTGTAATATTCGGCCTGAGCGAGCTGGTTCTGCTCGCTAGCTGCGCCGCTCGTTTCCGCCAACATCGGACCGCCAATGGCGGCCATCAAAAAGGCGAGGGCAATCAAGGTGGCAGCGGTCCGGCGCATAATTTTAGCTTAGCATATTTAATGGGGATTTACCAAGCAGACGCTGAACCAGCATGATCGACAGCCGATTTCTGGCCGACTCGGAAGTCGCGGCGTCGGCGGGCGTGTCAATCCGGCGAATTGAACGCAGACTCCGAGCGTCCGGGAGCAAGGCGAGCCCCTTCAATCGCCGCAAATGCCGAAACAAACATCTTCGCGATCACAAAATTTAACCACGGATGCCAAAACTTTCATCTGCAAATACGTTGATTTTCTGAAAATCATTCTTTACATGCCATGCTGGCAAGGATTTGAAAAAAATGCCGCCTTTTGCCTATGAAATGCATGAAATGGCCCATCTCGCCTGGGCTCCGGCACGCGCTGTTTCCGATGTCGCGCGGACGTGGCTAGAACATCCGGGCAATCCGCTCTCCTATACCGCCGCCGGCCGGAATCTGGTTGCCTCGGCGAAAATTTTCGAGCGATTGACAAGGCGTTACGACAAGCCAGCGTTCGATCTTGCGACGACGGCCGTTGACGGCCAAATCGTTCCTATCATCGAGCGGGTGGCCTGGGAGCGGCCGTTTTGCAAGCTTCTCCATTTTGAAAAGCAGTTTGACGCTAGTGCTTCCGAGCCTCGGCAAAAGCTTTTGGTCGTCGCGCCCATGTCGGGCCATCACGCGACCTTGCTGCGCGGCACGGTGGAAGCGTTTCTCCCTTTCTATGACGTCTACATCACCGACTGGGTGGATGCCCGGACGATTCCTCTTGCGAGCGGCCGGTTCGACCTTGACGATTACATCGACTATGTCATTGCGATCTGCGAAACCCTGAGCCAGGAGCATGAGGGCGCGATAGTGCATACGATCGGGGTCTGCCAGCCGGCGGTTCCGCTGATCGCGGCCATTGCCCTCATGGAGGCGCAGGACAGCCCGCACGTTCCGGCTTCGATGACGCTGATGGGCGGTGCCATCGACGCGCGGCGAAGCCCGACCAAGGTCAATCTTCTGGCGCGGGAGCGTGGCAGTGCATGGTTTGCGCAAAATTGCATCTGCACCGTGCCCTTTGGGTATCCTGGGGGTGGACGGGATGTCTATCCGGGCTTTCTGCAACTTACGGGCTTCATGGCGATGAATATCGATCGCCACGTCATCGCGAATTTGGAGTTTTTTGATCATCTGGTCGCCGGCGACGGCGATTCCGCAAGAAAACACAGTGAATTTTATGACGAATACCGTTCCGTCATGGACCTGCCGGCGGAATTCTATTTGCAGACGGTCGATACCGTCTTTGTCAAACACGCGCTGCCGAAAGGTGAAATGAGACATCGCGGCGCGCCGGTGGATCTATCCGCCATCCACCGCGTGGGGCTGCTCACCGTGGAAGGCGAAAACGACGATATTTCCGGGATCGGTCAGACCCTCGCCGCGCAGGAACTCTGCCGCGGTATTCCGCGATCGATGAAGGCGAACTATCTGCAAAACAAGGTCGGTCATTTCGGAGTGTTCAACGGTTCCCGTTTCCGCAACGAGATCGTGCCCCGGATCCGCGAATTCCATGCCTCGTTAAGGCCGCCAGCGAGAGTCCTGAATCTGGTGGAAAACAGCTGAGAATGCGGGACCCGGGTTCGCCCGGTTGCACGCGAAACGGCCGCATGGGGTGTAACCAATTCACATGTTAAGTCGCATTACGCTACAAAGACTCAAGGTTCACCTCGGTTTACGCGTGCCGGCTGAATATTTTGAGAGAATCTACGCCGCCAGTCCCGATCCGTGGAACTACACGTCCTCCGATTATGAATCGCAGAAATATGCCTTTACGCTCAACTCGCTCTCACGCGACCATTATTCGTCCGCGCTCGAAATCGGGTGTTCCATCGGTGTCATGACAAAGCAGCTTGCCGGGCGCTGTGACAGACTCCTTTCAGTTGACCTCGTCGAATGCGCCGTGCAGCAAGCGAGGCAGCGATGCGCCTCTGAAACTCATGTCGAATTTGCCCAGATGCGGGTCCCAGAGGACTGGCCAAAGGGAAGCTTTGACCTGATCGTGATTTCCGAGGTTCTTTCTTACCTGACCGCGGCGGAACTCGACGCACTTGTTGTGCGTCTCAGACACTCTCTCGCTTTCGCGGGCGAGATAATCCTTGTGCACCATTGGAGGGGCAGGATGCGTTGGTTATCCGAAACGAACCGTCGGCACGGCCGCCTCATCGCCCTGGTGCGGGATTTCGCGCGAGTCATCCGGCATGAAAGCAAGAAACATTATCGGCTCGATCTTCTTCACCACGTTTAATGGAGCTATCGATGAAAGCGCACTACGTCAAAACAAGGTCGGTCATTTCGGAGTGTTCAACGGTGCCCCGCATCCGGGAATTCCATGCCTCGTTAAGGCCTCCAGCGAGAGTCCTGAATCTGGTGGAAAACAGCTGAGAATGCGGGATCCCGGGATCGCCCGGAGTCCGCGCCCCCTTACCCAATCAAATGTGTTTATTTGATCGGGACGCGCTCGCGTGCAGACCCAACGCGCAGATCGAATGAAGCCTGTTAGTTCGGGCCCAGCCAGTTGGCGATCGGCAGTTCAACCGGCTTGAAGGCTGCCTTGGCGAGGTCGGAATGGAGTTCGCCCATTTTAGTCGCGTGCGCGACGAAGACGGCGTACGCTGTCTTGGCATATTCCGACTGGATCTGAAATACGGTCTCTAACGACTTGGCGCCTATCAGTTTTTCGACGCAGGCGAAGCGGGCATCCACTGCCTTTTTCGTATAGTCAGTCCCTTCGGCGACAATGGCCTGAAAGATCGTCGTATAGGAAGCAAGGCCATTGGTCACCGCGTCGAGTTGTCCGTTTTCTGCGTGTTGTAAATTATCAAGACCTGCAGTCATTTCATGACCTCCGGTTTAGGTCTATCAAGTCTAGCAACGTCATGCGCAACTTTAGCAACGTCACCTCAGTTAGCCGACTCATCTTCTTTGAGCGACGCTATGTAGCATATACCCCAGACGGGTTAAAATGCACAAATTACGATTTCAGTCAATATTTATTTTTCCGTGCAACATATAAGATCGCGATACGGCGACGCCGAGACGAAAAGGGGCAGATCACGGCGAGGCCCGATACGTTCTTCGCTATGCAAGTCACGGCCATGGAACGGCCATGGAAGTGAATCGGCGTCCGTGGGGGGCGCCGCGCACAAGCACCGCAAGCGGGTATCTCACGAGTGAAACATGGCCTTTGGCGGGGTCACAATCGGCGCCTGATCTGGACGCGCTCCGCGCGCAGACCCAACGCGCAGATCCGAATAAAGCCTATTACTTCGTGCCTTGCATGGCGGCGATCGCCTGTTCAGCCGGCTTGAAGGCTGCTTTGGCGAGGTTGGAATGGAGTTCGCCCATTTTGGTCGCCTGCGCGACGAAGTCGGCGTACGCCGTCTTGGCATATTCCGACTGGATCTGGATCACGGTCTCTAACGACTTGCAGCCTAGCAGTTTTTCGACGACGGCCATGCGGCCTTCCACTGACTTTTTCGTATAGTCGGCCCCTTCGGTGAAAATGGCCTGAAGGGTCGTCGAAAAGGAACTAAAGTCCATTGTCGCCCCGTTGAGGTGTCCGTTTCCTGCGGGTTGTGTACTATCGAAATCTTTAGTCATTTCATCATCTCCCGGTTTAGTTCCATCACGCCTAGCAACGCCATGCGCAAGTTTAGCAACGTCATCTCATTTCGCCAAATCATCTCCCTTAGCGACGCTATGTGGTCTATACCACATACGGCTAAAATCGACGCATTTTTTGGGATCGCTGAGTTCTTCACTTATCGTAATCCATAAATGACGATAAAAGTCAATGCTTTATTTCCATGCAATGTAAGTAACTATAAATAAATCATGATCGCGACATTTTGCCACATGGCTCCATCCGGGAGGCGTGCGAATTTGCAACGATTAAGCTCTAGCGACTCACCCGGCCTCCCGGTATTCTGAGGCCATGCCGCGCCTCCTGCGAAACAACGCGCCCCGCGTTTCCGGTATCGCCTATCTAGATGTGTCTCACGCAGGCGAGACCTACCGAATTAATTTGCGGCGAACGGCCGCCGCGCGCCGCTTTACCCTGCGGGTCCGGGCGGCGACACAGGACGTTGTTTTGACAATGCCCGCGCGGGGAAGCCTCATCGAGGCAAAGTCCTTCGCTGGCCGGCACGCGGCCTGGATCGGCGCAAAACTGCGCCGGTTACCGGAAATGATCCCCTTCGAGCCGGGAGCGTTCGTTCCCTTGCGCGGAACGTTGCATCAAATTACCCATTGCCCCGCGACGCGCGGGAGAGTCTGGATCGAAGACGGCGCGGCAAGTCCGGGGAGCAACGCCGGGCCCTTGCTTTGCGTGAGCGCCGGGGCGCCGTTCGTGCCCCGCCGGGTGCGAGACTTTCTCGTCAAGGAGGCCGGGCGGGACATCGAGGCCGCCGTTGCGAGCCACGCGAAAAAGCTTGGAGCGGCTCCGCGCAAGATCACCTTGCGGGATACGACGAGCCGGTGGGGATCCTGCTCCTCGTCGGGCTCGCTCAGCTTTTCCTGGCGCCTGATCATGGCGCCTCGTTTCGTCCTCGATTATCTCGCGGCGCATGAAGCAGCGCATCTCTTGCATATGAACCATTCCGCCGCGTTCTGGGTCGCGGTCCGGCGCTTGACGGCCGATACGGAGCGCGCGGAAGCCTGGCTCAAGGCGCATGGCTCCGGCCTGCTTCGCTTCGGGGCGGACCAGGCTTAAGGCCTGTCAGGAAACACTCGCTTCGTTTGCATTGCTTGGTTTGAGCGAGCGATCGGATCGTTCCACGCGCCGTGAAAATCCGCGCGTTGGATGTTGCGGTTGGCCATTTTGCCACATGCGACGGGCATCGGTCATTCCCTAATGCCGCTGGTACTGCCTTCTCGAGCATAAGAAAACTTTCCGCAACGACCGGCATGAAGCCGGGCGGCGCGTGACACGGGCCTTTGCCGCGCATGGGAGGCACTGGACGAAACCGGCCGGGTGGCGGACATTGCAACCGCGCGGACCGCGTTTTAATCCCCGGCTTGACGAAGCGCGGATCACGCGGTTCGCGGCGCACATTTGACTGGACGCACACATGACCGAGACCACGCCGCAAGACCGCATCCCTTTGAAGAACCGCACGAAACTGATCCACGCCGGGCGCCGCCCCAGCGAACAGCATGGCTTCGTCAACACGCCGGTCTATCGGGGCTCGACCGTGCTTTTTCCGACTCTGGAGGATTTTTCGGCGCGCAAGGCACGTTTCTCCTACGCCACCCAGGGAACGCCGACAACGGAGTCGCTGGAGAACGCGTGGACGGAACTGTCCGGCGCCGCCGGAACCGTGCTTGCGCCTTCGGGCCTCGCTGCGATCACGCTCGCCCTGCTAGCCGCCGTCAAATCTGGCGATCATATTCTCGTGACTGACGCGGTCTATCGTCCGTCGCGCAACTTCTGCGAGACGATCCTGGCCCGCATGGGCGTCGAGACAACCTATTACGATCCCGCGGCCGGCGCCGCGATCGAATCCTTGATCCGGCCGAACACAAGCGTGATCTTCATCGAGATACCCGGTTCGCAGAGCTTCGAAATCCAGGATGTCCCGGCGATCGCCGCGCTCGCCCGGTCCAAGGGCATTTGCACGATTCTCGATAACACCTGGGCCACACCCTTGTTCTTTCCGCCCCATGCGCGTGGCGCGGATATGGCGGTCGAAGCCGGAACAAAATATCTCTCCGGCCATTCCGACCTTCTCATCGGGCTCGTGTCCGCCAACGCGGAATGGTTTCCAAGACTCAGGGCCACCTTCGACGCCTTTGCGATGTGCGCTGGTCCCGAGGATGTTTTCTTGAGTTTGCGCGGGCTGCGCACGCTCGACCTCCGGCTGCGGGAGGCCGAGCGTCAGGCGCTCGACCTCGCCCGCTGGCTCGCCGCCCGGAAAGAGGTCGTCCAAGTCCTGCATCCAGCACTCCCTTCCTGCCCGGGACACGCCTTTTGGAAGCGCGATTTTCTCGGCTCGTCGGGGCTTTTTTCGGTGCTTCTTTCGCCCTGCTCACGGGCCGCGCTCGCCGCCATGCTCGACGGGCTAAAACTGTTTGGCATGGGCTATTCGTGGGGCGGCTTCGAGAGTCTTGTCATTCCCTTCGATTGCCGGAGTTATCGCAGCGCGACGGCGTGGAACCCGCCAGGTCCCGCCTTGCGCTTTTCCGTCGGCCTCGAAGACATCGAGGATCTGAAGGCGGATCTCGACGCGGGATTCGAGAGGATGCGAATTGCCGTTTGAAATTAGACGCGCACCGTCATTCCGCACTGTCTTGCAAGCACGGGCTATTCGCCGCATGATACTTGGCCAAACGAATCGGCACGGACCTAATTGAAGTTTAGCGGATCTCAATCGAAGGTTCTAGGACACCATGCCAAAAACTGTCCGGGTTTACGAGGTTGGCGGCCCCGAGGTGATGCGGATCGAAGACATCGCGCCGCCGCCGCCCGCGCGCGGCCAAGTGCTTGTCCGCAACCATGCGATCGGCGTC
The DNA here is from genome assembly GCA_030948025.1 of Pseudomonadota bacterium. Lineage (GTDB taxonomy): Bacteria > Pseudomonadota > Alphaproteobacteria > Rhizobiales > Beijerinckiaceae > Methylocapsa. The sequence goes on from JALZAY010000018.1 coordinate 17,621, forward strand.
AATTTCATCGATATTTATTTTCGCGGCGGGACTTATCCCGTGCCTTCGCTTCCCTTCACGCCCGGCAACGAGGGCACCGGCGAAATTGCCGCTATCGGCAAGGGCGTGACGGGTTTCAAGCTTGGCGACAGGGTCGCCTATGCCACGAACCTGGGCGCTTACGCAGGGGAGCGGCTGATCGAGGCGGACCATCTCGTCAAGCTGCCGAAGAGCATTTCCTTTGAGACGGCCGCGGCGATGATGCTGAAGGGCCTCACTGCGCAATATTTGCTGCGCCGGACTTTTCGGGTGAAGGCGGGCGATACGATCCTCGTTCACGCGGCGGCGGGTGGAGTCGGCCTCATCCTCTGCCAATGGGCGAAGGCGCTCGGCGCGACCGTGATCGGGACGGTGGGCTCGCCCGAAAAAGCCAAGCTCGCCAAGAAGGCTGGAGCCAAGCACACAATCCTCTATCGCGAGGAAGATTTTGCCGCGCGCGTAAAAGAGATCACAAAGGGAAAACTCTGCGATGTGGTCTATGACGGCGTGGGCAAATCAACCTTTCCGGCCTCGCTCGATTGCCTGAGGCCGCTTGGAATGTTCGTGAGCTTCGGCTCCGCCTCGGGCCAGATCGAAGCGTTCAATCTCGGCCTCCTTGCAACGAAAGGGTCTCTCTTCGCCACCCGGCCGTCGCTCTTCACTTATTCGGCGAAGCGCGAGGATCTCGAAAAAATGGCGCGCGAGCTTTTTCGCGTGGTGGCGGATGGCGCGGTCAAGGTCCCCTTGCACAGGACCGTGCCGCTCGAAGATGTGGTGAATGTCCATCGCGCGCTGGAAGGCCGCGAGACGACGGGCGCGACCGTGCTCATCCCCTGACCGGCGGCAAATATGGAATGGCGGGACGACGGTCTCATCATCGGCACCAGAAAGCATGGCGAGACGAGCGTCATCGTCGAGGCGATGACGCGCGCGCATGGCCGCCATTTCGGGCTTGTTAGGGGCGGCCGCTCCAAGCGCATGCAACCGTTGTTGCAACCAGGCAATCACGCCGAACTCGTGTGGCGGGCGCGGCTCGACGAGCATCTCGGCACGTTTTTGGTGGAGCCCGTGAAATTGCGGACGGCGCGTTTGATGGCGAGCGCGGAAGCGCTGCACGCGGTTTGTCTCATCGCTGCCTTGCTGCGCCTTGGCCCCGAGCGCGATCCGCATCCAGCGCTTTATGAGACGGCAATGCGGATCGCCGACGGTATCGACAGGCCAGAGATATTGCCGCCGCTTATCGTGCGCTTCGAGGCCAAGATTCTTGCCCAAATGGGGTTTGGTCTCGATCTTGAGACATGCGCCGCGACGGGCGCCACCAACGATCTCATTTATGTCTCGCCAAAGTCCGGACGTGCTGTGTCGAAGGCGGCGGGCGAGCCCTATAAATCACGGCTTCTGCCGCTGCCGGCTTTTTTGCGATCCAGGATAGCGGCGGAAGATCTGTCTCACGCCGACATATGGGACGGTTTCCGGCTGACGGGGTTTTTCCTGATGTGCGATCTCTTCGGCCCACGCGGTCAAACCCTGCCGGAGGCACGCGGCGCCTATCTTGCCGAACTCGCCAAGCGCTTCGGCTCGGCCGCGAGAACTTCCCAACCTATTTGATCTTGGTTTCCTTGAATTCGACGTGCTTGCGGACGACCGGATCGTATTTCTTGAACGCCAGCTTTTCCGTCTTGGTGCGGGCGTTTTTCTTGGTCACATAGAAATAGCCCGTGTCCGCCGTGGACAAAAGCTTGATCTTGATCATTGCGGCCTTCGCCATTCTGTTGTTCCTTCAATGCGGCGCGAGGCGCGCGGCCGGGGCCAAGCCCGGGCGTGTTGAGCAAGCAGCGACCATACGGATCGCCCCCCGCTTGTCAATAAATGGACGCTGGCTTCCCGCGAAATTGTCAATCGAGTCCATGCTTTTGAAGTGCCGCCGGGCCAAAAAGCGCTCGCCTGGGCAAGGGCGGGATGCGAATGGATGAGCCGCGACATTTGGGAGAGTGCCGATGACCGAAATCCAGAACCTTACGGGAACAGCGTTTATCGTGGCCGAATACCGCGCTCACGAAAACGCCGAAGCCAATCCGTTATACGTCGACCGGTTTGTTTCGCTGTTTCTCGATGAGAGAACAAGGCAGGCCGCGGACGGTATTTCGGCGGATTATCCGGCCGTCGAAAAGATGGTCAAGCTTAGAACCCGCTACTTTGACGACAGACTGGACGAGCAGTTAAGCCTCGGCTGCCGGCAGGTCGTCATCCTCGGCGCGGGGCTCGACACTCGGGCCATAAGAAAGCAGGCGCCTGGGGTCGCTTATTTCGAAATTGATGATTTGAAGATTCTCAGTTTCAAGAAGGCTCGACTCGCGGAAAGTGGGATCGATGCCAGGGTAACATTTATCTCCGGCGATTATGTCGCCGACGACTTTCTTCGCCTGCTAGAGACAAATGGTTTCAGATTTGAACTGCCAGCCTATTTCATTTGGGAAGGCAATACAATGTATTTGACCGGGGCGTCTGTCAGAAGGGTTTTGGCTGACCTCAGAAAGCGCGTGAGGCAGTTTAACATATCCTTCGATTATATGGCCGAGGAGGTGATCGCGCGCACGACCGGCGATCAACGGACTTCGAACTTCGTCGAGCGCTTCGCGGCAATGGGTGCGCCGTGGCGTTTTGGCGTCAACGATTTAGCAGCTCTCGCGGAAGAAGCAGGCATGACCGTCGTGGACAATGTGAGAACCGCCGAGCTACATCGCGCCTATTGGCCAAGCCAGCCCTTGGATGCAATCATCTACGACTATTACTCCTTATGCACGCTGAAACCGGGGGGCTGAACGCTTACCTCTTGGGAAGAGCCGGGTGCGGGAGGGAAAGTTGCATGCCCGGATCGGCGAGGGCGAAGCCGAATTGCCTGGCTACTCAACCGGCAGCGGCAAGTTCACTCCCGCCGGGAAAGCTGTTAGAGTTAGGTTGCCCGCGGGCGGACAACCAGGACCCGATCCTTGCGTGGCCGCACCGCGATGCCCTTCTGGTGTTGCGTAAGAGGGTTGCATGAGTTTCACGATTTCCGGGGACGTTTTTTCGCGAGTTTTCGCCGCGTGGCGAGAAAGAAGGACACAAGATGGCGCGTAGCAAGATCGCATTGATCGGAGCCGGTCAGATCGGCGGAACCCTGGCTCACCTGGCGGCGCTCAAGGAGCTTGGCGATATCGTGCTGTTCGACATCGCGGAAGGGACGCCGCAGGGCAAAGCCCTCGATCTCGCCGAATCCGGTCCGGTCAACGGGTTCAATGTGGCCTTCGAAGGGGCCAATAGCTACGAAGCAATCGCCGGCGCCGGCGTCGTCATCGTGACGGCCGGCGTGCCGCGCAAGCCCGGAATGAGCCGCGACGATCTGCTCGGCATCAACCTCAAGGTCATGGAAGCGGTCAGCGCCGGCGTCAAGCAATATGCGGCGGATGCGTTCGTCATCTGCATCACCAATCCGCTCGACGCAATGGTGTGGGCCTTGCAGAAAGCCTCGAATCTCCCGGCGAACATGGTCGTCGGCATGGCCGGTGTTCTCGATTCGGCAAGATTCCGCTATTTCCTCTCCGAGGAACTCAAGGTCTCGGTCGAGGATGTCACTGGTTTCGTCCTCGGCGGCCACGGCGACGACATGGTGCCGTCCCTGCGCTATTCCAGCGTGGCGGGAATTCCCCTGCCGGATCTTGTCAAGATGGGCTGGACAACCCAGGAAAAACTCGACGCGATTGTTGCCCGCACCCGCCAGGGCGGCGCCGAGATCCTCGGTCTTCTGAAGACGGGATCGGCCTTCTATGCTCCGGCGGCGGCGGCGATCGCGATGGCCGACTCTTATCTTAAGGACAAGCGCCGGGTGTTTCCCTGCGCGGTGAAGCTCAACGGGGAATATGGGGTCAAGGATCTCTATGTCGGCGTTCCGGCGGTGATCGGCGGCAAGGGCGTCGAGAAGATCGTCGAGGTTGCGCTCGATTCATCCGAGAAGCAGATGTTTGAAAAATCGGTCGGGTCGGTGCGGGACTTGGTCGAGGCTTGCAAGAAGATCAATCCGGCCATCGCGAACTGAATTTTTGCAGGCGGCCGGGGTTAACCCGCCTCCAGCGGGCGCATCTTGGATCGGCTTTAAAGGAGAAGCCTTTTTACGTCGTGCTGTAACTTATCCACGCGTCGATTAATCAAACATCTCTTTCATCATTATGCCAATCAAGCTTAGTGTTGCCAACACAGTAAGCCACATCGCGCTTCTATATGCCAGTCGACGGCGTCTAAGAATTAGTAGAATAACATTTAGCGCGTTTCGCATTTAGGTTGACTTGAATCCGCGCCAACCGTCGTAGGCTCGGGCTAATGATTGGTGACTGGTTCCGATATTGAGATGCTCAGGGCGTGACAATGGTCCGGCTCCCGACTTTATGGCGTCACCTCGGTTGGTATCGAAAGATTCCGCGCGCACTCACCAGCGATCTTGCCAAAAGCATCGTCCAAGTTGGCTCGCTGCTGGGCGTAATCGCGACCGCGACCGGGATTTGGTACAGCTATGATGCGTTCGTGAGGGCGCGAATTTCCGACGAAAAGGATGCACGAACCGCGCCTGGGGAGTGGTCACGAGCGCTAGGGTGCAAGAAGTTGGCAATCTTGGTTTGATTACAGCATTGGAATTCCTTGCCGACCGGAAGGTCGATCTTGGGCAGGTGCGCTTGCCAAAGGCTTATCTATTCAGAATCAAATTGCCGAATGTGAGGATGGAGGCTGCCATTCTCACGCAAGCCAATTTGGACGAGGCCAATCTGTCTGAAGCTCGGATGCAAGGCACCGAATTGTCAGGAGCGAGCTTAGCTCAGGCTCGACTCAACGGCGCAAACCTCGCTGGGGTAAATCTCAGCCCAGCAATCTACGTCGCACCAATTTGAATCATGCCAATCTGCGCGGTGCCGACCTAAGTGACTCAGTAAGCGGAGCGGACCTGAGCGAGGTGGACTTGCGGGGTGCACGATTGCAGCGGGCCAATCTGTTCCGAGCCAACCTCATGTATGCTACACTTGATCTTGCAGATTTGAGTGAGGCGAATCTCAGTGTGACGAATCTCTTCTGTGCCACATTGCGCGGGACGACATTGCGACATGCGGATATTCGCTCGGCCGATATGAGTAACACTCGTTTGGACGGGGCTATTTTGATCGGGGCCGATTTGCGTCGAACCACTCTTTCGGGGGCTGATTTGCGAACGACGCTATTCGAGGTTCAGGATCTCGATAATGCATGTTGGGACGACGCCAAAACTTTCCCGTCGGATATGCAGATTTCTAAGCCTGCCTTCAATGAAAAATGGTGTGGATCGCCTTCCCAACCGATCCCGTTAGACGTGGTTAGAGCAGGTACGCCGGTGGTAGAACATGCGTGTATAGTCCATATCGCACCTTTGTGCTCTCTGGGTTGCTGGCAGCGATGATACTTCCGCAGGCCATTGCCACTGAGGAGAAGAGCAGAGTCTACTATTTGATTCCCTCGCGCATTGATGAATTTCAGACGGAAAGCCAAAAGGCAATCGAGGTAGTGTTTAGTGAACTTGGCTACGACGTTAGGGCTTTCGATGCAGAAGGTCAATCCGACCGGCAGGTCGCTCAGCTTGAAGAGGCAATTCGGCAAAGGCCTGCTGCGATCATTCTCAATGCCGTCGATTTTGTTTCGATTGTTCCAGTGATCGCAAAGGCAAACCAGGAAAAAATCCCGGTCCTGATATACGATCGGCAAATACGAAACGCACCCAATCAACCAAGAATAACAATTACATTCACGTCTGTTGCGAATGCCTACGAAATAGGTGGAATGGCCGCTCTTGAGGCCATCAAGCTTCTTAAGGAGCGCAAAGGAGAGGACGCGCCGCAAGTCAATCCTTCTAATTTGCCAACAAAGCGAATTTTGCATATTCCAGGCGATCCTCGGGACGATTATTCGCTGGAAGTCCAACGCGGTTTTGAGGCGAAGATGAGATTAGCACCAGATATCTCAATCACGACGAAGCCCGCGATAGATTGGGAACTCCGAGACGCTGAGAAGATCCTACGCGACGAGTTAAATCGGAATGCCGTTTTCGATCTCATCTTCTGTCATGCCTCGCATCTCATCCAGCCGCTGCTCCCGTTGATAAAGCAGCAGCCTAATATTATTATTATTGCAGGCAATGGAGCGCCGATTGGACTCAAAAATCTTAAAGAGCACAAACAGCATCGCGAGATCGAGCAGCCCCTTTACGCTCAAGTTTATGGCCTTGCCTTGGGTTTTCAGGAGATCGTAATTCGTAAGAGGAGATTGCCTGCCGGTCCATGCAAAGTCCTCGGGGTCGAGGGCAAAATTGACAATGCTGAATTCGGGCCGATTTTGAAGTTGGACGGCAGTGTTATAAGGCCTGAGGATTTGCATGCCGGACCGCAAGCCGGGCATTCGTACTGGGGCAATTTTGTTCCTCCTCAGTAGTCGGCAAAGGTCATTCAGTGCGGGCAATGAGCAGGATGAAACCCGGTGCCCTGAGAGAACCGGCCCCTATGTCGCCCACACAAAATCCAACGCGTCGTGCCGATCCGCTGGAAATCGTGGCCCGCGATATGTGCCTCGCCGCCGGGATGGATCCAGATTCTCGTGTGGCAAAGCCGGGAAGTCCGCGTGGAATGCCGGCATGGTGCAACTTCCGCGACGCCGCCCGCGCAGCGCGGAACGTTCGCGAGGCAGCCGATCTCGCGGCCCAGATCGTCAACCTTCGCCCGCAAGAGGAGCGGTTTCAGAACAGTCCATTGACGATCTTCGGCGACCACGACCCAAACACCATTGCCCAGATGCGGAACTGCATGGCCAAGGCGTTGAGAGCGAAGAAGCCAAGGCGGCGCTCTATTCGACCGTCCATGGCGCAGGCCGGTTGTTCGGCCGCAAGCAGGCGATCCGCACCTTCACCAAGCCGCAGATGGATGGATGGTTGCAAGAGCGTGGCGTGATGCTTTCTGGGGGCGGCATCGACGAAAGTCCGATGGCTTACCGGCGACTGCCCGAAGTGCTGGCGTACCGCGCCGCTTCATTGAAGGTGTTGCATACCTTGAGGCCATTCGCGGTGGCGATGGCCGGGGAAGCGGAGTTCGACCCGTGGAAGGATTGAGCGGGGCCGGCTGATAGTACAATCACCGCGATAGCGGCAAGGCCGACGCGCGCATACTCGAAAGGGGGCCGAAAATGGAACCGAAGGACCTGCTGCCGATCCTGTTCGAGCGCTCAAACGCCACGGCCACGCTTTGGAACATTGAGATCGTCGTTGTCCTTGGCTTGATCGCCTTCCTGGCCAGCGCCGGGAAAATGATTGGTCATTGGTCCATGAAGCTAGCTTTAACGGTTGGATTCCTCGTCATGGCTTACTTCAACGTGGGCGCACTCATCGAGGTGACGGAGCAACGACAGGCGCTGGTCGATTTCTTTCGCACGCTGAAACCCCCGGTTCTTGCGACTTCATCGGGATGGATTGATCCGCTGTCCGTTCCGCCCGTCATTCAAGTGGTATTCCTCCATGCCGCCGTCGATGTTTTGGTGGTCCTGTTCATCTGGGTCTATTCGCCCCATAAACCCTAAAGCTGAATCTTATCCGGCAAGATCCACATGATCTCTTATGAAAGAGATGTGAAAGTCGGCGGCCGCGGACCCGAAAGAGGCAAAGTTTCATGCGGTCTCTACTTAAACAATTGGGCAAATTTTTCTTGGCTCGCCGCCACGTGCCTCATTGACCTTGTCGCGCCGCGTTGCGGCGAACTTTGTCGAATTGGCGCGGAAACCGCTAGAGGGACTCCTGGAAAAGAGATCGCAATGAATATCCACGAGTACCAGGCCAAAGCCGTCCTTAGGGAATTCGGCGTCCCGGTGCCGCGCGGGATCACGGTGCTGCGCGCCGCCGATGCCGTCGTCGCGGCAGAGGCGCTGGGCGGCCCGGTTTGGGTCGTAAAATCCCAAATCCACGCCGGCGGCAGGGGTAAAGGCAAGTTCAAGGAGGGCGGCAAAGGGGGGGTAAGAATCGCCAAATCGGTGGCCGAGGCAGAGACCTTTGCCGGCGAAATGCTCGGGCGGACCCTCGTGACGGTACAGACCGGCCCGGCCGGCAAACAAGTCAACCGGGTTTATCTCGAGGACGGCGCCAATATCGTCAAGGAATTCTATCTTTCCCTCCTTGTCGATCGATCAGCGGGCCGCGCCGCTTTCGTCGTTTCGACCGAAGGCGGCGTGGACATCGAGGAAGTGGCGCGTCACACGCCGGACAGGATCGCTCGTTTCACGGTCGATCCGGCGACCGGGATCATGCCGCACCACGGCCGGACGGTCGCCAACGTGCTCGGCCTTACCGGCGGCCTCGCCAAACAGGCGGAAAAACTGACCTCGCGGCTTTATGAGGCCTTCGCCGCCAAGGATATGGCGATGCTCGAAATCAATCCGCTGATCGTCTCGGCGGAGGGCCAGCTCAAATGCCTCGACGCCAAAATCTCGTTCGACGACAACGCCCTTTACCGGCATCCGGAGGTCGCCGCCCTGCGCGACGAAACCGAGGAGAACGCCAAGGAAATCGAGGCGTCGAAACATGACTTGAATTATATAGCGCTCTCCGGCACGATCGGCTGCATGGTCAATGGCGCCGGTCTTGCCATGGCGACGATGGACATCATCAAGCTTTATGGCGCGCAGCCCGCGAATTTCCTCGATGTCGGCGGCGGAGCCACCAAGGACAAAGTGGCGGAAGCGTTCAAGATCATCACCGCCGACACCCAAGTCAAAGGCATTCTGGTGAATATTTTCGGCGGGATCATGAAATGCGACGTCATCGCCGAGGGCGTCATCGCCGCGGTGAAGGAGGTCGGTCTCGAAGTGCCTCTTGTCGTGCGGCTCGAAGGTACAAATGGCGATCGCGGCAAGAAAATCATCGCGCACTCCGGCCTCAACGTCATCCCAGCGGACGACCTCGACGATGCCGCCCAGAAAATCGTCGCGGCGGCCGGAAAGGCCTGAGGCAATGCCGATCCTCGTCAACAAGGATACGAAGGTCATTTGCCAGGGTTTTACCGGCAAGAACGGCACCTTCCATTCCGAACAGGCGATCGCCTATGGCACCAACATGGTCGGCGGCGTCTCGCCCGGCAGGGGTGGCGCCACCCATCTTGGCCTGCCGGTCTTCGAGACCGTCGCCGAAGCGCGCGCGGCGACCGGCGCCGAGGCCAGCGTCGTCTATGTTCCGCCGCCAGGCGCGGCCGACGCAATCTGCGAAGCGATCGACGCCGAAATACCGCTGATCGTCTGCATCACCGAAGGGATTCCGGTGGCGGACATGATCAAGGTCAAACGGGCGCTGTGCGGCTCGAAATCGCGGCTGATCGGGCCGAACTGCCCCGGCGTGATGACCGCCGGAGAATGCAAGATTGGCATCATGCCGGGCGATATCTTCAAACCCGGCTCGGTCGGAATTGTCTCTCGCTCGGGAACCTTGACTTACGAGGCCGTGTATCAAACAACGCGGGAAGGGCTCGGCCAGACGACCGCGGTCGGCATCGGCGGCGATCCGGTCAAGGGCGCCGACTTCATCGAGGTCTTGGAATTGTTCCTGGCCGATGACGCCACCAAATCCATCGT
>JALZAY010000151.1 GCA_030948025.1 Pseudomonadota bacterium
GCGCGGCCAGCGCTTCGGCGGCTCCCGGCGCCGTCATGTCGATCTTGGGGGTGTTCTTGCCATCGGGACCCGCATAAGTCGCTTCGAGATCGATGATGTCGCGCAACAGAACCTTGCCGTCGTTCACTTCGTCGCGCCAAATAATGATTGCCTGAAAGGTGAGCGGGCTTTCGCAAAGTCCTGCGATCATCGCCTCGCGGCCAGCCTCGATTCGCTTGGCGATGGCGATTTCGCCCTCGCGCGATAAGAGTTCGACCGAACCCATTTCGCGCAGATACATCCTGACAGGATCGTCGGTGCGATCGGCGGGTTCGGACGAACGTGTGGTGACCTGCTTCGCCTGCACGGCCTCGATCAGGTCGCCGCCCTCCGCTTCTTCTTCCTCGGCGGATTCCTCGGGCGATGCGTCGTCGTGTTCCTCGTTCTCGATGACATTGATGCCCATCTCGCTCAGCATTGCTAAAATGTCTTCGATTTGCTCGGAATTGACTTCCTCGGACGGAAGCACGGCATTCAATTCCGCGTATGTAACAAATCCCCGCTTCTTGGCGAGCTTGATCATCCGCTTGACCGCGGCATCGGTGAGGTCGAGCAAGGGGCCGTCGGCGACTTCGACCGCGCCACGTTCCGCGCCGGGATTCGAGCTGTCCTTTTTCGCCATCAAAGGCCTCCAAATTTGCGGAAAATTACGACAGACGTTCCCTTGCGCGGAAGCTTTCTTGAACCAAGGCCTTGTCCGTTCTAGAGCATGTTCCAAAAAAAGTTGATCGACTTTTTCGACCAGAACACGCCCCAACTCTTTGAATCTGAGCGATTCCTTTTCGATCAGATGATTCCGTCTGATCGGGAAGCGCTGTGGACGCGGCGCCCCGCGGGTCGAAGGGGCAGTGCGCCTCTGCCGCTGAGAAAGGGCGGATGCGCGGTCAAAGCCCCTCTGCAACATCGTGTCCAGGCACCATGCTTCAACCGTTCATCTTCCAGAATTCAGTCCCGCGCCGCCTCGGTTTCCAGGCATGCGGGACCTGCCGCCAAAACAATGTCCCGCTCCTCCCAGCCGCTCATAGGGTTCCGCTCGGGCGCCCCGATTGCGCGCCGTAGCCTTCCACGGCGGCCTCGATCCCGCCGAGTGCCGACAATTGCGTCTGAATATCCTTGAGACGGCCGAGATTGGCCTCGCTGGAGTCCTTACCTAGAGCCAATTCAGCCAATTGCAACTCCCTATGTAACGTCTTTGCCCGGCGGTGCAACCTCAAGGCTTGCTTCAAAACTTCGTCGGCGTCGACGTCGGCGGCTCCAGCTTTGGCATACCAGTGCGACGCATGCGCCGCCATTCCGTCGAGCTGTTGCAGCATCGGCCCGAAACCTTGGCCTTCAGTGGCAGCGCGAAGGGTTGCCGCGTCTGGGCTTGTCCTGTCAAACGGAGCTGCAGCCGCCGAAGGTACCGATAAGGCAATGAGCGCATCGCGTAACGCTCCCGCTTCGGGGTTCGAAAACTCGATCTCTGCCAGTTCCTCGATATGCTGCCCGATTAGGCCGGGATGATTGAGAAGAAGCAGTAAAATCAGCCCTTCGCTCAGTGGACGGCCAGGCTTTCCGGGGCGAAGAAACGGCGATGCCGCAAGGCTTGTGCTGACCGCCGGCGGCGACGTAAAATTTGTTTTCACCTCGAAATTGGCATTAAGACCTCCTCGCCGCGCACTCTTATGCGCTCCCGCACTAGCGGTATAGCCGCGTCGAAAAAACTGAAAGAACCGCTCCTTGAACTCTTTCTGGTACTGGCGGCGCAGCGCCTTGTCCCCGATCTCGCTGGCGATTTGGCCAAACCGCCGCTCGAGCCCGGCGCGGCGTTCCGGCGTGGCGAAAATCTTGTTTTCGGTTTCCCGGACCCAGAGGAGGTCCGCGAGCGGCAGAATGCGCGACAACAGCTGCGCAACCGCCTCGCGCCCGCCGGAATGGACGAGGTCGTCGGGATCCTGGCCTTCGGGCAAAAGCGCGAAGCCGAGCGAGCGGCCGGGCCCGATCAGGGGCAGCGCCATGTCGATCGCCCGGTAGGCCGCCTTGCGTCCGGCCCTATCCCCGTCGAAGCAAAGGATCGGCTCTTCCGCCATTTTCCACAAAAGCTCGCATTGATCTGGCGTCAAAGCGGTCCCGAGAGGCGCCACCGTGGCGTCGAAACCCGCCGATGTCATCGCGATAACATCGACATAGCCTTCGACGACGATGAGTTGTCCGCTCGATTGCGCGGCCTTGCGCGCGTTGTGATGATTGTAAAGGATGGCGCCTTTATGGAAGAGCGCGGTCTCCGGCGAATTCAGATATTTCGCCGGGGCGTCGGGGCCGAGCGCGCGGCCGCCGAATGCGATGACCCGGCCCCCGGAATCGTGGATCGGAAACATGATTCGATCGCGAAAACGATCGTAGGGAACCGCGATGTCGTCGCCATGGATCAAAAGCCCGGCCTCGATCATCGTTGGCACCGGCACCCCCGCGCCGGCGAGATGGTCCCGCAAGGCATATTTTTCGGGCAAGGCGTAGCCCAGGCCAAACCGGCCTTGCAGCCCGGGATCAACGCCGCGGCCGGCGAGGTACGCGCGGGCCGCCCCGCCTTCTGCTCCGGCAAGCCGCGCGGAAAAATAGGACGCCGCACGCGCCAACACCCCATGCAGGCTCGCGCGCGCCTTTTCATCTGCCTCCCCCTCGGGCGAGGCTTGCGGCAGGGCGAGCCCGGCGTCATGCGCGAGACGCTCGACCGCGTCGGGGAACGAAAGCCCTTCGGTCTCCATCACAAAATCGAAAATATTGCCGTTTTTGCCGGCGGAAAAGTCAAACCAGGCCATTTTCTGGTCGTTCACAAAGAAGGACGGCGTTTTTTCCACGTTGAAAGGCGAAAGCCCTTTCCACTCGCGCCCCGCCCGCACCAATTTGACGCGCCCGCGCACAACCTCCGAGACCGGAAGCCTGGCTTTGATCTCGTCGAGAAAGGACGGCGGAAATCGCATGGCGGTACCCAAGGGTTAAATGCCCGGATTCGGCGCGCCTCGTAAAGTCCTATCGCGCTTGTCCCCCTTTTTCACAGGCGGCGGGCGGGGGAACCGCCCTACCTCCGGTGAAGCCTCTCATTCTCTAAAAGATGCGCCTGCCAATGGTGACGTACGAGCTCAGGATCGAGATGTTCTTCTGACGGGAACCCCACGCAAAGATAGGCGATGAGCTTCCATTGCGCTGGAACATCGAGAGTGCGGCAAACTTCCTTTGGGTCGAGGATCGACACCCATCCAACGCCAAGATTTTCCGCGCGCGCACAAAGCCAAAAAGTATGGATCGCCGCGACCACTGAATAATCCAACGCCTCCGGCATGGTTTTCCGGCCAAGGCTGGAGCCCGCCTCGGTCGAATGGTCGCAGAATACGGCGAGTTGAACCGGCGCCTCGCGCAGCCCCGATAATTTAAGGCTGGCATAGAGCGCGGCGCGTTCCCCTTCGTAGGATGCGAGCGCGGCCGCGTTGCAGGCATTGAAATTGGCGATCACCGCCTCCCGCGCGGCGAACGTTTCGACGCTGACGAAACGCCACGGCTGGCTGTTGCCGACCGAGGGCGCGAGAACGGCGAGGCCCAAGAGTTCCTCGATCAGCGGGGATGGGACCGGGTCCGGCTTGAAACGGCGAACGTCGCGCCGCCACGCGAAAAGTTTTGCCAAGCGGTCGCGGAAGGCGCTGTCGAATATGGGCCGATCGCCCTGTTGTTCCCCGCGCCTCACCGCCGCCTCCGCCGGACCGCATGGAGCGTCATAACAAGCGGGGCCAGCATATCAGGTCGCGAACCGGAAATGCAGCACGTCGCCGTCCGCGACGATGTAGTCCTTGCCTTCGAGGCGGAATTTGCCGGCCTCCCGCGCCCCCGCCTCGCCATTGAAGGCGACGTAATCGGCATAGGCTATCGTCTCGGCGCGAATAAAACCCTTTTTGAAATCCGTGTGAATCACCTCCGCCGCCTGTGGCGCTTGGGTTCCTTGTGGGATGGTCCACGCGCGTGTCTCCTTGGGGCCGGCAGTAAAATAGGTGATCAGCCGCAAAAGCCCATAGCCCGCGCGAATGACACGACTGAGCCCAGGCTCCGCGAGGCCCACCGCTTCGAGATACTCCTTCTGTTCATCTTCGGCCAAAACCGCGATCTCGCTCTCGATCTTGGCCGAGACTATCACAACGGCCGCTCCTTCGTCGGCCGCGCGGTCCTCGACGGCTTTTGAAAAGCTATTGCCGCGACCGGCCGCGGCTTCCTCGACATTGGCCACATAAAGCACCGGCTTCGCCGACAAAAGCCCAAGCCTTTCGAAAAGCTTTTGCTCTTCCTCCTTGACCTCGGCAAGCCGGGCCGGTTTTCCCTTGCGCAGAAGCACAAGACAGCACCCCGCGAGCCCAAGAGTCTCCTTGGCCTCCTTGTCGCCTCCCTTGGCTTTCTTTTCCAAACCGGCGGCGCGTTTTTCCAGGCTTTCCAGATCGGCGAGCATCAATTCGGTCTCGACCGTCTCGATGTCGCCCTGTGGCGCGATCTTGCCTTCGACATGGGTAATGTCGCTATCCTCGAAGCAGCGCACGACATGGGCGATCGCATCGCATTCGCGGATATTCGCCAGAAACTGATTGCCGAGCCCCTCGCCCTTCGAGGCGCCGCGCACGAGGCCCGCTATATCGACAAAAATGATCCGGGTCGGAATGATTTCCTTGGAGTTGGCGATTTTCGCCAGAATTTCGAGGCGCGCGTCGGGCACCGCGACATCGCCGGTATTGGGCTCGATGGTGCAGAAGGGATAATTCGCCGCCTGCGCCGCCGCCGTCCGCGTCAGCGCGTTGAAGAGCGTCGATTTGCCGACGTTGGGCAAACCAACGATGCCGCATTTGAAACCCATGGATCAAAACTCATTAGCACGTGGCGGCGGCTGGCTCACCGCGTTCGTGCGCCCAAGCGGAAAGAGATCATCGGCCATTTCGATGTCGATGTGAGACATGACCGGCTTTGGAAGCGAGAGGCCGCCCTATGCGGCCAAGAGACGGAAAAGGCAAGCTTGCGCCTAAATTGACATGAATGCTCACAACGCAGATGCGCCGGAGGGGCTTACGAAAACAGCAATCTCCTAAACCGCTGCGAGCCAATCGCTCGCTATCTTGTCCCATGTTACATACGCGCTCAGGGCTCCGAGGCCTATGAGCCCATAGCCCCAATATTCCATCGGAATCCAAAAGAGCATGCTAGGCTTTTCGGGAGTGCCTAGTTTTCTTCCGAATCCTGCGCACAGCGGCCCCCAGAACAAAAACAATAAAACGCTCGTTGACTCAGGACTAAGATGATAAGCGGTGCTGACTCCACCAGCAATAAATGCGGCAACAACAAAAAAAACGGCGACCAGGTATCCCCAGCGAGAGTAAAAGATCATTGCTCGAACCCGTGTTTGGTATGCGAAACCACATTCCATCATATCGCTGAAGGGCGTGCTGTCGCCAGTGTCGATTCAACCGCCCTTTCCGCGATAGATCCAGGTGGGAACTTGATTTAAAGGCCGAAGCGCCGCTGGCGGAGCTAGCCTTAAATGGAACGGCCGACCCCAGCGCCAATGGGTTTTGAAGTCAAGGACCTGCGGCCAGCGGCGCTGGCGGCCCTTTAGGGCCGTCCTTGAGTTCAAAACCCATTCACGCTCTCATCCCGCCTTGCCGTTTAAGGAGGCTTTCGCCAAGCCAAAGTTGCTCACGGTGTAGAGAGTCAGGAATTGCATACCTTGAAGAGGCTACATGCCTAAATAACCGCGCAGCCATCGGAGGATGGCTGACGCATGGGGACTGAGCGTCTCAACAATATTCGACCAACCCTCGTAGCCCGCATATGCCGTCGGTCCAGACTTTATTGCTTTCCAAAGTAAATTGACGCCGCTTGCCAGAATGAAACGCTGCTCCTTTAGTGGATCAACTTCCCCGAGCGGATCACGTGGCGGTACCGGCTGGGCGTTGCCGGGTGGCGGCATTTCGTCTATCGATGAGATTGTTGGAACTGGTTGCGCAACGCCCTGAAGCGTATCCGCGACGTTAGGCTCGAACGCGGTTGGGGTATTGTCTCGGACGCCTCGGATAAAATCTTCGACGGCGTCAATCGGCAGCGGACGTTCCAGATGTCCCGATCGCACCGAGTCGTAGAAATCTTCTGTCGCGGGATAATAGGCGCGAAGACCTATGTGCTGTTCAAGAAGCACTTTGAGTTCGGCGGCAATAGGAGCGTGAAGGAAATCCTGCTCGGCTGCGAACATTGAACGAATGATACGCGCCTTCGCATCCGCCAGAAGGAAATTGCCTTCCTCGGGTTGCTTCGGAAGATATGCGACATATTGGTCGAGGGTGTCTGCGTAGTCGGATCGTGCGTTCCATTTGCCGCTTCGTACTGACCGGGCCGTGTCGGTTGCCAGAACAGGCAGGCTTCGAGACGATTTCCGTAATCCTGATTGCTTCCTATGAAGGGTAGGAACGGCCAATTTTGGGCTCCCGCGACGACGGTGATGGTACCCTTTGAACTCCATCCAAAAGACACCGCCGAGGGAACATTTTCGATTGGAGCAGGCGGCGTAGGCTCCGCGACACTCAGTGAGACGCCCGCTGACATACTCGCTGCGCTTGAGGAACGGGCCTGTAGCTGTACGGCGTCATGCTGTGGCGACTCATGCTCCTCGATCAGCCTTTTGATCTCGGCGTTGACGACGGCCGGGCCTTGGTTCCATAGGGCTTCTTCGATGCGCACATAGGCGAGTTCGCGTGTCTCGTCGTTGACGCGGCCAGTGAGCCGGTCGTCGTACCAAATGGTCCACACCTGCCAGTCCTCACCCTCTGCATGGAGCGTGGCTTTCATGTCCTGCCACAAGGATTGGAGCTGGTCCGGTTCACCTTCAGGCCACAGTGGTGAACCGGCGATTACGGAGACCGTTGCGCCCTCATCCACCCGCGCCGCGTCGATGAAAACAGCGGACCAAAAAGCGAGAGCGTAGTCGGCGGAGGCGGAAGAGGCGGAAGAGGCGGAAGAGGCGGTGGTGGCGGCGAGGGCGGCGGTGTCGGCGGAGGCGGCGGCGGAGGCGGAGGCGTAGGCGGCAGCGGAGGCGGAGGCGGAGGCGTAGGCGGCAGCGGAGGCGGCGGCGGAGGCGGAGGTGGGGAGGCGTAGATGGGAGGAGGAGGAGGAGAAGGCGTAGGCGGCGACGGAGGCGGCGCGGGCGGCGGAGACGGGCTTCCTAAACTCCGTCACCTGGGCTGGATATTTGGCGGCAGCCCAGGCGACGCCTGTAGCACGGAAAACCGGCAACACGACATCGGCGAAGAAACCGCCTTGAAAGTCTCCGCCTCGCGCTTCCTGGAGGACCGGCAGAGCCCGCAAGGCCGCGCGCGCGGCGAAAGCGACCGAAACCTCGCGCGGCCACTTTCGCAGCCACGCCTTCAATTCCTCTCTGTTATCTATCTCGGCCAGCGGCCCCTCCCGCCAAAACCTTCGCCGCATTCAGCATGGCCGCTCCGCCAAGATTCGGCAAGCCACGGCAAGCCGAACGCACATCATGCCCTCATGCCGGGGAGCCCGGTAAGTCATTCAATGGTGGTGCGCCTCAAGTTCCCGAGGCCGGGATCGCCGCAAAAGGCCGCCGCCATCGAGCCATTTTCGCGTGCTCTCCTCGGCGCGTTGAATGAGGTAACGCGACGCCGAGAATCGTATGGCGACACGTCGAGCGGACAGAGCGTCGGCACGATACACACATCGATCTCGTCCGCGAGCCGCTCGATATCGTGGATGAGTCGCCACTCGATCAACAGGGTGATTGCATGCAAGACCCTGGCGATTGCCCCTTTCGGAAGCTCTTTCAAGGAGCACGCATATCCCGTTGGGAGCACGACGATCCGTGATGCTCCGAGGTCCGCCGCCACCCGAATAGGAGAGTTCCGGGTGATTGCGCCGTCCATCAGCGTCTGGCCGTCGATTCGAACCGGTGGGAAGACGCCGGGTATCGCGGTGCTCGCGAGGATGGCGTCGATCGCCGGTCCCTTCGAGAGAACAACCGCCATCCCCTCGACGCCGGCCGCGGTGACGTGAACGGGAACCGGCGCTTCCTCCAAGCGCGCGTAAGCCAAGTTGGTCTCGATCAGATGCCGTAGGCCGCCGGAATCGATGACACTGTCCGGACGCCTGAGCAGACCGAATGCACTTTTGAACGTGACCGGAAAGACCTCTCTGCGCCGCAGGCCCGACCAGATTTCCGCGAGCCTTGCAACCCCTTCCGCGTTCGGGGCTCCGGCGAAATAGGCGGCGTTGATCGCGCCGACCGACGCGCCAACCACGAAATCCGGTTGCACTCCCGCGGATAGCAGAACACGCAACATGCCGACCTGGATCGCGCCGAGGCTTCCGCCGCCGGCAAACGCGAATGCCGTCTTCTGTCCAGTCCGCGTCATCACAGCCCGCTCCGAATCTTCGATCCGCGGACGGAAATCAGGCAACTGCGGCTTCGTCAACGGGCCGGCACCGGTTTGTCACGCGCCTCTTCACCCAAATCCCACCATTCAATGGTGGTGCGCCTGAAATTCCTGAGGCTGGAATCGCCGCGAAAGGCCGCCGCCATCGAGCCATTTTCGAGTGCTCTCCTCCGCGCGTCGCATGAGATGACGCGACGCCGAGAAATCATATGGCGACACATCGAGCGGACAGAGCGGCGGCACGACGCACAGATCGATCTCGTCCGCGAGCCGCTCGAAATCACGGATAAGTTGCCACGCGACCAACAGGGTGATTGCGTGCAAGGCCTTGGCCATCACCCCTTTCGGAGGCTCTTTCATGGCGCAAGCAATTCCAGTTGGAAGCACGACGATCCGTGACGCTCCGAGGTCCCTCGCGTCCAGTATGGGAGTGTTGTTGGCGATTGCGCCGTCCATCAGCGACTGGCCGTCGATTCGAACTGGCGGGAAGATGCCGGGTATAGCGGCGCTCGCGAGGATTGCGTCGATCGCCGGTCCCTTCGAGAGAAGAACCGCCATCCCCTCGAGGCTGGTGGCGGTGACGTGAACTGGAATCGCCGCGTCCTCCAAGCGCGCGTAAGGCAAGTTGG
>JALZAY010000326.1 GCA_030948025.1 Pseudomonadota bacterium
CCGGGCCACGTCGATTTCGCCTATGAAGTGTCGCGTTCGCTCGCCGCCTGCGAAGGCTCGCTGCTGGTGGTGGACGCGAGCCAGGGCGTCGAGGCGCAGACGCTTGCCAACGTCTATCATGCGCTCGATGCCGGCCATGAGATCGTGCCGGTCTTAAACAAGATCGATCTTCCCGCCGCCGAGCCCGAGCGCATCAAGCGGCAGATCGAGGATGTGATTGGACTCGATGCCTCGCAGGCCGTGCTCATTTCGGCGAAGACCGGGCAGGGCATCGATCAGGTCCTGGAGGCGATCGTCACCCGCCTGCCGCCGCCGAAAGGGGACGAAACCGCGCCCTTGAAGGCGCTGTTGGTCGATTCCTGGTACGACGCCTATCTCGGCGTCGTCGTGCTTGTGCGCATCATCGACGGGACGCTCAGGAAATACCAGAAAATCAAAATGATGGGAACGGACGCCCATTACGAGATCGACAAAATTGGGGTGTTCCGGCCGAAGATGCAGGATGAGGCGGAGCTGGGACCCGGCGAAGTCGGCTTCATCACCGCGCAGATCAAAGAGGTCGCCGACACGCGGGTCGGAGACACGATCACCGATGCGCGCCGCCCTTGCGCCGAGGCGCTGCCCGGCTTTAAGCCCGCGCAGCCGGTGGTTTTCTGCGGGCTCTTTCCGGTCGATGCGGCGGATTTCGGCGACCTTCGCGCGGCAATGGGACGGCTTCGTCTTAACGACGCGAGCTTTTCCTACGAGATGGAGAGTTCAGCGGCTCTCGGCTTCGGTTTCCGCTGCGGGTTCCTGGGTCTCCTGCATCTCGAAATCATTCAGGAGCGGCTGGAGCGCGAGTTCAATCTCGATCTCATCGCGACTGCGCCTTCTGTCATCTACCGGGTTCTTCAGCGCGGCGGGGATGTGCTGGAATTGCATAATCCGGCCGATATGCCAGATCCGGCGAAGATCGAGACAATCGAAGAGCCCTGGATTCGCGCGACGATCCTGACCCCGGACGATTATCTCGGCGCGGTATTGAAGCTCTGCCAGGAGCGGCGCGGCGTGCAGGCCGATTTGAGCTATGCCGGCCAGCGCGCGATGGCGACCTATGATTTGCCGCTCAACGAAGTCGTGTTCGATTTCTACGATCGCCTGAAATCGATCTCGAAGGGCTATGCGAGTTTCGACTATGCGATCACCGATTATCGCCCAGGCGATCTCGTGAAGATGTCGATCTTGGTCAACGCCGAGCCGGTCGATGCGCTCTCGATGCTGGTTCATCGCGACCGCGCCGACGCGCGGGGCCGCGCCATGGTCGAAAAGCTAAAGGAACTCATCCCGCAACATATGTTCCAGATTCCGATCCAGGCGGCGATCGGCGGAAAGATCATCGCGCGGGAGACGGTTAGGGCGCTGCGCAAGGATGTGACCGCGAAATGCTATGGCGGCGACGTTACCCGCAAGCGCAAGCTTTTGGAAAAGCAAAAGGCGGGCAAGAAGAAGATGCGGCAATTCGGCAAGGTCGAGATTCCGCAGGAAGCTTTTATCGCGGCGTTGAAGATGGATGGGTAAAGGCCCGAAAACGAATCGCCGCGAAGATAATTTCCACGCTCGAGATTACCACATTGCATGGGGCGTTTTGCGCGGCACAACCGCCAACGAGCCGCATAATTGGGGCTAGAAGCCTTGCGGCGCGCCTCATGTCCAATCGAGCGCCGAGGATCGCAGGCGAACCCGTGCAATGTACGGCGACGCGACGCCAAATAGCCTTGAAGTATTTTATGCTCAATCGTACAGCACTTCTCGGCCATTGGCATAAGTTCGAGGAGCGCGCCGGGAAACATGTCGGCCTTTTCGCCAGGACGCATCGTCCTCGCAAGCCTATTCGCTTCGGTGATGATAACGGCCACCCCGGCCATGGCAGGGGAAGCTCTGGACGGCGCGCGGCTCCCCTGGCCGCTCGCCCTGCCCTTCGCCGGGATATTGCTGTCAATCGCGCTTGGGCCGCTCGCCGTCAAGGAATGGTGGCATATCCATTACGCCAAGGCCGCTGGATTTTGGGCGATCCTGGCGCTTGGAGGCCTTATCGCCGTCGAAGGGTTGCCGGCGGCGGCGGCGAGTTTCGTGCATAGCATGGCGCTCGAATATCTGCCGTTCATCCTCATGCTTTTCGCGTTGTTCACGGCGGCTGGAGGCATCTCGATCGAGGGCAGGCTCAACGGCTCGGCGCTGGTCAACACAACGATCCTCGCGCTTGGCACCATGATCGCGAGCATTATCGGAACAACCGGCGCCTCGATGATCCTGATCCAGCCGCTCATTCGCGCCAATAACGCGCGCGCCTTCAACGCCCATGTGGTGGTCTTCTTTATTTTTCTTGTCTCGAACATCGGCGGAGTGTTGACGCCGCTTGGCGATCCGCCGCTGTTCCTTGGCTTCCTTCAGGGGAT
>JALZAY010000019.1 GCA_030948025.1 Pseudomonadota bacterium
CGATCATGACCGGCGCCGGGCTTTCCGCCTATATCCGTTTGGACGTGGCTTTGTTTGCGCTGCTTGGCTATTTCATGCTTTGCATGTACGTGTTCCTGTACAACCAAGTCTCGCAAAGGTTTCAATTGTCGTTTCTGGCGCTTGGACCGACGGAGCTTCGCGTCGGCTTGATCGGCATCAATTGCTGGATGTATTTCGCGGGCGATTCGAGGATTGCAATCGGACGCGAGACGTTCTCGCCCTACGATCTCGTGCTTTGCGGCGCCGGAATTGTTTTCGTCGGTCTCTTCGCCGCCAACGTTTTCCAGGTGGCGCGGAAGCTGCGGCGCGAGGACGCATCGCCCGGCCGGCCGGCGGGGTATCCGGCAAACCCAGCACGCTCCGCCCGGGGATGATCACCGGGCCGTCACGGAAGACGTATTCCGGAATCCAGAGCTCGAGACGCATCCGCAACCCATTGCGTCTGCAAATAAGTTGCTTAGAGCGCTTCCCGATCACGTCGCATCACGTGATCAAAAAGGAAGCGCTCGAATGCAAAGATTTGGACCACGCCGGAATCGAAAAAGGCGAGCAACTTTTTTGGGACACACTCTCGGGGTTTCCATTGGAACGGACGCCTCGCAACTTACCGCCGTGCCCGTTTCGCCGCTCGCCGCATGAGCGGGAAAAAAAGCGCATAGGGTAATAGACATATGACCTTGAAATTGTAGGCAAGCCGGCGCGGAAACGTGATCTCAAAGCCGTTTTTTTCGAACCCGTCACAAATAATTCTGGCCGCGCGATCCGCGCCCATGATGAAAGGCATTTCAAAATCATTTTGTGCCGTCATAGCGGTGTGGACAAAACCCGGATTGACGACCTGGATGGTGAGACCCGCCTGCTCATAGGAGAGTCTTAGTGCTTCCGCCATGTAGATCAGGGCTGCTTTGGCCGAACCATAGCCGGACGACCCTGCGATACCGCCGTAACCCGCCAGGGACGAGGTGAGAGCGATTTGGCCTTTTCCGCGCCGCTTCATTGCGGCGAGCGCGGGATCGAGACAATTGACCGTCCCGCCGACATTGATCTCGAAAGTGCGCCAGACAAGGCTGGCCGAAAATCCGTCGCGTTCGGCGATGAAAGCGACGCCCGCGTTAAGGAAGGCCAGCGCGATTGGTCCATGCGCCGCCTCGATACCGGAGACCATGGCGGCCATGGCCGCGCGGTCCGTCGTATCGCCGGGAAAGCTGAAAATATTGTGGGATTCCGCAGCCAAGGCTTCGAGTTCGGCGGCCCGGCGCGCCGTCGCCGCGACTTTAAAGCCGCGTTGGGCAAGTTCGAGCGCCACCGCGCGGCCAATGCCCGAGCTTGCTCCCGTGACCCACGCAATGCCGTCATTTGGATGGGCGCGATACATCAGTTTACCTCACATCATAGACAATACCCAACAATATCTGCTTCAAGCCCGGTCGCTTGGGCGGGATAGTACACTTTTATGCGGGATAAAATAGAGCCTCTTGCAAGGGCGAATATGCGGAACTTGACACGGAGCCAAAGATGTGCAATGATGCTTTTCAGACATCGGGAGCACTCCTATGGCCGGCCCAAAGTTCACCAAACAGATGACCGTCGCGCAGTTCGATCGGCTCTTCCCCACGGATGACGCTTGCAAATCTTACTTGGTTGCGAGGCGTTGGCCGAATGGCGTTCGTTGCCCGCGTTGCGGGAGCGAAAATCTTACTGAACTGACGAAACGTCCATTCCATTGGCAATGCCGCCAATGCTCCCCGCTCGGTTATCGTTTCTCTGTGCTTGTCGGGACGATCTTCGAAAACACGAATATCCCGATGCGGACATGGTTCAAAGTCATCTATCTCATGTTGACGAGCAAGAAGGGCATTGCTGCATTGCAGGTGCACCGGATGTTTGGTTTCGGTTCCTATTCGACCGCTCTCTATATGTGTCACCGCATCCGCGCGGGACTCGCCAAACCTGAATTCCGCAAACTCATGGGTATCGTCGAAGTTGACGAAACTTACATCGGCGGGAAAAACAAAAATCGGCATTGGGATAAGCGCACGCCAGGAACGGGCGGGGAAGGTAAGGACGTTGTTGTTGGCGCTGTCGAGCGCAAGGGAAACATCGTGGCTCGCGTCATCGAACATGCCGATACTGAAACATTGAACAGCTTTATCCGCGAAGCCATCTCTGAAAAAGTCAGTCTGATCGCAACTGATGAATATCCCGGCTATAGCAAATTGAAGAAACATGGCACCGTTCGGCACAGCGCTGGCCAATATGTCAACGGCGCGGTCCATACTCAGACTATTGACGGCTTCTGGTCGCTCTTGAAACGGGGCATTATGGGTAACTTCCATAAAGTGAGCCGCAAGTATCTGCCGCTGTATGTTGCAGAGTTCGAGTGGCGCTATAACAACCGCGATAATGCGGACATATTCGGCGCGGCAATAGCACGTTGCTGAGACGCCTAAGAAGCCATGAGAGGCGGCGGTCTCAGTCATAAGAAAGTTCCATAATAAACTCTTGCAATCGATAACACCTTGTAAATAGTGCCTGCCAAACTTGTTTATGAGTTGCGGCGCTAGGGCCTAACAATGTCAACATTATACCGGCCGAGGTATGGAATCGTTCGACGTATGATGTGTCAAGGGTGTTAGCTAAATAGCCTTCTGTATTGTCATTCCATTGGTCGCCGTCGCTTATAGGGGGTGGAATATCCTCTTTCATACATTGTGCCATTAACGAGCGTCCTCCAGCAAGAAACTTACCTAAAGTTACCCTGATGTTTTTTCGGGTTTCTCGCTTGTCAACTTTGGCCTCCGCATCAATACGGGCTACTCGTTCGACTTTCCAAACCCAATATGATGCGAACACAGCGCATAATACTGCGGTCGTAAGAAGTATAATTTTAGCGGCGTCATTTTGAACAAAATAGGCAATAATCGCCAAGGGCACGCTCAATGGACCGCTCATGGTGACAAACCATCGAACGCCAAAGGCGCGGATATAACTAACGATGCTAGAATCCATGCTATGGAGACTAAGCCAAATCGCCCTCCCGTGTCAAGTTCCGCATATTCGCCGAATGGAAGCTGACTCGGTTTCTCCGTTTCGCTATTGTTAAAGACAATGTGGCGGGGAAGGGCGGATGCCGATGCAACTCGACGGGCCAGGGTTCGCGCCGCTTTCCGGCGGCAAGGCGGCTAATCTGGTGGTTCTCCTGCATGGGGTCGCCGCCAACGGCAACGACCTCATGTCACTTGCCCGCGCTTGGCGGAAGATTTTGCCCAACGCGGAGTTCATCGCGCCCAACGCACCGTTTCCGTGCGATTATGCGCCGGACGCTCGGCAATGGTTCAGCCTGCAGGATCGCGCGCCGGAAAAGTTGCTCGCCGGCTTGCGGGAAGCTGGCGCGATTCTCGATCGCTTTTTCGATGAAATGCTGGCCAGCCGCCAGCTCGCCGACGCCCGCCTGGCACTCGCCGGGTTTTCGCAAGGCGCCGCGACGGCGCTCTACGCCGGATTGCGGCGGCAAACGCAAATCGCCGGCATCGTTGCTTTTTCCGGAGCCCTGCCGGGCGGCGAGGGGTTGCGAAGCGACATCCGGAGCAAGCCGCCGGTTCTTCTTGTTCATGGTGAGGCGGACGATGCCGTGCCTTTCCAGTCGATGGCGAACGCGAAGGCCGCGCTCGAAGCGGCCGGCGTCCCCGTGACGGCGGTGGCGAGGCCGGGTCTTGGCCATGCCATCGATGATGCGGGGGTTGCGCTTGGCGCGGATTTTCTTCGGGATGTGTTAAAAGCCGCGCGTGACGATACTGGCCTGGCAGTCTAGAAGCGGGTGCTGTCCTATCCTCGCTTCCGGCTAGCGTAACCTTAAGACTAGAGCGTTTTCGGTCATGTCCAACAACGATCCAACGAAACACAGAAAGGGAGAAAGTCATGGCAAAGATCGTATGCGTACTTTACGATGATCCAGTTGATGGTTATCCGAAATCCTACCCTCGGGATGATCTCCCGAAAATCGACCGCTATCCGGACGGTCAGACTCTTCCAACGCCAAAATCGATCGATTTCAAGCCCGGCACGCTGCTCGGCAGTGTATCCGGCGAGCTGGGCTTGCGCGAATACCTCGAATCGAACGGCCACACATTGGTTGTCACCTCGGATAAGGATGGTGCGGGCTCGGTCCTCGATCGCGAGCTGCCGGATACCGAGATCGTCATTTCGCAGCCGTTTTGGCCGGCCTACATGACCGCCGAACGGTTCGCCAAGGCGCCGAAATTGAAGCTTATCGTCACCGCGGGCATTGGCTCCGATCACACTGATCTGCAGGCGGCGATGGACCACGGCGTCACCGTCGCCGAGGTCACCTACTGCAACTCGATCAGCGTCTCCGAGCATGTGGTGATGATGATTCTCTCGCTCGTGCGCAATTACATCCCGTCGTATCAATGGGTGGTGCGCGGCGGCTGGAACATCGCCGATTGCGTCACGCGGTCCTACGACGTCGAAGGCATGCATGCCGGCACCGTCGCGGCCGGCCGCATTGGGCTCGCGGTGCTGCGCCGTCTAAAGCCGTTCGATATGCATCTGCATTATTACGACCGTCATCGTCTGCCGGAGGCAGTAGAGAAAGAGCTGAACGTCACCTGGCATCCGAACGTCGAGGACATGGTCAAAGTCTGCGACGTCGTCACTATCAACTGCCCGCTGTATCCGGAGACCGAGCGTCTCTTTGACGAAACGATGATTTCCAAGATGAAGCGCGGTGCCTATATTGTAAACACCGCGCGCGCAAAAATCTGCGACCGCGATGCGATCGTGCGGGCGCTCGAAAGCGGCCAGCTCGCGGGCTATGCGGGGGATGTGTGGTTTCCGCAACCGGCGCCGAAAGATCACCCCTGGCGCACGATGCCGCTCCATGGGATGACGCCGCACATTTCCGGGACATCGCTGTCCGCGCAAGCGCGCTACTCGGCTGGCACCCGCGAAATCCTCGAATGCTATTTCGAGGGCCGGCCCATCCGCAATGAATATTTGATTGTCGACAAAGGTAAGCTCGCCGGCGCCGGCGCGCATTCCTACAGCGCCGGAAACGCGACCGGCGGATCCGAGGAGGCCGCCAAATTCAAGAAAGGTGCGTAATTTGCCAGCGGCGGCTCCGAATTATTCCCGGGGCCGCGCCTTCGCGCCTTTTCCTTCCGGATCTGAGGTCTGGCGGAGGCCCTTGTCCGCAGGTTTTGGGCTTCATCCGAGGGTCGTCATCGCCTCGCCCGAGAAGGTTGGTCCGGGCTGTGAGCACGGCGGCGGTGGTCTTTAGGGCTCGCGGGCGCGGTCCCGCCCCCTGCCCTTGCGGGTCCAAATGTCGCCGGGCCGGACGGCACATGGGCTGCCATTAAATTTTCCTCAGTCCAATCCCGATATTATTCGCTTTTATTTCCGCCGGCTTTGCGTCACATTGCGGGTCAAACAAGAGCGATAGGGCTAGCCATGCCGCAGATTGCCGGGACCCAGAATTTCGACGCTTATCTCGATCAAGCCGTGGCTCTGGACGCTCGCTTAGGCGCGGCCGCGAGGGTTCTTCGCGCCATCGCGGCGGCCGCCGTCGAAATGTCCGGCTTCATCGATCTCGGCCGCTTATACGGCCAGCTAGGTGCCAGCCGCGCCAATACGAACACGGACGGCGATGTCCAAAAGGAACTGGACGTTCTCGCCAATGACATGTTCGTTGAGGCTTTCACGCGGGCTCCGGTGGCGGCGGTTGTCTCCGAGGAAATGAGCAAGCCATTGGTTCTCGATTCCGCGGGCCCGCTCGCGGTTGCGATGGATCCGCTCGACGGCTCCTCGAATATTGATAGCAACGTGTCGATCGGAACGATCTTTTCGATTCTTCCCATGCTTGCCAATGCGAACAGCGCCGAGGCCCATTTCCTGCAACCGGGGCGGCTGCAGATCGCCGCCGGTTTTGTCATTTATGGGCCGCAGACGTCGATCGTATTCGCTTTGGGAAGCGGTCAAACCCAAATCTTCACCCTGGACCGTCGCGCCGGCCGCTTCCACCAGGCGATATCCGCTCCGGTCATCGACCGGGAAAGCGCCGAATACGCCATCAACGCCTCCAACTACCGGCATTGGGAGGCTCCGGTCCGGGCATTTATCGATGATTGCGAGCAGGGCACCGAAGGGCCGCTGAAGCGCGACCACAATATGCGCTGGACGGGCTCGCTCGTCGCCGACACCTACCGGATTTTGCTGCGCGGCGGGATTTTCCTTTATCCTGGCGATCAGCGGGCCGGTTATAACCATGGGCGGCTGCGGCTCCTTTACGAGGCCAATCCGATCGCCCTAATCGTGGAACGGGCGGCGGGGATCGCGACCGACGGTGTGCACCCTATTCTCGACATCGTCCCCTCCGCCATCCACGCGCGGGTGCCGCTCGTCTTTGGCTCGGCGGGGCCGGTTGGGCTCGTCGCCCGCTATCATAGCGATCCGCAATTTTCCGAGCGCGCGCCATTATTTGGCAAGCGCGGCCTCATGCGTCTTTGAAAAGAGCAAGCTGAAAACGAAGAGGCTGCTGTGTCCGCGAAATATCCGATGATTTCGGTGACCGGTTCGTCTGGGGCCGGAACGACATCCGTGAGGCGCACCTTCGAACAGATTTTCCGGCGCGAGCAAATCGCGGCGGCCTTTATCGAAGGCGATGCCTTCCATCGTTACGATCGCGATGAAATGAGTACCATGATGGCCCTGGAGGAGTTGAAGGGCAACCGTAATTTCAGCCATTTCGGCCCCGGCGCCAATCTTCTCGCGGAACTCGAAGCCGTGTTTCGCAGCTATCACGAATCCGGCACCGGCAAAACCCGGCATTATGTTCATGACGACGAAGAGGCCGCGTTCTATGGCTGCGCGCCCGGAACCTTTACCGACTGGGAGGCTTTGCCCGGACAAAGCGATCTTCTCTTCTATGAAGGGCTGCATGGCGCCGTCGAAACGGACGAAGTGAACATTTCGCAGTATCCCGACCTGAAGATCGGTGTCGTGCCGGTTATCAACCTCGAATGGATTCAAAAAATCCATCGCGACTGCTCCGCGCGCGGCCATTCGACGGAAGCGGTGATGGACATAATGTTGCGGCGAATGCCTGATTATGTCCATTACATTTGTCCGCAGTTCACTAAAACGGACATTAATTTCCAGCGGGTGCCGACCGTCGATACCTCGAACCCTTTTGCCGCGCGCTGGATTCCGACCGCCGACGAATCGATGGTGATCATCCGTTTCGCCAAACCGCGCGGCATCGATTTTCCCTATTTGCATTCGATGATCCATGACAGTTTCATGTCTCGGGCCAATTCGATCGTTATTCCAGGCGCCAAGCTCGATCTTGCGATGCAGCTGATTTTGACGCCGTTCGTCCTTCAGCTCGTCGAGCGGCGGCGACGAGCGGACTGAGGCAACCCAATCATGGATGTATTCGCCACGCGCCATTATCGCTCCGTTCACGGTTTGCTAAGGGCGGTCTCCGGCTTGAATTATGCATTAACCGCGAAAGTTTATCTCGGATGGCCGGGAGGCCGTGACTAGGCTATCCTAGAGCGCGCCCCGATCAAATGGAATCATTTGATCGATAAGGTCTCGCTCAAAATCAAAGAGTTGGAGCATGTCGGAATCGAAAATGGCGAGCAACTTTTTTAAGGACATGCTCTAAAGACACCCAGCCGCATCAGTGACGGAGAATAACCCATGGCCCGCATTACCCTTCGTCAGCTGCTCGACCATGCGGCCGAGCACGACTATGGTGTCCCGGCGTTCAATATCAACAACATGGAGCAAGGCTTGGCGATCATGGAGGCGGCCGCCGCCACCGATGCCCCGGTCATTATTCAGGCGAGCCGCGGCGCCCGCGCCTATGCGCACGACATCGTGCTCGCCAAGTTGATCGAGGCGTTGATCGAGCTGTATCCGGATATTCCGGTGTGCATGCATCAGGATCATGGCAACAGCGAAGCGACCTGCTTCACGGCGATCCAATACGGATTTTCATCGGTGATGATGGACGGCTCGCTCGATGCCGATGCGAAGACGCCTTCCTCTTATGACTACAACATCGGTATCACCGCCAAGGTCGTCGAGGTGGCGCATGCGGTCGGTGTTTCGGTCGAGGGCGAACTTGGCGTCCTGGGGTCGCTCGAAACCGGCGCCGGCGAACAGGAAGACGGACATGGCGCGGAAGGCAAACTCACTCTCGATCAGCTCTTGACCGACCCCGATCAGGCCGTCGATT
This sequence comes from Pseudomonadota bacterium, assembly GCA_030948025.1. Taxonomy (GTDB): domain Bacteria; phylum Pseudomonadota; class Alphaproteobacteria; order Rhizobiales; family Beijerinckiaceae; genus Methylocapsa. Next base: position 8,285 of record JALZAY010000019.1, read on the forward strand.
TCGTGACGCGGACAAAGGTCGATGCGCTCGCGATCGCGATGGGAACGTCGCACGGCGCCTATAAGTTCACCCGCAAGCCCGATGGCGATATTTTGTCGATGCGGGTCGTCGAGGCGATCCACGCGAAACTTCCCAACATCCATCTCGTGATGCATGGATCGTCATCGGTTCCGCAGGAACTCCAGGACCGCTTCAACGCCTTTGGCGGCGCCATGCGTCAGACCTATGGCGTCCCTGTCGAGGAGATCGTGCGCGGCATCAAGCACGGGGTGCGCAAGGTGAACATCGATACCGATTGCCGTCTCGCGATGACCGCCGAACTTCGCCGCGTCGCGCATGAGACGCCAGGCGAGTTCGATCCGCGCAAATTCTTGAAACCCGCGATGGACGCGATGCGCAAGGTTTGCCGGCAGCGGCTCGAGCAATTCGGCACCGCCGGAAATGCCTCGAAGATCAAGGTTCTGCCTATGTCCGCGATGGCCAAGCGCTATGCCTCGGGCAGCCTCGATCCCGCCCTAAACTTACGGCGCACCGCCGCGGAATAATCCGGAGGTTTATATTGAACTTAGCCGGCAAGGATCCGAAAGCGGCAACGCCGTGCGGCCGGTGGCGCCATGCTTGGCAAGCCTAAGACGATCGACGCGCCGACGTTGTGGCCCGCGGCGTTTTCGACTTGGATCCGACGGACGGCGGGCAGGATTAAATGACGGCTCTGGTCATTGCGCCCTCGATACTTTCCGCTGATTTCGCCAACCTCGGCGAAGAAATCCGGGCGATCACCGGCGCCGGCGCCGATTGGATTCATATCGACGTCATGGACGGCCATTTCGTGCCAAACATCACGATCGGTCCGGCGATGGTGCGCGCCTTGCGCCCGTATGCAAAAATCCCTTTCGACGTCCATCTTATGATCGCCCCTTGTGATCCCTATATTGCCGCCTTCGCGGAAGCCGGGGCGGATTCGATCTCGATCCATGTCGAGGCCGGGCCGCATCTTCATCGTTCGCTGCAGGCGATCCGGGCAGTTGGCAAAAAAGCCGGAGTCGTGCTCAACCCGGCGACCCCGGCATCGAGCGTCCAGAATGTCCTCGATATTAGCGATCTGGTGCTGGTCATGTCGGTCAACCCAGGCTTTGGCGGGCAGACCTTCATTGCCTCTGCGGTGGACAAGATCGCGGAACTGAAGGCGATGATTGGCCCGCGTGCGATCCGCATCGAGGTCGACGGCGGGATCAACCCGGAAACCGCGGGCCTCGTCGCTTCGGCGGGCGCGGACACTTTTGTCGCGGGCTCCGCCATCTTCATGGGAGGCCCAGAGCATTATGCGGCGAATATTGCGGCAATACGCACGGCAGCGGCCAGAATGCGACGCCGCGATGCCGCTTGAGGCCCTGATATTCGACGTGGACGGGACGCTTGCCGAAACCGAAGAGGCGCATAGACAGTCTTTCAACGAAGCATTCGCGGCCTTCGGGGTCGATTGGAGCTGGGATAAGGAGCTTTATCGCGAACTCCTCCAGGTGACCGGCGGCAAAGAGCGTCTTCAGCATTATATCGACGCTTGGAAACCTCGCGGCAGCGAGGTGGTCCTTGCCCGCTTCGCTGAGATCTACGAGGCGAAGTCGGCCCGCTACGCCGCGCTTGTAAAGTCCGGCGCCGCGCCAGCGAGACCGGGTGTTCGCCGCCTAATCACGGAGGCCCATGAACGGGGCGTGCGGCTCGCCATCGCCACGACGTCGCTGCGGGGGAGCGTCGATGTGGTACTGCGCGCGATGTTCGGCGAAGAAGGCCCCTCTTGGTTTGCGGTGATCGCCGCCGGTGATGTCGTGGCTCACAAAAAACCCGCGCCCGACGTCTATCGCTTCGCTCTTGACACGCTGGGGTGTGACCCGGGCTCTTGTGTCGCCATCGAGGATTCGGAAAATGGCATCAAGGCGGCACGGGCCGCGGGCTTGCCCGTCATCGCGGCGCCAAGCTCTTATTTGAAAGGGGATGATTTCAGCCTTGCGACGAGCGTTCTCACCGATCTAGGCGAGCCGGATCGTCCCTGCCGCCAGCTCGGCGGCCTGCGCTTCGATCGGGATTATGTCGATATTGACGGCTTGAAGGCATGGCTCTCCAAGCACCAACAATCCTGCGCCGAGGCGCCGAGGGATCCCGCCCAAATCATCAACCGGTCCGTTAAAATCGGATAACAATTTCCGCTTTCACGGTTCGGTTGCTAAAACAGTCCGGTGACCTTGCCACTGTCATCGAGATCGATCTTGGTTGCCGCCGGCACCTTGGGCAAGCCCGGCATGGTCATGACCTCGCCGCACACCAAGACGACGAACTCCGCGCCGGCGGCGAGCCGGACTTCGCGGATATTGATCTCATGGTTGGACGGCGCGCCGCGCAGCTTTGCGTCCGTCGAGAACGAATATTGGGTCTTGGCGATACACACGGGATAGTGGCCGTAGCCGCTCTCCTGAAGCCGCTTGATCTGCGCACGAATCTTTGAATCGGCGGTGACCTGGCTCGCGCCATAGAGCTTGGTGGCGATCGCCGTCGCCTTGTCCCAGAGCGTCGCCGATTCCTCATAGACGAAGTGGAAGTCGCCCGGCAATTTGTGGACCATATCGACGACCGTGCGCGCTAGCTCCTCGGCGCCCTTGCCTCCTTCCGCCCAATGCCGGCACACGACGATCGGGGCTTCGTGTTGCGCCATTTTTCTTTTCAAAAGCGCGATCTCGGCGTCTGTGTCGAAGCTGAAATGATTGATCGCGACGACGCAAGGTAGCCCGAAATGGTTGCGGATGTTGTTGACGTGGCGCTCCAAATTGGCGACGCCTTTGGTCAACGCATCGAGGTTTTCCGTATTGAGTTCCTTGAGGTCCACGCCGCCGTGATATTTGAGGGCGCGGATGGTCGCGACGATCACCACCGCCTGCGGGCGAAGGCCCGATTTGCGGCATTTGATATCGATGAATTTCTCGGCGCCGAGATCGGCGCCAAAGCCCGCCTCGGTCACCACATAGTCGGACAATTTCAGCGCGGTCTTGGTGGCGAGCACGGAATTGCAGCCGTGCGCGATATTGGCGAAAGGCCCGCCGTGAATGAAGGCCGGGTTGTTTTCGAGCGTTTGCACGAGGTTCGGCTTAAGCGCATTTTTCAAAACCACCGCCATGGCGCCATGCGCGTTCAAATCGCCCGCGTGAATAGGCTCTTGGTCTCGCGTATATCCAACCACGATCCTTCCCAGCCGGTCCTTCAAATCCTTGATCGAGGTGGCGAGACAGAAGATCGCCATGATCTCGGAGGCGACCACGATATCGAATCCGTCTTCGCGAGGATATCCGTTCGCGGGCCCGCCCAACGCCACGGTGATTTGCCGCAGCGCGCGGTCGTTCATATCGACGACCCGCTTCCATGCGATACGCCGCACGTCGAGGTTCAGCTCATTGCCGTGGTGAATATGATTGTCGATCATCGCGGCGAGAAGGTTGTTGGCAAGGCCGATCGCATTGAAGTCGCCGGTAAAATGCAGGTTAATGTCCTCCATCGGCACAACCTGCGCATAACCGCCACCGGCCGCGCCTCCCTTCATGCCGAAAACCGGCCCTAACGAGGGCTCGCGCAGACAAATGGAGGCCTTTTTGCCGATCCGGTTCAACGCATCGCCGAGGCCGACCGTGGTTGTGGTCTTGCCCTCCCCGGCCGGGGTCGGGCTGATCGCCGTGACGAGGATCAGCTTGCCATCCGAGCGGTCCACGAGGCTATCCACATAATCCAACGATATCTTGGCCTTGTAGTAGCCATAGGGCTCAAGGTGCTGATCCCCGATACCGAGCTTTTCCCGCGCCACGTCGCCGATGCGGCGCATGTTGGCTCGTTGCGCGATTTCGATGTCCGCCGGCATCGTCCCTCCTCTCGAAGCCGGGCTCAGGCTTCCACCATGTTTTGCGGCTTGCCGGCCGCGAATGCGTCGATGTTGTCGATGAGCTGGTCGGCGAGAATCTGCATGGCCTCGCGGCTCGCCCAGGCGACATGCGGGGTGACGATGAAATTCGGCAGCCGCAAGTCGAGCAGAATATTGCCTTGCTTCGGGGGCTCGACGGTCAGCACGTCGAAGCCCGCGCCGCCAATGATTTTGTTGTTCAGCGCATCGGCCAAGGCGTCCTCGTCGACGAGCCCGCCGCGGCCGGTGTTGATAAGAAGGGCGTCATTCTTCATCAGCCGCAATTCGCGCGCGCCGATCATGTTTTTGGTCTCGGGCGTCAACGGCAAATGCAGGGTAATGATGTCGCTCTCGCGCAGCAAGGTTTGGAAATCGGTCAGGCCAGGCTGCGGGAAGATGTCATAGGCCAGCACCCTCTGGCCAAAGGCCTCCGCGATCCGGCCCACCGACTTGCCGATCGCGCCATAGCCGACAATGCCGAGCGTCGAGCCGCGCATGTCGCGAATCGGATGATCGAAGAAACAGAATTGGTCGCAGGCCTGCCAGCGCCCGGCGCGCACATCGTCGCGGTAAGCGAGGAGGTTGCGGCGAAGCGCGAAGGCCAGCGCGAAGACATGTTCCGGTACCGTAGTGAAGGCGTAATTGCGGATGTTCGATACGGTAATGCCGTGCGCCTTGCAGTACGTCTTATCGACGACATCGGTGCCGGTGGCGGCGACCGCGATCAATTTAAGATTGGGAAGCTTCGCCAGCGTCGCTTCGCGCATTGGCACCTTGTTGATGATGGCAATTGTCGCATCCCGAAGGCGATCGACGATCTCGTTCGTCGAGGTCACCGCGTATTCCGTATAGCTATGTGGAAACTTCGGCGTTCGCAGATTGGCCTCGACGGTCGAACGGTCCAGAAAGACGATCGAGTGTTGCACGGGGTGATCTTTCTTTGATTCGATTTGTCGCGGAAACAAGGCTTTTCGCGAGGCCTTCGCTGGGGCCGCGCCGTAGGTTTTTCCCTATCGTTCGGGCTCGACTCCTCCGCGGTAGCGGCGCGGCACGCCGCCACCAAAGGGCTTTGCCGCCCACGGCCGGGCTGCGGCCGCGGCGCCGCGCGCGATCGCGCGACGAGGGCCCGGCACGCGAGACGCGGCGCCTCAGTCGTTGAGGACGCCCTCCGGGTGCAGCACGGCGAAATGCTCCTGGTCCGTCGGCTTCTTTTCCTTGGCCAAGATGGTCGAGCGGAAATAGTCTTGGGCGGCGGCGACGCCGCTGCCAAGCTTAATATCGATGCCGACATCGCGCATCGCCATTTCCGCCCCGGAAAGAGCGCCAAGAACCATGAGGTCGTTGAGATCGCCGAGATGGCCGATCCGGAACACCTTGCCCGCAACCTGCGACAGACCGGCGCCGAGCGACAAATTATAGCGGCGGAAAGCGGCGTCGATCACATCGGCGCCGTTGAAGCCCGGCGGGACGACGATCGCGGTCACCGTATCGGAATACCATTTCGGTTCCTTCGCGCAGGGTTGCAGGCCCCAGGCCTTGACCGCGGCGCGCACGCCGCTCGCCAGAACGTTATGGCGTTCGAACACCCGTTCGAGCTTCTCCTCGAACAGTATCTTGAGCGATTCGCGCAGGCCGTACAGCATCGGCAGTGACGGTGTGTAGGGGAAGTAGCCCGTCGCGTTGGCCTTGATCATGTCGCCGAAATCGAAATAGACTCGCTTGAGACCTGCTCCCTTATAGGCCGCGAGCGCGCGGGGGCTGGCGCAGACGATGCCGAGGCCGGCCGGCAGCATCAGACCTTTTTGGGAGCCGGCGACCGCGAGATCGACGCGCCACTCGTCCATGCGGAAATCGATGCTTCCGATCGAGCTCACCCCATCGACATAGAGGAGCGCCGGATGATTGGCGGCGTCCATCGCCTTTCGCACCGCTCCGATATCGCTCGTCACGCCGGTCGCGGTCTCGTTCTGGACCGCCAGCACGGCCTTGATTTGATGGCTCTTATCGGCGGTCAGGATGGATTCGATCTTGTCCGGTTTGACACCAGTGCCCCACTCCTCCTCCAAAACCTGGACGTCGAGGCCGATCCGCTGCGCCAGGTCAATCCACAAATGGCTGAACTGGCCGAACCGCGAGGCCAAAACCTTGTCGCCGGGGGAAAGCGTGTTGCAGAGCGAGGCCTCCCAAGCGCCGGTGCCGGACGAGGGAAAAATAAACGCCTGCCCGTCGGTGCTCTTGAAGACCTTCCTCAAATCCTGAAACAGGGGCAGCGTGAACTCTGGAAATTTGGAAGACCTATGGTCTTCCATCGCTACCATCATGGCGCGCGTGACGCGGTCAGGGACGTTGGTCGGTCCTGGGACGAACAGAAAGTGGCGGCCCGCCATGATGAATCCTCCATTTGTTTGCCGGCTTACACTATTAACAAAACCATTGGCTCAAGCGCAACAGCCGAAGTCGCGCGCAAGGTTTTCCTTTTCTAGACCATCACTTTCAAAACCGGAAACCGGTTTCGGACAAGGACATGCAACGACGCCAAGGCGCTTGGCCTCAGCCAAGGACCAGGATGGCGCGGAAATCATTCGCATTGGTGAGGGTTGGCCCGGTGACCACCAGATCTCCAATCGCGGAAAAAAAGCCGTAGCCGTCATTATTGGCGAGCCTGGTCTTGGCCGGCACGCCGGCCGCGGCCGCGCGGGCAAGGCTATCGGGACCGATCAGCGCACCGGCGTTGTCCTCCGTGCCGTCGATTCCATCAGTATCCGCGGCGAGCGCATAGATGCCGGGATGGCCGTCCAAGGCGACGCCAAGTGCCAGCAGGAACTCGGCGTTGCGGCCGCCGCGCCCGGTTCCGCGCACGGTGACCGTGGTCTCGCCGCCCGAGAGGAGGACGCAGGGCGGGGCCGAGGGCTGGCCGAAGCCATGAACCTGCCGCGCGATCGCCGCGTGCATTAAAGCCACGTCGCGCGCCTCGCCCTCGATGGCGTTGGCCAGAATAAGTGGGATCACGCCGGCCTCGCGTGCGACTTCGGCCGCGGCCTCAAGCGACATTTGCGGCGTCGCGATCATCACATTGGCAACGCCCGCGAGGCGCGGATCGCCGGGTTTCAAAGTTTCCGCCCCTGCCGAGCCGAGATGCGCGCGGACGTTCGCCGGCACGGCGATGGCGTATTTTTGGAGGATCGCCAACGCGTCCGCCGAGGTCGTTGGATCGGCGACGGTCGGCCCAGAAGCGATCACGCAAGGATCGTCGCCAGGCACATCCGAGATCATGAGTGTCACCACCCGCGCGGGCGCGGCGGCCGCGGCGAGCCTCCCGCCCTTGATCGCCGACAAATGCCGGCGCACGCAGTTCATCTCGGAGATGGTCGCGCCGCTCTTTAAGAGAGCCTTGTTGATGCCCTGCTTGTCGGCGAGCGTCACGCCATCGGCGGGCAGGGCGAGAAGCGCCGAGCCGCCGCCGGAAATCAGGCAAAGCACCAGGTCCTCGGGGGTCAGACACTTGACCATGGCGAGAATGCGTTTTGCCGCTTCCTGCCCGGCGGCGTCCGGGACCGGGTGACTGGCTTCGACCAGTTCGATGCGTTGGCAGGGCGCGCCGTGGCCGTAACGGGTGACCACCAAGCCTTCGAGCGGACCTTGCCAATGATCCTCGACCGCCTTGGCCATCGCGCCGCCGGCCTTGCCAGCGCCGACGACGATGACGCGGCCTGGCGGCCGGGGCGGGAGATGCGGCGGCAGGCACTTTTCTGGCAAGGCCGCGCCCACCGCCGCCTCAAACATATCGAAAAGCAGCTGACGCGGATCGATGGTCATTGCGGTTTCCGCTTCCCGAGATGGTTGCCGGGGCGGCAACCTGCGTTTTTCGGCCGCCGGCAGCCGCGCCGCCGTCCAATGCCGTGATCGCGATCGAGTCCCCGTTTCCTGTGGCCTTTATATTTTAGCTGGCTGGCGATGCCGTTTCATAACCGCAACTACCGGGCTTTCAACCATTTTCTCGCCAGGCGACACATTGAGGGGCGATAACCGATGCCAACGGGAGGGTTGCTAAGGCCGGAATTTGGCAATAAGCCTTCCATGCATCACCTGAGGGCGTGCCCGCCGGCGCAAGCAGGTCGCATGGGCGAGCGGCAAAAAACACAACCGGGAGAGCCCGCGCCGATTGGATCGGGCCGAGGTTGTGTTGTAAGGAGGGGTATTTGGATATTCACGAGTATCAGGCCAAGGAGATTTTGGCGAATTTCGGGGTGGCAACGCCGCACGGAGCGGTGGCCTACAGTCCCGACCAAGCTGTCTATTGCGCCACCGAACTCGGCGGCTGGCATTGGGCGGTGAAGGCTCAGATCCATTCCGGCGCCCGCGGCAAGGCCGGCGGCGTTAAGCTCTGCAAGACCTATAACGAAGTGCGCGCGGCGGCGGCGGAGCTTCTCGGCAAAACTCTCGTCACCAGTCAGACCGGTCCCGAGGGCAAGGTCGTGCAGCGGGTCTATGTCGAGGTCGCCGAACCCTTCGAGCGCGAGATTTATCTTGGCTTCGTTCTCGACCGGAAGGTCGAGCGGGTCCGGGTTATCGCATCGCGCTTCGGCGGCATGGAAATCGAGGAGATCGCCACCGACCATCCGGAGGAGATCCTGCAAGTGGTGGTCGAGCCGGCGGTGGGGCTCCAGCCGTTCGAGGCGCGCGAACTCGCCTTCGGTCTCGGGCTCAGTCTGAAGCAGGTCAGCCGTGCCGTCGCCAGCATGCTCGGCTGCTACCGCGCGTTTCGCGATCTCGACGCGACCATGGTCGAGGTCAATCCGCTGGTCATCACCAAGGACGACCGGGTCCTTGCTCTCGATGCCAAGATGTCGTTCGACGACAATGCCCTGTTCCGGCGCGGCACCGTCGCCGACATGCGCGACCATTCGCAGGAGGATCCGCGCGAGGTCCAGGCCGCCGAGCATAACCTTAACTATGTCGGCCTCGACGGCACTATCGGCTGCATTGTCAATGGCGCAGGGCTCGCCATGGCAACCATGGACATGATCAAATATGCGGACGGCAGCCCCGCGAACTTCCTCGACATCGGTGGCGGCGCCTCGCCGGAACGGGTTGCCGCGGCGTTTCGTCTCGTGTTGTCCGACCGCAATGTCCGGGCGATTCTGGTCAACGTGTTCGCCGGAATCAATCGTTGCGATTGGGTGGCCGAAGGCGTCGTCCAGGCTTGCCGCGAATTGAAGGTCGATGTCCCCTTGGTGGTGCGTCTCGCAGGGACCAATGTCGAGGCCGGGCGCGACATCATCGCAAAAAGCGGCCTGCCGATTATCTCGGCCGATACCCTCGCCGATGCTGCCAAGGCGGCGGTCGCCGCCGCCCGTGGCACGCCGCAACGGGACGTCCGCACGGCCTGAACTCGCGATTGCGGCACGCAGGAGCGTTCCTGACGGTTGGATTCAAAAAAAGCACACTTAAGCGCGTGCTTTTGTTCACATTTTCCGTTGGCGAAAAGGACCCTGACCTTCGCCGGAAATTGCTTGAGGAAAGTCAAAGCCGATGAGCATTCTGATTGACGAAACAAGCCAGGTCCTGATTCAGGGCTTCACCGGCGACAAGGGTACGTTCCATGCCAAGGAAATGATCGCCTACGGCACCAAGATCGTTGGGGGCGTCACACCCGGCAAGGGTGGCACCACCCATCTCGGCCTGCCGGTGTTCAACACCGTGAAGGAAGCGGTTAAGCAGACCGGCGCGAACCATAGCATTGCCTTCGTCGCGCCGGCCTTCTGCGCCGACGCGATCATGGAGGCGGCGGACGCGGGGATCGGGCTCGTATGCTCGATCACCGACGGCATTCCCGCGCAAGACATGATGCGGGTGAAGCGCTATCTTTTGCGCTATCAGCGCGACCACCGGACCTTGCTGGTCGGGCCGAACTGCGCGGGGATCATCAGCCCCGGAAAGGCGATGCTCGGGATCATGCCGGGCCATATCTATGTGCGCGGCACGGTCGGTGTCGTTTCCCGCTCGGGCACGCTTGGCTATGAAGCCGCGGCCCAGATGAAGGCCCTTGGGATCGGCGTTTCGACAAGCGTCGGCATTGGCGGCGATCCGATCAATGGCAGCTCGTTCCTGGACCATCTAGTGCTGTTCGAGCGCGATCCGGAAACCACCGCAGTCATGATGATCGGCGAAATCGGCGGGCCCCAGGAAGCCGAGGCGGCGGCATGGATCAAGAGCCACATGACCAAACCGGTGGTCGGCTATGTCGCGGGCCTCACGGCGCCAAAAGGCCGCCGCATGGGCCACGCCGGCGCGATCATTTCGGCAAGTGGCGACAGCGCCGCCGAAAAGGCGGAAATCATGAAATCCTACGGCCTGACCGTGGCTCCCAGTCCGAGCGAACTTGGCACGACGATGGCCAAGGTTTTGGCCCATTGAGGACGGCGGCGCGCCGATCGCCAAAATCCCAATTCCGCGAAAGCAAGCGCTCATTTTCCAGTGCCGCGTCAATATGTTGGGCAAAATCGACGTCCTTTCGTCCAGCCGCCGCGGGGTTCCCGATGACGGAGTTTAGGACGGGCAGGCCGGGATTCGAGACCGGCAACGCGCCTGGAAGCATTCAAGCGGTGCTCGACGGCGAGGAAACCGCGGACATCCTGTTCGAGTTGCTGGCCGGCGTTGTGCACCGCCAACATCCAGAGGTCGCGGCGGCGCTGAGGGGGAAATCCGGGGCTGGGAATTTCGCGCCAGATTTGCTCGCCCGTGTCTTCCAGGCCCACGGAATCTGGTTCCAGCTGCTTGCAATCGTCGAACAGCATACCGCGATGAGGCTGCGCCGCCAGACCGAGCGCGTGCGCGGCGAAACGGCGGTGGAGGGCACATTCGCCAATCTTATCGCCGAGGCGGCACATCTAGGCGTCGATGCGGAAGAGCTGCGCGGCCGGCTGGCTTCGACGCGGATCCGGCCGGTCATCACCGCGCATCCCACCGAAGCAAAGCGGGTGACCGTCCTCGAAAAGCATCGCCGTCTCTACCGGCTGCTGGTCGAGCTGGAACAGCCGCGATGGACCGCGCGGGAACGCACCCGCATCATCGACACATTGCGTGACGAGATCGCCCTGTTGTGGATGACCGGCGAACTGCGCCTGGAGAAGCCGTCGGTCGATCAGGAAGTCGCCTGGGGCCTGCATTTCTTCCACGAGACGCTGTTTGATGGCGTCCCGGATCTCTTGAAGAAGCTCGACCGTGTGCTCGCTCAATTTTATCCGGGCGAACACCTCGCGCCGACGCCGTTTTTCCAATTTGGCTCATGGATTGGCGGGGACCGCGACGGCAACCCTTTCGTCACCAACGACGTCACGCGCCGCGCGCTCACCCAAAACACACTGGCAAGCCTGCGCCATTACGAGCAGCGTCTTTCGCTTCTGTTGCAGAGGATGTCGATCGCCGAGCGGGCGCTGCCGCTTTCGCCGGCATTCCGGACGGCGCTCGCGAATGCCCTCGCCGAGAGCTCCGAAGGCGCGATGATCGCAAAGCGAAACTCCGGCGAGCCTTATCGCCAGTTCCTCTTTTGCATGCTGCGCAAACTCCAACTCGCCATTGCCCGCGCCGAACATGGGCACGCCTCCGTTGGCGCCGGTTATGGCACCGCCGACGAGCTCATCGCCGATCTCCGGATTCTGGAGGATGCGCTGATTGAAAGCGGTGCCCCCGATCTTAGCGAGGACCTCGTGCGGCCGGTCCGCACGGCGGTGGAGATCTTCCGCTTCCGCACGGTCAGGCTCGATCTGCGCGAAAACACGACGCGTCTGACCGAAACCTTGCAGGCGCTGTGGCGGGCGTCCGCTGGCCAGAACGGCGGAACGCCGCCCGATCCCGGATCGGCGGAGTGGAAAAACTGGATCGTCGCCGAGCTCGCCCGGCCGTTGCCCTCGAAGCGTGCGCGGCCGGACCTGCTGCCCGAGGCGCTGGAGACGCTTGGCATGTTTGAGCTCGCCCGCGACCAAGGCAATGAATTCGATCGCGAAGCCTTCGGCAGCTTCATCCTCAGCATGACCCGCTCGGTCGCCGACATCCTCGGCGCCTATCTCCTCGCCAAGGAAGCCGGGCTATTTCTCGATGCCGTGGGCGTCGAGGCCTGCACCCTGCCGATCGTGCCGCTGTTCGAGACGATCGCCGATTTGCGCGCCGCGCCCGCCATCATGCGCGAACTATTGTCGCTGCCGGTCGTCCGGCGCAGCGCCCGCGCCCAAGGAGGAGTGCAGGAAGTCATGATCGGCTATTCGGATTCCAACAAGGACGGCGGATTTTTAGCCTCCAATTGGGAATTGGCAAAGGCGCAGACCAGATTGTCCAAGGCCGGCAGCGAAAGTGGTATTCCGGTCGCGTTTTTCCACGGCCGGGGCGGCTCGGTCAGCCGCGGCGGCGCCCCCACCGCGCAGGCGATCGCGGCGCAGCCCGCAGGCTCGATCAACGGGCGCTTCCGGGTGACCGAACAAGGCGAGGTAGTCTCGTTCAAATACGCCAATCGCGGCACCGCGGCCTTCCAGATGGAAGTGCTCGGGGCCGCGGTGCTCAAGCACGCTCTTTTCTCCGAACGCGAGCAGGCGCTGGTCCCGAGGGCCGAGTTCGACGAGGCGATGGAGGCGCTTTCAGGTGCCGCCTATGCGGCCTACGCGGGGCTTTTTTCGCACCCGGATCTTTTGCCTTATTTTCAGGCGGCAAGTCCGCTCGAGGAAATCGCGCTGCTCAATATTGGGTCCCGGCCGGCGCGCCGTTTTGGCGCCCGTTCGCTAGGCGATCTCAGGGCGATCCCCTTTGTGTTCGCGTGGTCGCAAAACCGCCATGCAGTCACCGGCTGGTACGGGACGGGGAGCGGCATCGCCAGTTTCCTCGATGTGCGCAAGGACCGCGGCGAGGCGCTGTTGCGGCGGATGTTCACAGAATCCCGGTTGTTCCGGCTGATTATCGGCGAGGTCGAAAAAACCCTATGCCTCGTCGATCTGAAAATCGCCCGCGAGTATGCGGGCCTTGTCGCCGACGCGGCCAAGCGCGATACCATCTTCGCCCTGATCGAGCAAGAGTTCAGGCTAACCCGCGACATGGTCCTGCGGATCAGCCAGGAGCGCGAGATCGGCGAACGATTCCCAAGCTACCGTGCCCGTCTCGCGCACCGTCTGCCGACAATCAGCCAAGTCAATCGCGACCAGGTCGAACTGTTGCGGCGCTTCCGTGCTTGCGAAACCGAGGAGGCCATGGAGGCCTATAAGTCGAACCTGCTGCTGTCGATCAATTGCATCGCCAGCGGCCTCGGCGCCACCGGCTGAACCGGCCGCGGCCATTAACGGCCAAGAGAAGCTAAGAGAAGAGAGAGGAAAAAGGGTATGAGTTTCACGATCATCGAGCAGGCAACGCCGCGCCTGCATCGCTCCGAACTCGCGGTTCCGGGGTCCAATCCGGGATTGTTCGAAAAGGCCGCCCAGTCGGCCGCGGACATTATTTTTCTCGACATCGAGGATGCCGTCGCCCCCGACGACAAGGAGCAGGCCCGCAAGAATATCGTCGCCGGGCTGAACGAGATCGACTGGGGCACCAAGACCATGATGATCCGCATCAACGGTCTCGACACGCATTATATGTACCGCGACGTCGTCGATATCGTCGAGGCCTGCCCGCGCCTCGACATGATCCTGATCCCGAAGGCTGGCGTCGCGGCCGATGTCTATGCCGTGGACATGCTGGTGACCCAGATCGAGACGGCCAAGAAACGCGAAAAACGGATCGGCTTCGAGGTGTTGATCGAGACCGCGCTCGGCATGGCCAATGTCGAGGCTATCGCGCAATCGAGCAAACGGCTCGAGGCGATGTCCTTCGGGGTCGCCGACTATGCCGCCTCGACGCGCGCGCGCACCACGGTGATCGGCGGCGTCAATGCGGATTATGGCGTGCTCGCGGACAAGGACACCTCCGGCGACCGTGCCTATTACTGGGCCGATCAGTGGCATGCGGCCCAGACCCGCATGATGGTCGCCTGCCGCGCCTATGGCTTACGTCCGATCGACGGTCCGTTCGGCGATTTTTTGGACGCGGATGGTTTTGTCGCCGCGGCGAAGCGCGCGGCGGTGCTCGGCTACGAGGGAAAATGGGCGATCCATCCCTCGCAGATCGAACTCGCCAATCGCGTGTTCACGCCGTCCGAAGCCGAGGTGACCAAGGCCCGCCGCATCGTCAGCGCGATGGCCGACGCCGCCAAGGCCGGCAAGGGCGCGGTGTCGCTCGACGGCCGGCTGATCGACATCGCGAGCATAAGGATGGCCGAGGCGCTTTTGAAAAAAGCGGCGGCGATGGGCGCCGCGGCCTAACGCGCTTGACACGCACCAACGGTCGTACTCATCGGCCGTTGGTCCGGTTCAGAACATTTTGCCCTGATCACACCGGGCGAGGCCTGAGAGCCATCGACCTTGACAACGAGTCTGGCCTCCGAAAAAAATGAGCGCCACGAACAGAGGGGGACGCGTTGTGATGGTTGCGAGACTGTCCACAGCTTTGCGGATCAGCCGCCGGGGAGTGCTGCCGGTGGTATGGGGCGTGTGTATCGCGGGCTGGGGACTGCGCTCTGTCATGGCCCAGGAGGCTACTCAGATCCGCATCCAATTGGACCAGCAGGCTCTAAACACGGTACCAGGCGACGAACGCGCGGGCTTGCAGGTGGCGGAGGATACATCTCCCGAGGCGCAAGCCCTGAAGGCACGCAGCCCACCGGGTAAAGCGATCCCAATTATCTATCTGATCGCTGGCTTGTTGTCGCTTCCCTCGATCTGGGCAGCGATACAAGAGATGCTCAGGCGCCGCGAGTACGGTGGGGTGATCATCGATACTCGCACGACGCCCGCGAACATTCATCACGACCAATCCGTGCAAGCCGATTTAGTGGTGGTGATCCGGGCGGACGGCTCGACCGAAACTGTCCACTCGACGCTGGCGACCCAAGATTTTCTTAACGGTGTACTGGGTCACCATGGGGGCTGATCACCTGAGCGGGATCTCGTCTGGGGCAATGCGGCTACTTTGTTGGGGGCTGCTGTGGCTGCTGGTAGCGATTTCACCTGCCGCCGCCCAAATTCCCGAGGACATCGCCCAGCTTGTGCATGCTCGCGGGCATGCGCTGCTGATTGGGGTATCCGACTATACGACCGGCTGGGATAAACTACCGAGTGTCAAGGATGATCTGCACGACCTTGCGACGGGGCTGAAGCCGTATTTCGAGACGGTGGACACCGTGCAAAGCCCAACCGTGGCCGAGATTCGAACCAAATGCATGACTTCCTTTTGGGCCACTGGAATAAACCAACGAACGGTTGTTCATCTATTATTCGGGCCACGGGTTCACTGACTTTAACCAGAGCTCGCGGGAGAAAGACGGCTACATCACGGGAAGCGACACCCCTCTTTATAATGAGACGGATGGCAGGGCGGTCGAAAATGCGGTGCCATTCACCGACGTCATTGCCTGGAACATGCAGACCAGGGCACGGCATGTGCTCATGGTCTTTGACGCTTGCTTTTCGGGGTCTTTATTCCAGACCAAGGCGAAGATGACGGAGCCCAACAAGTATGAGTTCGACGGTATCCGAAGAATGCTAGGACAGCCGATTCGATATTTTATCACCGCCGGGCGCCAAAACGAAGAAGTGTCAGCCGACAGCACCTTCGCAAAACTGCTCTTGCGCGGCCTCCGTGGTGGAGCTGATTTTTCCCAACAGGGGATCATCTCGGCCGATCAGTTGGGGATTTATCTCAGCCGCGAAGTCCCCAGAGCGAGTCGGCGCTCGCAGACGCCGCAGTTTAACAGCATAGGCAATGTCAACCTGAGCGAGGGGCAATTTTTCTTCCTGACCGCGCCGGCTCGACCAGCGCCGGCGCCACAACCGGCCCCAGCTCTGGCGCCCCGGGCAGCCCCAGCCCCTCAATCCCTCTCCGCTCCGGCCCCTCAACCGGCGCCCGCGCTGTTGCGCACGCTGACTACCAGTTCCGTCTGGTCCGTCGCGTTTTCGCGGGACGGGCGAACGCTCGCCTCGGGGAGCAGAGACAACACCATCAAGCTCTGGGACTTGTCGAACGGCCAGCCGCTGCGCACGCTGACCGGCCATACCGGTACCGTCATCTCCGTCGCGTTTTCGCCGGACGGGCGAACGCTCGCCTCGGGGAGCTTGGACAAAACCATCAAGCTCTGGGACTTGTCGAACGGCGAGCTGCTGCCGCTGAGGGGCCATACCAATAACGTCATCTCCGTCGCGTTTTCGCCGGACGGGCGCACGCTCGCCGCCTCGGGGGGCGGGGACAAAACCATCAAGCTCTGGGACACGGCGAGCGGCCAGATGCGCACGCTGACCGGCCCTACCGGTACCGTCATCTCCGTCGCGTTTTCGCCGGACGGGCGAACGCTCGCCTCGAGCGATGGTTACTCCATCAAGTTCTGGAACTTTGCGAGCGGCCAGCCGCTGCGCACGCTGACCGGCCATACCGATATCGTCAACTCCGTCGCGTTTTCGCCGGACGGGCGGACGCTCGCCTCGGGGAGCGACGACGACACCATCAAGCTCTGGGACACGGCGAGCGGCCAGCCGCTGCACGCGCTGATCGGCCATACCAAATGGATCTTTTCCGTCGCGTTTTCGCCGGACGGGCGGACGCTCGCCTCGGGGAGCGCCGACACCACCATCAAGCTCTGGGACACGGCGAGCGGCCAGCTGCTGCGCACGCTGACTGACCATACCGATGGCGTCTTTTCCATCGCGTTTTCGCCGGACGGGCGGATGCTCGCTGCGGGGAGCTGGGACAAAACCATCATGCTCTGGGACGTGTCGAACGTGAACGAAGCGAGCAAGTAAGCCCCGGCCAGCCCGAAGCTGCCCCGCATTTAAGTTGCGCTCTTCCGCACGCGTTTCAAGCCGTGGGATGGACGAAGCCATGAGTACTCAGCCCTAAAAATCGTACCAAAATGATTCACGTGAAACATTTTGGTACGATTGGGGGCGAGGATCAGTCATCCCTCATGCCCGTTGCATGATGCGCGTCATAGAGCCAATCGTAACGGGCGAGCATTTTTTGCGGGCCGAGCGCGCGCAATGCCACATCCCGGAGAAACGCGGCGGGACCTTCGAGATGGTAGATTGTGGCTTGCCTGCGCGACTCTTTTTGCACCCGCGTGGCCCGTGCGTGCCGCGACTCTTGATAAGCGCGGAGACTCGTTTCGACATTTTGGCCGGGTGTCAAAACTTCGCCTAAGGCGCCTGCGTCCTCGATGGCCTGGGCCGCGCCCTGGGCCAGAAATGGCAGCATGGGATGCGCCGCATCACCCATGAGCGCCACGCGCCCTGCTACCCAGGTCGCGATCGGATTGCAATCGAAAAGCGGCCATTTCCGCCAATCGGGAGCAACGCGCAGCAAATCCCGCGCGGGTTCGGCCCATTTCGAAAAACGTGCTTCGAGAAACCCCGGCTCGCCCGGACTCGACCAGAAATCCGCTCCACCGGGGCAAAAATCCTCGTCCACGATCGCGACGACGTTGACGATGGCACCGCCGCGCAAGGGATAATGGACGAGATGCGCCGTGCGCCCGAGCCAAAGGGTTGTCTCCTCCCGGCGCAACTCGGCTGGGACATGGGAGGCCGCCACAATGGCGCGCCACGCGGTCCAGCCCGAAAATCTTGCGCTCTCGGCGCCGAGCCTTTGGCGCACGAAGGAGCGCACTCCGTCCGCGCCGATCAGGCAATCGCCCGCCGCCTTCAGCCGGACCACGCCTTGCTCGATGGCAATCGCGACGGAGTTTTCGCCGGAAGCAAAGCCCGCGACGGCGGCTCCGGTTTGGAGTTTGATGCTGGATTCGCGCGCGATGGTCTCCAGCAATATACGCTGGAGATCGGCGCGGTGCACGACAAAATAGGGCGCCCCCCAGCGCCGCTCTGCGTCGTCGAGCGGCATCGCCGCGAGGGTCGCGCCATCCCGCGCGCGGCGGATTCTAATCGCTTTCGGGCGAAGAGCGAAGGGCGTTAGGCGCTCGATCACGCCGAGCCTTCTCAGAATCGCGCTGGCGTTCGGCGAGAGCTGGAGGCCTGCCCCGGTCTCTTCGAGAACTTTCGCTTTTTCGTAGAGGCTGACCCGCCAGCCGCTCCGTGCGAGGTATAATGAAGTGCAAAGCCCGCCGATCCCGGCTCCGGCGATCACCGCATGCGGCGGTTTCATCGCGGCAGCTCAGGCGCGTTCAATCGCTGGCTTTGCCCCGGATTCAGAATCGAGGCCCGGCTCGAAAGCGCATTCCGGCGGTTCGCAACCCCCGCGCAGATGCGCGTCATAAACATAATGCGTCGAGCAATAGGGGCAGATCGCGTCTTTGCTTTCGCCCATGTCAATGAAAATATGCGGATGGTCGAAGGGAGGCAAAGCGCCCACGCACATGAATTCCTTGGCGCCGATCCGCACTAGCGCAACGCCCGGCTGGTTGTGAAAATGCGGCGTGCTATGGGTGGCCATGATCTGTCCAAGTCGCGGAGGGAAAACCGCTCGCAATATAAGCGGCCGCGCGGGGTTTGGGTAGCCTTCGGTCGCCAAAGCCGCGGCGGACCCAGCGCCATGAGTTATTGGAGGCGACAAATGAGCGGCGCACCGCCGGACTGGTTTACGCGCGGCGTTGGGAATATTTGGCTGCCCTACACGCAGATGAAGACGGTGGCGGACCCGCTTCCCGTCGCGCGCACGCAAGGAAGCCGCATTTATCTCAGCGACGGCCGCGAACTCATCGACGGAATCGCGAGCTGGTGGACCGCCTGCCATGGATACAACCATCCGCATATTCGCGCGGCGGTCTTAGAGCAGCTCGGTCTGATGCCGCACATTATGTTCGGCGGTCTCGCGCACGAGCCGGCACTCGATCTGGCGCGGCGGCTCGCGGGCCTCTTGCCAGAGG
>JALZAY010000020.1 GCA_030948025.1 Pseudomonadota bacterium
CCTGCCGTTGCGGGCCGTCGTTCATTCCGCCGGCATCCAGGACCGCGATGGCGCAGCGCTTGTCCTCGACAAGATCCGCAACCGCTTTCCCTGGCTCGAACTGGTCTGGGCGGACAATGGCTACAACGCGTGGCAAGTCAAAGCCGCCGTTGCCAAAGTTCCGGTGCTGCGCCTCGAGATCGTCAAGCGCAGTGACGACCTGAAGGGCTTTGTCGTCCTGCCGCGCCGCTGGGTCGTCGAACGAACTTTCTCTTGGTTCGGCCGTAATCGCCGCATCGCCAAGGATTACGAAAATCTCGGCCTAACCCTCGCCGCCTTCGTCACACTGGCCTGCATCCAGATCGCGGTCAGACGACTCGCGCGATAGTTGTCTTTTGAGTCAGGCTCTTATGCCTTGGCCGGAGAGGCCGATCTCAACCTTGTCTGCACCGGGAACAGCTACAAACAGGACGGACCGTTTCCGACCGTCGAGACATTCTCCCTCAAGATTGAGGGAAAGAAACCCGTTATGATTGGGGGGCCTGGCTCGGAAAAGCCCGTTAAGGCGCGTATCATCGCAAACAACGCGATCCAATTGAAATTCACGACTGGTAAATTCACCGGCGAGTATTTCAATTTCACCGGAGACTTGTTTCTGATCCATACGGACGGGCGCCTCACCAGGCTCACTTGCAAGCCCTCCTGATGGCATCGTCAATTGCGTCGCAATCGCAAACAACAAAAGGCTGTTAAGATTAGGCCTCAAAGCATCGCGCCCGTGGTCCTGGCCGGATGCGTACGGTAAAGCCGTACAAAGCCGCTGAGCAGGGTTTTCTTCAGCCGCGCGACTTTTTCCAAGGGTTTCCCGCCAACGCTCATTCAGGCCGGGGACGCGTATGGGTCCTTCTGATCCATGGGATCGGCATCTTGACGCTACCCCCGCCGCGCCAGGCTCCCTGACGGGCGGTGTGTTTTTTCAACCGCTCGGGGGAACCGCAACACTGAATCCATAAACAAGATAGTGTTTATTGACAAACTGGTTGCGTTTGCCGCATCAATTGAAACTCTGTTGTTTGAATGTCAATGGCCGCAGCCGGATCTCGTTTGGGGCAATCGAATTGCGGGACCTGTGGCCCAAATACAACAGTAACCCTATTGACTAGGGTTAGTCTACCATATTACTCATGTTATGAGGCACCCCAAAACGTTGGGCTTGTCGCAAGCGTGAATGGAGCTGGCCCCGAGGGTCCTTGGCGAGGGGAATTGAAATGAACTTGATCAGGCGTCTTCTTCTAACTTCGGCCGCGAGCTTGGCATCGGTAGTGGGCGTGCCGGGCGCCCGCGCGGCCGACCTTCCGGCGCGAAAACAGTGCCGGTGGACCATGTCCGCGGCTAGACTGTCCTTGGTTTCCGGCAATACAAAGGGGGAAAAGCCAATGAAATTGGGAGACAAGAACAACGCCCTCGTGGCTATGGTGGTGGTCGCTTTTGCAACCCATCCGGGAACAGCGCGGGCAGAAGACGTAGCCGCCGAGATTCACCTGCTCAAGGAGCAGGTGAAGCAGCTTGAACCACTAAAGGAGCGGCTGAAGCAGCTCGAAGCGGAGGTCGCCAAGGAAAAACGCGAACGGAAGGAAGCACGGGGCGGCGTCCGTAACGCCGCGCCGCCGCCGCCACACGGGATGGTGTGTAAGGACGCCCCCTGTCCGCCGCCGCCGCCGCCGGTTTTCGTGAGCTTCGGTAAGAACTTCAATAACGGACCCTTGGTCGAGTCGTGGGACCACGATTTCAGCTTCAGGGTCGGCGGGCGGCTGCTACTCGATGGCGGGGTTTCCAGTCAACCCGAGAAGGGCTTCGGCAGCCTTGCAAGTTTTAACCAGGCGCGTCTGCTAATGGAAGGCAAGGCGTTCAGATACTGGGACTATAGGCTTGAATATGACTTCGCGGGGAATGCCCCTCTAACCAGCCCTACGGGGACCAGCACGACCGTGGCCGGAGGGATTCGAGACGCCTTCCTCGCGCTGAGTTACTTCGACCCGGTCACTTTCCAGGTGGGCAATTTCTATGAGCCCGTGGGGCTCGAAAGGACGCAGTCGAAATTGTACATCGATTTCATAGAGAGAGCGTTAGTGACCGAAGGGCTGGGGCCTAGCCGCCATATCGGTTTCGCGGCGTTTACGCACGGCCCAGATTGGACCGTCAAGGGTGGCATCTTTACCACCAGCGTAGAAGACAAGGCGGTGGCGCCCTTGCCTGGCGGGCACCAATATTGGGAGGCGGCCGGCCGCGTCACCTTTGCCCCCATCCGGAGCGCGGATACGTTACTGCATTTGGGCGGCTCCGTGCGCTATCAGCGGCCCAATGACGCCACCGCCGTGAGCGACGACAGGGTCCTGGCATTGGGAAGCAACATAAGGACGGAAGCCAATGTCCTTAGCGAGAACCTGCTCGGCACCCCAAGTCTCTCTTGCGGGGCAACCGTGGTGGGAGAAAACTGCGCAAAGAACGTCCTGGATTATGGCGCCGAGTTTGTCGGCGCCTATGGCCCCTTCTCGGTTCAGGGGGAGTATATAGGCGCCCACTACAATCGAGACCCAGCACTCATCAAGTTCCTCAAGGCGCCGGGGGGTTCCGCTCTCGATTTCAGCGGTTACTATGTCTATGCCACCTGGTACCTGACCGGGGAATCGCGGGTGGCCAGCTATCGCGACGACTACAGGCGGCCGGGAACCTTCGGCCAGATCGAGATCAACAATCCCTTGAGCGCGGGGGGCACCGGTGCGTGGGAGGTGGGCGCGAGGTTCAGTGAGCTCAATTTGAATGATGCCGGCATCCAAGGGGGCAGGGAGCAAGACCTCACCGTTGGCCTCAACTGGTATCCCGACATCGGTATCCGCTTCATGGCAAACTGGATCAGGGTGATGCAGCTGGCGGCACCCTTCGACCGGCCTAGTCTTAATGGGGCTCACCCGAATATTTTCGTGATGCGGACCCAGGTCAACTGGTAAGATCCGGCCTGTCGATAGCACATGATATGTCCGGAATAGGCAGCAGACGACTTGTCCGGTTTTTGGGCCGGCGGGGTCGCGGGTGCCGGAAATCGTCGGCGGCGAAAGCGCCATTCATAGAAAGCCTTGGACCGATTGAAATCGGCAACCGCAATTCCGGTGTGATCGGGCATTTCGTTCATCCTTTGGCTCATCCCGACGCGTGTTCTGTCGTAGAGATTTGAATCGGCACCGGCGAAGTGGCGGTCATCGATCCAGGCCATGAACGTCCAGACCATATTGCCGCACTGCTCGCGGGTTTGCGTGGCGAGACCATCACGACAATTATTGTCACCCACACGCATAAGGATCATTCGCCTGGCGCGCGCGCTAAAGGCCGCGACGGGAGCGAGGATCGTTGACTGCGCGCCATATAATTTTCCGCGCCAGACAATTGGCAATGCAGTTTATGCCGCCAACGATTTCGATTACGCGCCGGATGTGATCCTGCGCGACGGCGATACGATCGAGGCAAAAAATCTCTCGCTCTTCTATGTCGAAACCCCCGGCCACGCGGAAAACCATCGAGCCTTCGCCTTGCCGCAAGAAAGCGCTCTATTTTCGGGCGATCATGTCATGGCCTGGTCGACATCTGTCGTCGCGCCGGATGGCGCGATGCGCCATTACATGGCTTCGCTCGAAAAACTCTTGGCTCGCGACGACAAAATTTATTGGCCAGGGCATGGCGGGCCAGTCAAGGAGCCGCAACGTTTTCTGCACGCGCTGATTCGCCATCGCGGCGCGCGCGAAAAATCGACCCTCTCCCGCATCGAGGCCGGAGACTCCACGATCGCGGCGATCGTCGCCAATGTCTACGAGGGCCTCGGCCCGGCGCTTATCAACGCGGCCGCCTCGTCGGTCCGCGCTCACATCGAGGATCTCGTCGAGCGAGGGCTCGTCAGAACCGAAGGCGCCGTGGCGTTTGGCGCCATCATCCCGTGCTTATCTACGAGGGCGCACAGGCGCCTCTCACGGCCGTCGCCGCTCGCGCATTGAAACCCTATGCACTACGTGGATAAGCCCAATATTTATCCCGGAGGGATGGAATTGGACGCGAAATGGAGAGCGTAGCTCGATGAGATTTGACAAATAGGCTTGCCTCGCCCGCTTCGATTGCGTATCGGATGTTCGCGCGTTTGAGCCAAACGCACCGGCGCGTGGTGGAGCGGAGTCTTCGTGTTTCTAACTCACATTCAACCGCTCGTCGCGCAGCACGGCTACTGGGTCGTCTTCCTCATCGTCATGCTGGAGAGTGCGGGTGTTCCTCTGCCTGGCGAAACAGTTTTGATTCTGGCCTCCGGCTATGCCGGGGCGACTGGCGCGCTCAACCTTTCCCTTGTCATCGCCTGCGCGGCGGCGGGCGCGATCACCGGCGACAATATCGGTTTCTGGGTCGGCCGGACATGGGGTACGAAATTCCTTCTGCGCTACGGCAAATTTATTCACCTCCCGGAAGAACGGCTCAAACTCGGGCAATATCTCTTCCAAAAGCACGGCGGGAAGATCGTTTTTTTCGGCCGTTTTTTTGCTTTCCTGCGCGTTCTCGCAGCGCTGCTCGCGGGAGTGAACAAATATCGATGGCCGCCATTTTTGTTCTTCAATGCGGCCGGAGGAATCGTTTGGGCGCTTGTGTTCGGGATAGGCGCCTTTGTGTTTGGCGATTCGATTCATCGCGTCAGCGGCCCGCTTGGGGTCATCGCGCTTGGCGGTGTTGTTGCCGGCGTGATCGCTGTCATGTACATCGTTCGCCGCGAGGAAAGGAAGATGGAGAAGAAACTCTCCGCGAGCGATGTGGATCTCAGCAAGCTCTCATAACAAGGGCGCGGACATGTGCGGGCCAATCCTCGACATCCGGCCTTTTGGCCGGGCCAGCTCTCGCGGTGATGGCGATTTTGAATAAAGTCCGGGAGCCGAAAGATCTTTAAAAAAACCGCCGGCCCAAGGATAAACGTTATCGCGATTCCGCGCCTGATCCAAATTCTCGCGTTCTATATCGCCACGCCTTGTGTGTGTAAGTTTGGCCGCCGCGTCAATCGTAGCAAAATGTTTCACGTGAAACATTTTGGTACGATCCGCGCGACAGCGTTCGTCCTCAGAATCGCTCCAGGCGCGCGATGAGGCTCGATAAATCCCACCGCGCGCCGCCCATCGTTTGAATCTCGGCGTAGAATTGATCGACCAGGGCAGCGACGGGGAGGGTGGCGCCATTGCGGCGCGCCTCCTCCAAGCAAAGCGCGAGATCCTTGCGCATCCAATTCACCGCAAAGCCAAAGTCGAATTTCCCCGCACTCATGGTTTTGTGGCGGGTGTCCATGTGCCAGGATTGCGCCGCGCCCTTGCCGATGATTTCGGCGACGGCATCGGGGTCGAGCCCTGCGCGCTTGGCGAAATGGAGGCCTTCGGCCAAAGCCTGAACGAGCCCGGCGATGCAGATCTGATTGACCATTTTGGTGAGCTGGCCCGACCCTGAAGGTCCCATCATCCGGCAGGCCCTGGCGTAGGAAAGGATGACCGGTTCGGCTCTAGCGTAATCGTCCGGTGCGCCGCCGCACATGACGCTGAGTGCGCCTGTTTCGGCGCCGGCCTGACCGCCGGATACCGGGGCATCGAGGAAGCCAAATCCTTGTGCTTTCGCAATCGTATGCAGTTCCCGCGCGACCATGGCCGAAGCGGTTGTGTGATCGACGAAGACCGCCGATTTTTCGATGCTCTCGAACGCACCATGCGCGCCGGTCGTCACGGCGCGCAGATCGCCGTCGTTTCCGACGCAGGCAAAGACAAACTCTTGGGCCTTCGCGGCCTCGCGTGGGGTCGGCGCGCGGCGGCCGCCAAATTCCTCGACCCATTTTTCCGCCCGCGCGGCCGTGCGATTGTAAACCGTGACGCCATGGCCCTTCGTCTTGAGGTGACCCGCCATGGGGTAGCCCATGACGCCGAGGCCAAGGAACGCGACTTTTGCCATGGGCTCCTTTCCGCGAGATTCCGGCTCGGGAATGCCGCGTCTAATCAATCTTGAAGTCGAAATATTTGGCTCTGATCTTGGCAAATGTGCCATCGGCCACGCAAGAGTCCAGAGCCTTCTCGAACATGGCTTTAAGGGCCTTGTCCTCCTTGCGAAGACCGATGCCGATCCCATCGCCGAAATACGCCGGATCGCGCGGCACATCCGCGTTGAGGACGCAGCATTGCGCTTCCTTGCGCGTTTTCATATATTCGGCGATGGCGTCCTTGTCGCCGATGACGGCGTCGAGCCGCCCTTCGGCGAGATCGAGGATGGCTTCCTCGAGCGTCGCATAGGGGCGGATCTCCGATTGTTTGTAGGTATCCTCGAGATAGGCCTGATGGGTCCCGCCGGCCTCGACGCCAATCGTCTTGCCGGCGAGCCCCGCTGGGCTCGTATCCAGGATGGCGGGCTCTTTCGCGGTCATAAAAGCAGAAGGCATGCGGATGTAAGGTTTGGTGAATGCGATGTTTTGCCGGGCTTCGCCGGTGATTTCCATCGCCGCCATGATCGCATCGTAGTGATGCGCGAGAAGACCGGGGATAAGCCCGTCCCAATCTTGGGTGGTGAAGCTGCAGGAGACCTTCATGCGGGCGCATAAATCGCGCCCAAGATCGATTTCGAAACCCGCGAGTTTGTTGTTTTCGAGATAGTTGTAGGGAGGGCGCGCGCCTTCACTGGCTATCCGGACCGTTCGCCAGCCGCCTCGGGAAGCGTCCGCGGCGACGCAGTTAAACGGCCAAATGAGGGTCGGAATTAAGCAAGTCGCCAAGCAGAGCGCCAACAGCCAGGAGGTTCGCACGCCGCCTTTGTGAACGCTTAAGAACAATGACCTTCTCCTTGCGTCTCATTGGGAAGCCCCATTTGGTTGAGGTGATCGATGTAATTGTTGGTTGGTTGGCTGGCGGGGCGCTTATATACGATCCCGGGTTACGGAAATAAGGCAAGTCTCTGTCCAGCTTTTCAAGTGATGGCTAGAGCGGGTCCCGAATAGACAGAATCGGAGGGGGATTCCCAAAACGACCGAATCGTGATTCACCATGCTGGCTGGAAAGGAGGCCGGCATGGATGGCAAAACTAGCCGTCGATGCTCTCTGGGATGGCATCGGATTAGCTCTCGACGGCTTCCCTCCAAACGAATGCTTCAATTATTTCCTCAATGCCGGATATGGTTCTACCCTAATCGGGACATGCTCTAGCGCGGAAGCGCAGGTGACCGTGCCGGTCACGGCCACCATGTCGTTATTCACGTCGGTGAAGCCTTGGCGTGCCGCGATAAGCGTTCGCGCGCCAATCCCGAGAAGCAATCTTATTTCGTTAAAGCGGCAATCAGCTTGCGCGAGGTCCTCGATCGCCGCGCGATCGGCGATCCCTTCGACGACCGCCGGCCTAAAGTGACTCACTTCTAACCGGCCGCGCGAGACGGCGCACGCTGATTTTCTCTTGGCTCTGGCGCACTTTCGCGAGGTCGTGGGCGGCTTGAATCCTAAGCCACAAGTCGGCGCCGCCGCCGAACGCCTTCTCGAAGCGCACGGCCATTTCCGGCGTCACCGCGCTTTTGCCGTTGATGACATTGTAGAGCTGCTGGCGCGTTACCCCGATCGCTTTCGCCGCCGCTTCAGCGACGCTCAACCCAAGCTCCTTAAGATTCGCCTCGACCAATTGGCCGAAGTGCGCAGGGTTTTTCATTCGCATGGCGGCCTCCTTCAATGATAGTCGATCAAGTCGAGATCGCTTGCGCGCCCATCGGCGAACCGGAAAATGACCCGCCAATTGGCGCGCACTACAACGCGTGCAGGTGAAACGCTGGCTGATCCATTTCCTCGATGTTTTCAACTGCGTCGAGGACGGATAGAATCAAATGGAGACGCGCGGCATATTCAGGGCTATCAAGGGCTTCGTCCTCAAGAAGGCGCCCAAGCCTGTCCCGGCTGAGGACGGTGTGGCCGTCGTCGCGTTGGACGAGATGCGGCACACTCTCAAAAAAAGTCCGGCAAAGTCTGGATCTGGAAGGCTTATTGTCCTGGTCAAGGACAGCTTCTTGATGGAGAATGCGGGGATCGTGATCGGGCCGCGTTAGACCGTCGAACGCCTGAAGGCATGAAAAATCCGGCTGACGGCACCGGCGACTCCCGGCCCTATGACAGCGCCTTACTGGCCGGGCATCACTCTACCGGCAAGGATGAAACCGATCAAATCGAGCCGAACAATAGCCGTCAACGCCACTGGTTTGCGCGCTTCAGACGCAAATCCCTTGGTGTCACCCGCTGCCTCGAAATGCGGGAACGGACCATGCGCCTATTCGCTGCCTTCCACGTCAACGGCTCGGACGAGAGGTTGCTATCCATGATTGGTTAACTCCCTCAGAAAAAGCGTTCCTTCAGCCGCTTCCACCGCCGGTTTTGTGGTATCCGTTTTCACGGCGTGATCTCCATCGGCGCGTCAACGCCGGTTCTGTTTGAGCAAACAAACTGGAGATTACGTCACCTTCAAATTCCAACTACTCCCGCGACGGCACCGGCGCGGGACACGGCAATGACTCATGCAGGCTTTTTGGTGCATCATATTTTGTTGATGACAAAAATCATTCGAAGCATTAGACTGCGAACGTTTGCAAAACGCCATAGGGGAGGACCAAGATGAGGAAACAAAGCTTATTCCTTGCGTCACTGTTCGCCAGCTTCCTCGCGCCGGTGTTCCCGTCAATGAGCGAAGAAATCGTCAATGTTGAGCAAGGCTGGAGCCCCACCGACAAAACGGCATGGTATACGACAAACCAGGGAATGCGGCTATTGCCATTGAGCTGGCTGCGGGCACTTGAGCAGCCAGATTCCGATAAACCCTTTCTGGCGCCCGAATATATCGCCGGGTTCCGCTATCTTCCCGGTCCGGGCGCATCGGATTTACCGATCGGCTTTGTGATCGACGCTCAAGACGATTCCCAGCTGTCCGTCACCAAGTTGCGTTGGAAAGAGGGGCAGTCTACGAAAGAGCCATGGGTAGGGTTGACCTGTTCCGCCTGTCATTCGAACGAACTCACCTATAACGGCAAGCGGCTGCGCGTCGAGGGCGCGCCATCCCTCACCGATTATCAGTCTTTCTCGACGGCGCTCGACAAAGCGCTCGATCAGACATGGCTCGACGACCAAAAGTTCGCGCGGTTCGCGAAGCAAGTTCTCGGCGACGATGGCCAGGACACAGACAAACTGCGCGGCGAATTGGCTAAGCTCGCCGACGCGCGGACGAGAGTTGCAGCGTCCAATGCGACGCCGCTGCGGTACGGGTTTGGGCGCCTCGCCGCAATTGACTATGCCTTCAATATGATAGCGATGCGCGTTAACGCGCCCGGGCAAATCTTTCATGTACCTGACGCTCCGGTCAGTATTCCTTTCTTGTGGAACATTTCTCAATTGAGCGCGGTTCAATGGAACGCATCGGCGCCCAATGGGCCGGTTGTGGGCGGTGTCGACCTCGGCGCCTTGGTCCGCAATACCGGCGAAGTGCTCGGCTTTTTCGACGATGTCCAGATTGAACTCTATCCCTTGGCGTTGCTTCGACCGGGATACAAATCGAGCGTAGATATTGCCAACCTCGATAAGCTGGAACATATGGAGCAACGGCTCAAACCGCCAGCCTGGCCCAGCGTGTTTCCGGCTATAGATGAAACCAAGCGCTCGGCGGGACAACGGCTGTTCGCCGAGCGTTGTGCAAAATGCCATTCGCATCTCGATCGCGAAGACCTTGCGACACCTGTCAAGGTCGACACGACGTTGCTAAAAGGATCCGAGCGCATCGGAACCGATCCGTGGATGGCCTGCAATGCCTATGCGGACAGCGCGCGAACGGGATCTATGATCGGAGCGCCGCGAGGCTATATCGCCTTGGCGCCGCTTAAAAAACTGAAATTGCTTGGATCCACCGCGCCTGAGTTTGATATGTATGCAACAGCCGCTGTAGGTTCGATCGTCGGTTACCTTGGAAAATACAAAGACCTCGTCACCGAGACGCTCGCGAAGGAAATGTTTAATCGTAAGTCGACGCCGCACAACATTTTCGAGCACATTGATCTGAATAATCTGGTGCCCGAGATTGCACCAACCACGGTTGATCCAGACAAGATCGCGCAACTGAAGCGTTGTCTCACGGACGACAGTCCCATCCTCGGCTACAAATTCCGCCCGCTGACTGGCATCTGGGCGACCGCGCCATATCTGCACAATGGTTCGGTTCCAACGCTCTATGACTTGCTGCTGCCGCCAAGCGACCGTCCCAAGAGCTTTTATGTCGGGACGCGGGAATTCGATCCTGTGAAAGTTGGTTTCAAGACCGGGCAATCGGCTGACAACAGCTTCCTGTTTCGTGTGTTCGACGATCAAGGAAAGCCGATCCAGGGAAATCTCAATTCCGGTCACGATTATAACAACGCGGGCTTGTCGGCGGCCGATCGTGAAGCGCTGGTCGAATATATGAAGGGTCTGTGAGCTTTATCGAGGTGTCACGTTATATATCCCGGCTCAGTGAGTATCCGAAAAAACCGCTTGCGCAGGTGCCAAAATTGGATTCGGTTGGCCCGCATGATTAAGGCGGGTTTCCTCCGTGAAGACGAACGCGAGGGGCTTCGCATCACCCCGCTGCTTGCGGCCGGAGCATGCAACGCGCTCGCCAAGGGCATCACGATCGACATCGACGAAAAGATGCTCCCGCTTTCCCGCGTTCGACTGACCGGCAACCTGAGCTGCTATTGGGTGCCGGATAGCACTGGCCGATCTACACCCGGGGGGAGAAAGGTGTTGGCGGCGGAAGACATAGCGGCGGGGGGCCGGCATCAGTCGCAAGACAGGTAGCGCGTAGCGCCAGCCTGAGCGGTGAAGATCACCATAATGTTAGTGGCCTATGTGACGGCTTAGGATTAAGCATCCAATCAAGATATCGCGCAGCATTGGCCAACCAGCCGGCACCGATCCATCGTATGCATTCGAGCCGCATCAAAGTCATATTTCACATTGGTCTTGAGAAGACCGGCACGACGTCTTTTCAGCGCTTTTGTACCCGCAATGCGCGACGTTTTATTAAACTCAACGTATTATACCCCAAACGATCTTCTGCATTTTATGCGCTGAACCACGCTCCATTGACGGCGAGCTATCTACCCTCGAAAAGTCCGGAAGATTTCCATCTTCGGTCTACTATCGCAAGTTCCGAGATGGTGAAATCCCTTAAAAGAGAAATCGAGGCTTCCGGCGTCGAGACAGTGATCATCAGTTCGGAACATCTATCTTCCCGCTTCCAGGCCCCCCAGATCGAAAAGCTTGCTGAAGATTTCAACGAATATGAGTGCCATGTCGTTATAGCCTTGCGCGATCACTTGTCTCGATTTTTTTCGTCTTACTCCACACACGTGATGAGCGGTTGGGACCAAACGCTCGACGAATATGCTGAGAGGGTTTTAATGCCGGACAATCTCTACATGAGATATGCCGATACAATAAGCTTGTGGGAAGCGTCATTCGGTAGCGATAATGTAATCGTCTTTGATTACAATGAATCATCAGATGTTATTTATTCTCTTCTATCAAAAATTGGCCTACTGCATCTTAGAAATGGACCAACAGATGATCACAAATACAACGCGTCGTTGGATGCAAATGTTACGGAGGCGTTGAGGCTAATAAATATAGCTAATCGGAGCGAAAGTGCATATAGAAGTAAAATAGCGTATCTTGAATTCATAAAACTGGAATACGTAAGATCCGTTTTGACGAAAAAATTGCAAGCTCAGAGTAATTGCTCTCATTGGAGTTTGAGTCAGCCATATCGAAAACAATTGCTTGACATAGCAGAGGCTGACGCACTTTGGCTAGCAAAAAACTACTTGATGTCTATTAACTTAATCAAGCCAAAAAGCTTGCCAGAAGCCGCTTCGGAGGAATTCCAAGAGGATGTTCCAAAGCTTTTGGCTAAAATTTTGACGCAAACAATTTTCGCTCGATGGAGCCTGTATCGTTTTAAAATGTTTTCACGTGTCGCCAAATTTTTTATTTTGGAAAAATTGCGAAGTATCAGAAGGCGTTAATGCCGCCAGAGCCGCCGGTCCCGAAACCGGCGAAATCATCACCGCTTCCTGAAAGCCGCGTCCATCCCGGCTGCGAAACCCCGGCCATCTCCGCCGGGTCAATCGCGGCGCGGCGCGCGCTTTGTCCCCGCCGCAAACTGGCCTGGTTTTCCGCCGCCCCAATGGCCCGTTTTTGCTCCGCCGATGACAATGCGGTCACATCCGAAACATTCCACTTCGTGCTGAACCGGAAGACATTACGGCAGGCGCGGCGGCGCGAAGGCAGATATTTGCCGCGCTCTAATATCGCGAGCGACGATCCAGGCCGTCCGTGGCGGCTCTATCGCACTTGGTCCAGGTCGAGCAAGCGTTCAAGAAGTTGCAGAACGATCCGTCGATCCGTCCCATCCATCGCCAGCCCGAAACCCGGCTCGAAGCGCATATTTTCGTTGTGTTCCCGGCCTATTGTCCGCTGGTCACGCTGAAACGGCAGCTAAGACGCTGGCGCCGGGATTGACGGCGAGAGCCGTGCTCGAAAAAACGCGCCGCCATGCGGATGATCGATGTCGAACCGCCCAAGACGGACGATCGGGCGGTCGTCTTGTCCCGCTATACGGAGCCCGGGAAGGATCGGTTGCTCCTGCTTCGACCGTTGAAGCTCCAACTTCGCGCCCAGCCGCCGAAAATCACTGCCCGGAGCAGCCGGGAAGTCGCGTGCGCGTTTGTCCTCTGTAGTGCCGGCCTTTGAAGCCGCATCCCAAGGATTTCAGCGGCATGGCGTCGCCCCCCAAGTTAGCGACGCCGGGCTAGCGATGCCGCCCAGGCGGGCCAAGGGCTGTGCGCTTTCGCAGTCGATCGATGCCTTGAGCGATTCATGAACCAAACCCGTTTTTTCCCGCGGGCCGGTTTGCGCCTTGGCGAGGAGCCCGCCGGGCATTCAATATTTGCGAACGAGGTTGACGAGCTTGCCCTGAATGCGGACCCGGTCGGGGCCGAAAATGCGCGTCTCATAGGCCGGATTGGCGGCTTCTAGCGCGATCGAGGCGCCGCGCTTGCGCAGCCGTTTCAAGGTCGCTTCCTCGTCGTCGATCAAGGCGACCACGATGTCGCCGGTTTCGGCGGTATCCTGTTTGCGAATCACCACGGTATCGTTGTCGAATATGCCCGCGTCGATCATCGAATCGCCGCGTACCTCGAGCGCATAATAGTCTCCCGGCGGCAACATGTCCGGCGGCAGGCTGATGGTGTGGCTGCGGTTTTGCAGGGCCGTGATCGGCGTCCCCGCGGCGATCCGGCCCATGACCGGGATCGCGATCGACGAACGTTCGAGGTCATCGCCGGAGTCGCTCTGCACCCATGCGCGGACACGGCCGAGAGTGCCCTCGATGACGCTCGGCGCGAACCTTTTGCTGCGGCCGCTATCGGCCGGCGTCGAGGAGTCCGGCAAGCGCAAAACCTCAAGCGCGCGCGCGCGATTGGGCAGGCGGCGGATAAAACCGCGTTCCTCGAGCGCGATGATCAGCCGGTGAATCCCTGATTTGGAGCGCAAAAATAAGGCGTCCTTCATCTCGTCGAAGGAGGGCGGAACCCCGGTCTCCTTCAGGCGCTCGTGAATGAAGCGCAACAGTTCACTTTGCTTTCTTGTCAACATTGACCGGGTCCTCTTTGATGCCGCCCCCGTGCGTGCGCGGCGCCCGCGCCGCGACTCGATCTTGCACAAACGGTGAACGAACGATATATGTTCGCGCTGCGTTCCGCAAGCCCCCTGGGTGCTGTCCGAACTAGGACAATCACTTTTTTAAATTAGGACACCTATGGCTCAGTCGCGCCGGCCGCCTTCGATTACCCTGAACTGTCGCCGAGGCCCATGATGTTTGCGAGGTTCGCGCGGCGCATTATCGAGGCAGGCGACCAGCAATTCGCCGATAGTCCAAATATGATCCGTGATCCCAAGGGCCATAGCTGGCGTTTGGCGGATAGTTTCGTGCACGCGGCAAAAATTGTAATGCGCAACATATAAGCCAACGGCGGCAACGTGATGATCAAGCTTCTTGCTGAAACCGCTCGTCAACCGGGTAAAGCGCCGCTGTTGCATCCTCAGCGTCAAATTTTGCCTTTCAACGTAGCTGGTTGAGATATTGCCAGGAATGCCAATTTCATTCCGGCGTTCTACCGCTACTACATAGCCGGGTGAATACCGGCGCGCCGCATCCTTTGCAGGCTCCGCCGCATACATCTTTTGAATGACCCCATGCGAGCATTGCGAGCCAAAGGCGTCGCGGATCGCGGGGCCGTAGGACGGCCAGCCATCCGATGAAATCTCAGGCGCATTGATGATGCGCTCCCGCAAGTCACTGGCAAAGAGGGCGGTGTTTTCGAAATCCCGCTTGCCAACGCGAAAGCTCAAGATCGCCTTCGCGGACGAAGCCATAGCCAGGTAGATGTATTGGTCGCCTTTGGCGTTGCCGTCCGCTGGCGTCCATTTGCGTTGTTTTTTGCCAACGAAGGACCACGCTTCATCGAGTTCGATCCTCGCGACTTGAACAGAATGAACAGTTCGATCATGGAACTTGACGGCGCCAAGACCGACGCGAGCCGCAAGGCGCATGATTGTATCGCGGTGAATGCCGGTCAACCGATCGACGGAGCGAATGCTACAGCCTTCGGTGAGGGCGGCTATAATGCTAACTTGTTGATCTAGGGAAAGAATGTTCACGGGGCCAATCCATGAGTTGCGGGACTGGCCTCTGAGAACAGGACTCTGGAAAGTCCCCGTCCTTTATGCTATGTAAAGGAACGGTCGATCTCAGGGGGCCAAATCCCTGGGTGAAGATCAGGGGTCGGGGTGCTGGAACACCTCGGCCCCACTTGTTCGGGTCATTGGGGGACCCGGATTCGAACCGGGATCGCGTCAGTTGTACGGCCGAGCATCCTACCGTTAGAACATCCCCCACTTTTTATAGCGATTAAGGGCCGCTTCCTTACCTTCGACGGGCCAGAAGCGGTCCTTCCTATTTGTCCTCGCCCCACATGCCGGGCGGAAACACAGGGGCTCTCGCAGGTGTTTTCATACTCGTTTCTACCTCGGCCAGTTACCGATGGTAATGCGAACCTAATGCATTTTCTGGATTGCGTCAAGCGCTATAATGAAATATTTGCATTACAGGATTGACAGGCGAGCGGATTTGCATTAAATGGCGACTAGTCGGTCCGTCAAGAAGGCTAGGAGATTGCCATATGGAAGGCGAGAAGGTATCCACCGCCGAGGCGAGCGGAAAGGATTCAAAGCATACGAGACAGCGCTCGACGATCAGTTTCCCTTATACTGACCTCGCCCCTTGTGTTGGGATGGCGGAAGCTATCCACGCACATGTTGGGCTGGGAGATTGCGACGATCATCAACTCGCGGCATGGACCGGTCAGAGCGCAAAAAGCAGCGGATTTCGGGTTCAGGTTTATGCAGCAAGGACCTTTGGTATCCTCGCTGGCGAAGGAGGCCGCCATAAGCTTACTGATTTGGGCCGTGCTATCGTAGACCCAAATCAAATGCGTGAAGCGAAAGCTTGTGCCTTTTTGGCGGTTCCTCTTTTTAAAGCCGTCTACGAACAATATAAAGGCGGGGTTATCCCCCCGGCCGCCGCATTAGAGCGGGATATGGCAACTTTGGGAGTGTCGGATAAGCAGAAGGGCCGAGCACGACAGGTGTTTGAAAAATCGGCCGAAGAGTCAGGTTTTTTTGAGCAGGGCAACAATCGGCTTGTCATGCCAGGCGTCCAGTTGCGCAAATCTAAAGCCGATGAATGCAAAGGTAAGGGCGGTGACGGGAACGGCGGCGATGGTGTGGACGATTTAGGCCTGGATCCGCTTTTGATTGCATTGTTGAGAAAAATACCTTCGACGGAAAAGGGCTGGCCAGCTTCTCAACGCGTTCGATGGTTTCGCACGTTCGCTATGAACGTTTCACAAATTTACGATACCGATGGGGAGCCGGTCGAAATAGAAATTAAGATCACCGATGCAAAGGAATAATAAGTCGTCGCGCAATTTAGGACACCTAGCTTTTCAAATTCGGACACCTGGCGGTGAATTAGGACAGCACCGCCCCCTGCTTGTTGGGTGGGGAAAGAATGTTCATGGGGCCAATCCGTGGGTTGGGGATTGGCGGTGCGCTGGACTGCACTCTGAGGCGATCACATTGGCGGCCATAGTACCTACAGCCATGATAATCGCGGACATTCCTGGGTCACGAGAAGATCCATGGGGTGGTCCAACCGAGGTTGAGGAGCACTAAAAATGTCCAGCGCCGTATTGGAAACCTTGGGAGTACCTTGCTATGTCAGATTCCGCTGATAGCTGGCCTCTGCCTGATTACAACCCAGGCCCCACAAAACACCTACACGCTTTGGGCGTCATATCAATAGCTTTTAACTCATTTGAAGAGTCGATGTTTGGACTATATAGGAATCATCTAGACCTAAATAAGGTTCCATATGAATTTACCGATTTTATCCACGTATCTCTGAACAATCATTTACGACTTAATCTGCTAAAGATTGTTTTCGAGAAATACGAAAAGGACGCCCATGTTATTACAGTCATAGACAATCTACAGTATTTCGAATGGTGCTGAGATGCAAGAAACAAGTTACTACATGCGGAACATTACCCCGCGTCATTTGGCAAACAGGACATGTTATACTTAGCCAAAAGGAAAAACAAGAAAACTAAGAAACAAACGACGAAACATGTTTACGTGATATTTGATTTACAGATGCTTAGAGAAACAGCAGATGAGATTATTTGCGGAATAGTTCAAAGCGCTAAGGTACAAATCTATTTGAGAGTGCGAGATATTCGACGCTCTCAACTTTCGCATGGATACAAGGATTATGAGCACGAGCCATTGCCAGGAATATTGACAGTACCAAAGCTTCTCGAAGTAGCGGAGCGTCCTCGTAAGCATAGTAAATATTAACGCGGCGGGGCCAGTTGGTCTCTCAATTTGTCGAGAAGCCGTTCCGTTTGGTATGTTTGGTCGTTGATCTCGCGGAGGTTCTTGTTCGTTTCAAACAGCTGCAAGAGTATTGCAAGCTGCATCATGAGCGCAGCTCCGATTGTGATCGATCTTAGAGGTGAGGCTAGAATGCTTTCTACTATTTTTTTCATGATTGCGTCTCTCGAAGATGAGGGAACAGCTTAATTCCCTTGGCAAAATGCTCAATGCTCCTCAATCATGGTACGACCGCCCCAAGGTGATCGTTTCGTGACCCAGGAGTGCCCTTGGTCGTCATGGCTGTATGTGGATCCGACGTCCTCTTTAATGAGGATGACGATGAAGGTGCCGAGGCCGCCAACGGAAGCTACAAAGCATGCCCAGATTCGCCAACCGTGAAAAGGTCGCCCTAAGATATAGCGACAATTGTTACTACCCATCGATCATCCTACAACTGATACCACGTAGCCCCCGCTGATGATCCTAATGATGGCGCCTCCAGGTTAGGACAGCACGGCCCCTTGGGGCCTATGCGCGGCGATCTTCCCGCCTCGGGCATGGCCGCACCTTCCTCTCCCGGCAAACGGAAAGGCAGGAGCCGCGGTTCGATGGCCGGCATCGGGTTGTTTTCGCCGCCGGTGCGAACGACCGCGGCAAACCAGATGGCAGCGGGGGCGCCTATGCTCGATCCCACGGCGACGGCGCGCGGATGGGCTCCGTAAGCGACGCGATCCGTTGCAACGCTTGGGAGAATTCGTCGTGACCGGCGCCAGACTTTGGCGCGATTTTGATCGCGTCGATCCCGCGTTCGCGCAAAACGCGACCGCGCGGGACCGCGAGCGCCTTGACGAACGGGACGAGAAAATCCGCTGCAGGATAGATGGTCCGAATCATGCGCCTCGATCGTTTATGGAGGAGCAATTGCCTTTCGGCCGCCTGGCGCTAGCAGCAAGACGCCCCCACCGCTGGCCGTTTGCACGCAACCTCCGCCCAGGCTCTCGCCGCGTTGACAGACAGTTCAGCGGCCCCTAGGGTGCGGCTTTCCCGCATCCTCGCCGGACTCGCGCGGGCTTCCTTTCCCGAGCGGCGCACGGAGACGGGACACCTTGTAAGGCAGGACATGAACGGCTTTATCCATGCTCCGGCAACCCGGCCGGTTCCAATCCCTATCCGCGAGATTTTCCCTTGGGCCGCGTTCGCCGGAGTTCTGGCCCTCCTCTTGATCTATTTCATCGGCGCCGAGCAAGGCGCGACGTCGCTGATCTTTGGCCATTACGTCCATGAATATGTGCATGACGGGCGCCATCTCCTGGCCTTCCCCTGTCATTAAAGGGGCAGGCGCGTGGTCAGCGGTCTTCTTCTGCGCGGCCTGCTCGCCGGCATCCTCGCGGGTCTTCTTGCGGCGGGCTTTTCATTTCTCGCGGGCGAGCCTTCGATTGAACGCGCGATTGCCTTCGAGACCGCCATGGAGCAGGCAGCCGCGCAACCATCCGAGCCTGAAATCGTCAGCCGGAGCGTGCAGCGCGGCGCCGGAC
This sequence comes from Pseudomonadota bacterium, assembly GCA_030948025.1. Taxonomy (GTDB): domain Bacteria; phylum Pseudomonadota; class Alphaproteobacteria; order Rhizobiales; family Beijerinckiaceae; genus Methylocapsa. The sequence continues at coordinate 18,608 of JALZAY010000020.1, forward strand.
TCTTGACCGCCTATTTTGTCTATGGCGCCGCCATCGGCGGCCTCTTCAGCTTGGTTTTCGCGCTCGCTTATGGGCGGGTGAATGGTTTCGATCCGAAAGCTCTTTCGGCGCTCCTGGCATTTGCCGGCTTTGTCGCGATGGTGCTCGTGCCGGAGCTGAAATATCCGGCTAATCCGCCGGCGATCGGCGCGCCGGAGACGATCGGCGCGCGCACCGCGCTTTATTTTGCCATGCTCGCGATTTCCCTCCTCGCCATGATCCTCGCCGCGACGCTCGCGCTGGCCTTTTCGGCAAGGCTCGGCTCCTGGAACGGCGCGCTGGGGTCTGCCGCCGTCTTCGTCGCTGTGGCGGGCATCGCCGCTCTGGCGCTGCCGCCCGTCGACGAGGTTCCCGTCAATTTTCCGGCGAGCGTATTGTGGAATTTTCGCCTGGCGTCCATCGGCGCGCGCGCGGTCTTGTGGGCTGCGCTCGGGCTCACCTTCGGCGGCATGACGCAAATTTGGCTTCGCGGCGGGAAGCCGGGCCGCGCTTAACCTTTTTGGGGATAAACGCCGCATGCTCCGGGACACCATCGCCTCCGTGGGGAATCATTTTCTGATTGGCCTTCGGCCGTCGCCGGTCCTCGACGACCACGACCGCGTGCTTCTTTCCGATTTGCGCCCCGCCGGCGTGATTCTCTTCAAGAGCAATTTCCGCCATGATCTTCCCTACAAAACCTGGCTCGAGAGCCACGCGCGGCTGATCGCCGATATTCGTGCGGCCACCGGGCGTGCGCGCATGTTCATCGCCATCGACCACGAGGGGGGCCGGGTGTGCCGGACGCCGCTCCCCATCACGCGCTTCGCCTATGCCGCGCGATGGGCAGGGCAAGCCGGCGAGGTGGGCCGCGCGATGGGCCAAGAACTCGCCTCGATGGGCATCAACCTCAACTTCGCGCCCGTGCTCGATATTCACACCAACCCAGATAATCCGGTGATCGGCGAACGCGCTTTTGGGCAAACGGCGGACTCCGTGATCGCGGCGGCGCTGCCTTTCATGCAGGCCATGCAGGCGGAAAAAATCATCGCATGCGGCAAGCATTTTCCAGGGCATGGCGATACCAGCATCGACTCCCATCTCGGCTTGCCGTCGCAGTCGCCCGGCCTTGATGCGTTGCGCGCGCGGGAGCTCAAACCTTTCGCCGCCGCGATCGACGCGGGGCTTTCCATGATCCTGCTGGCGCATATGCTCTATCCCGCCGTCGATCCGGATGCGCCGGTCGCGCTCTCGCGCCGTTTCGCGACCGGGATTCTCCGCGAGGAGCTTGGTTTTGCGGGAGTAGCCATTTCCGACGATATCGGCATGGGCGCGATGAAAGGGCTTTTCGATAGCCCGGACGCCGCAGTGCGTTTGATCGAATCCGGCTGCGACATGGTGATGGTCTGCGCGCATTTGACTGACACTAGCCGCGCCAGGGATTTCGCGCGAGCAATTCGTGCGGCAGCCGGGGCCGGCCGCTTGGACCCAGGCCTTTTGGCGCGCTCGCGGGCACGCATCGAAAATCTGCTCGCGCGGGTGCCAAGCAACGAAGTAAAACTTTTGCCGCAAGACGTGTTCCGCGCCCATGCCGGCGCAGCCGCGCTCTACGACGCCGCGACCGTCGAGGTCGTCTAGCGCCGCGAAAGCGGGGTTCGCGGATTGCGGCCATGTTCTAGACGTAATGGCGCGAGCGCCGCGATATCCTTGTCGAACCGGGCGAGGTCCTGTTTCCAGGTGGCATTGTCGGGAGAGAGTTTTGTCAGGCGCGACATGATCGATTGGCCTTGCCGAAAAAAGTCGCGCGCCTTTGCCTTGTTGCCGGATTGCCGATGCACCAACGCGAGCTTGCCAAAGCTCACCGCGAGATCGCGCTGCCAGCCCGCGTTGCCGGGGTCGGATTTCACCAGCCGGTCTCTGATGGCGAGGCCATTGTTATAGGATTTCAGCGTCCCGACAAGGTCGCCTTGCGCCATTTGCACATCGCCAACCTTGTTGAAAGACACCGAAAAATCGCGCTGCCAGCCCGCATTGCCGGGGTCGGATTGCGCTAGGCGGTCTCTGACGGCGAGGCTGTCGCTATAGGATTTCAGCGCGCCGGCGAGGTCGCCCTGTTCCACCCGCACGTCGCCGCTCTTTTCGTAGGACACCGACAGATCGCGCTGCCAGCCCTCGTTGCCGGGGTCGGATTTCGCTAGCCGGTCTGCAATGCCGAGGTCGGCCTCATAGGATTTCAGCGTGCCGGCAAGGTCGCCCTGCGCCTGTTGCACGTCGCCAATTAATTGCCGGCTGATCGAGAGATCGCGCTGCCAGCCCGTATTGGCGGGGTCGCGGCGGGTGAGCGCCTCGATAATGTCGAGTCCGGCCTGGTGGGATACGAGCGCCCCGGCGAGATCGCCCTGCGCGGCAAGCACCTCGCCAATCTTGTTCCGGCTGACCCAGAGATCGCGCTGCCAGCCCACATTGCCGGGGTCGGATTTCGCCAGCCGCTCTCTAATGGCGAGGCTGGCGTTATAGGATTTCAGCGCGCCGGCAAGATCGCCTTGGTCTACCTGCACGTCGCCGATCTCGTTGTAGGACACCGACGAATCGCGCTGCCAGCCCGTATTGCTTTTGTCGGATTTCGCCAGCCGCTCGGCAATGGCGCGCCCGTCATTATAGAATTTCAGCGCGCCTTCAAGGTCGCCCCACTGTTTCTTAATGTCGCCGAGGCGGAGCAGCGCCCAATATTTATAATACGCTTGATCGTCTGTCTTCGCCAGCGTCAGCACGCGCTCAAGCCGGGCTTGCGCTTTGTTGAGGTCGCCGTAGTCGATCAGAATCGAGCCAGACGAAACCAAGCTCGCCACATCGTCGGGATCGAGCGCGACCGCTTTCTCGTAAGCCTCCAGCGCCCGCTTAGGGTCGGCGAGGCCAGCGATGGCGCCGAGGTTGCGATAGGCAATCGCCGCTTCCTTCCGGTCCTTTGCCGCACGCGCGGTTTCCTGCCCGGCGCGCGCCGTCTTTTCCTCGGCGACAGCCTTCAAAAGCTGTGTCGCCTCGGCAATCTTGTTTTCCTCCAAGAGACCGAACGCTTGTTTCAAGCGCGGATCGCCCTCTTCCGCGCCTTGCGCGATCGATTTAACCGCCGCGCCGAGGGCCTGCTTTGCGCCCGGCCCCGAGACAGCCGACGGATTTTTCTCCCCCAACATTTTGGTCAGGGCGGCGATTTGCGCATCTTTCGTCGCCAGCTGCTCAGCCAGCGCTTTTGAATTTGCTCGATCTGCTCTTTGCTCGGCCCGGTGATGTTCGTGTCGCGGCCTGAGACAATCCCCTGCCCGGACACAGTGATGTTCGTGCCGCCCTTCTTGTCGGAAGTGTCCTTATGCTCGACGACAAATGTAAGGACAGTCCATATGCCCCCGGCGACAACCACCGCTCCGCCGCCGAGCCATGAGATGACCGCGCGGTTATCGGGACTTTTGATAGCTTCCCGCAGCCGGAAAGACATTTTCTAAAAACCGCATAGGCAAAAGATAAACCTATCGCAATTTTCCGCTTGCGCCAACGCTGCGACAAACCGGCTCTTGCATCACGCAGGGCAACGGATAGGATGGATTAAGCTGGCGGGATCGTTGGCTCCGTTAAAGAATTAGCATGATGGCGCAGCCTGCTGGCAAAACCGGGACATGGCGCACTTACGTCGACCCTATAATGCCTAAATTAGGTGTACTCGCCTAAAAAAGTGACAATGGCGTGCGCGCGAATAAATGGTGCGCGGCGCATATCGAGATTAAATTATTTAGTCGTGGATTGATCCCTGGCTCGGGTGAGGCAGGGGTATGCGGCGAAAAATGAGGCCTGGAAAATGAGCATGAACCGCGCCTATCACAACCCGAATGAAATGCCGGCGGCGTTTCCGATTTTTCCGCTTGCGGGCGCTCTTTTGCTACCGCGCGGTGAATTGCCTCTCAATGTCTTTGAGCAACGCTACCTCGCCATGGTGGACGATGCCATGAAGGGCGAGCGTATCGTCGGCATGATCCAACCCGACCCCGAGGCAGGAGCGGGAACTGCCGTGCCGGCCCTGTTTTCGGTCGGGTGCGCGGGGCGCATTACCCAGCTCGCCGAAACCGGCGACGGGCGCTACTTCGTCACGCTGACCGGCATCGCGCGGTTCAAGATCATCGAGGAAATCGCCGCCGTGACACCCTACCGGCAATGCCGCGCCGATTTCAGCCCGTTTTCCGTCGATTTCAGTCCCCGCGCGGGCGAGGATCAGGTCGATCGCGACGGCGTCTTGCGCACTTTGCGCGACTTCGCCGAGACCAACCATCTCCAGATCGACTGGAACAGCATCCACGACGCGCCAAACGAGGCTCTTGTCAATGCGCTGTCCATGATGAGCCCGTGCAGCCCCAAGGAAAAGCAGGCGCTTCTCGAAGCACGCGACCTGAAAGGCCGGGCGGATGTGCTCGTCGCGATTACCGAAATCGAACTCGCCCGCGGGAGAAGCGCGTTGACGCCCTTACACTAAAAAGAAGCCTTTGCCATAGCTTTAGTGGAAATATATGCTCTGCAGCGGCGAGGAAACATTAGGGAGCGAACGATGAAGGGCTGTGCTCGCTACGCACTCTTGGCGGGAATCATCGCCGCCGCGTGGTCGATCGCCGCGCCGGTTGCGCGGGCGGACGAGACGTGCCTCTCGCCCTATACAGCTGCGCTCATCAAGGGCCAGGAGGCCTATCTGCATGTCTGGACGCTGGGTGAAAAGGGCCTCGGCGACGAGTCCGACAAGCTTGTCACCATCGACGCCGATCCCAAATCGAAAACCTATGGCACGGTGATCAACAGCGTGTCCGTCGGCGGCCGGGGCGAGGCGCACCACATGGGCTTCACCGACGACCGCAAATATCTTTGGGCCGGGCGCCTCGACGACAGCAAGATTTTCGTCTTCGACGCCGGCACCGATCCGTCAAAACCAAGGCTCGTCAATACCATCACGGACCTGCCCAAAAAGACCGGCTACATCGGCCCGCATACGTTTTATGCGATCCCCGGCCGCATGGTGATCGGAACCCTATCGAACGACAAGATCCGCGACGGAGTCACCGGCCTCGCGGTCTATAACAACAAAGGTGAGTTTCTCTCCGCGCATCCGATCCCGGCCGGTAACGGCGGCGACGGCTATGGCTACGACATCGCCATCAACCCAAAGAAGAACGTGTTTTTGACATCGAGCTTCACCGGCTGGAACAATTACATGATGGATCTCGGCAAGCTCATCAAGGATGCCGAGGCGATGAAGCATTTCGGCAACACGATGGTGTTGTGGAACCTCAAATCCATGCAGCCGGAAAAAATCCTTAGCGTTCCCGGCGCGCCGCTCGAAATCCGCTGGTCGCTGAAAGAGGGCGACGATTGGGCGATCACCGCCTCGGCGCTGACCTCGAAACTCTGGCTTGTCAGTCATGACGCCAACGATGAATGGCAGGCGAGCGAGGTCGGCGCGATCGGCGACCCCGCAAAAATTCCGCTGCCCGTCGATATTTCGATTGCGGCCGACGCCCAGACTCTTTGGGTCAACACTTTTATGGATGGGACGACCCATTTGTTCGACATTTCCGATCCAACAAAGCCAGTGCAGATCTACGAGAAAGTCACCGGCAAGCAGGTCAATATGATTTCCCAAAGCTGGGATGGAAAGCGCGTCTATATCACCTCCTCGCTGTTGGAACATTGGGACAAGACGGGTGCCGACAACGAGCAGGTCCTGCGCGCCTACGATTGGGACGGCAAGGATTTGAAGCTCAAATTCGAGGTCGATTTTTTTGGGCAAAAGCTCGGCCGCCCACATCACATGAAGTTTTCTGGTCCGCTCGAGAAAGCCTCGCTCGACATGCCGCGCGCGGCATCGCGGTGACGAAGCGCGCGTCGGGTGCGCGTCTTTTCAGGCCGTGTTGGAAGAATCTGATCGCGGCGGCAGGGATTGTCGCGGCCGCCCTGCCACTCCGCGCGGAAAAGTCCACGGGACCGCCGCCGCCTGGAAGCTACACGCTCGACCATATTCAGCGCGTGCCCGCGGGAATCGTGCTCGAAGGCACGCGGTTTCCCCGCGCGCTCTCCCGCTACACGACGGGGACGATCACGCTCCTTGCGTTTTTTTATTCCTATTGCATCGATCCAAATGGCTGTCCGCTTGCCTGGGACGCGTTCGAGAAAGTGCGGGAAGGCATCATCGCGCACCCCGATTTGCACCGGCACGTCCGGCTTGTCTTCATGAGTCTCGACCCGGCGCATGATACGCCGGGGATGCTCATGGGTTTTGCCCGCCGCTACGAAGCGAGCGCGCCGATCGTGCCCTGGCATTTCCTCACCACCTATTCCAATTTGTTTCTAAAACCCGTGCTGCGCGACATGGGCGAGGAGATTTCCATCGATCGCGACGCGTCGGGCGGTGGCGGCGTGGTCATAAATCATCTTCCAAAAGTGTTTTTGATCGACAAGCAGGGCCTTGTCCGCGAGATCTATTCGAACCAATCGCTCGATCCCGCGATGATCCTTGGCGACATCAAGACGCTGCTGCTCGAAGAGTCGAAGGCCAATGGACATAAGGAATGAGCGTTGGTTCAAAGGAGCCAACTCGTTGCGGGCATGAAGAGGAGGGCGTGGAGGCAGACGCGGCGCAGCTTGGCGTCGAGATTGCAAAACAGAAGCCGGTGTGGGAAAACTCTCCGTCCACCCCGGAATGCGAAATGCGAGCCAAAAAGAACCAGGCGGTCTTGGAGCAGAGCGCTAACATACTATAAACACTACATAATGCGGGCGTAGTTCAATGGCAGAACGGCAGCTTCCCAAGCTGCATACGAGGGTTCGATTCCCTTCGCCCGCTCCAAGCTTCGCGACCGATCGTCCGGAAAAGTGAGGCCGTCACAAGCATAAACTGTGAGAAGCCGCGACGAATAATCCCGCGATGAATGAAGACGATTGCGGCGCAAGCATGATCCTCAGCGCATCACCGGCTTCCAATCTGGAAGTTTGTGTTCCGGCGTCCTTCCTCTCCCCATCGGTATCAATAGCGCACCCGCACATATTCGCCGGGTGCGTCGCAGATCGGCGGCAGCTCTCCATCGCCCGGCAGGCGCGCCGGTACTTGCTTGCGCGATCGGCGCTTGATCCATTTGATCCAGTCAACCCACCAGCTGCCTTTGTGTTTGGTTGCCCGCGCGAACCAATCCTCGAACTCGCCGGCCGGTGCCTTGCCCCGCCAATACTGATATTTCGGCTTGCCGGCCGGATTGATAACTCCCGCTATGTGGCCAGAACCGGCGAGCACGTAGCGGACCTTGCCGCCAAGAAACTTGGCGCCGATGAAGACGGATTTCGCCGGGGCGATATGATCCTCGCGCGTCGCCAGATGGTAGACGGGTAACGTGACTTTCGAAAGATCGAGGGTCTTGCCGCCGAACTTCGCCTTGCGCTTCGAGAGCCTGTTTTCGAGATAGCAGTGGCGCAGATAGGCGAGATGGTTGGCCGCGGTCATCCTTGTCGAATCCGCATTCCATGCCAATAGGTCGAAAGCAAGCGGCGGTTTGCCCTTCATGTAATTATTGACCACAAAGGACCAAATCAGATCTTCCGGCCGGAGCATGTTGAAGGCCGAAGCCATCACCGATGCATCGAGATAGCCGGTCACCGCCATTTTTTTTTCGAGCGCGCGCAAACTCTCCTCGTCGACGAAGATCTTGAGGTCGCCCGCGTGGCTGAAATCGGTCTGGGTCGTGAAGAATGACGCGCTCGCGATCCGCCTATCGCCGGTCTCCGCCATATAGGCGAGCGTCATGGCGAGCAAGGTCCCGCCAATACAATACCCAATCGCGGTTACCTCGGATTCGCCGGTTGCCTTTTCAATTGCATCTAGCCCGGCGTAAATGCCTTCCCGCATATAGGCTTCGAATCCCTTGTCGCGATGGCGCGTGTCGGGATTGACCCACGACATCATGAAGACGGTGAGGCCGTGCGACACCGCGAAGCGCACGAAGCTTTTTTCGGGGTTCAGATCGAGAATATAGAATTTATTGATCCATGGGGGAACAATGAGCAAAGGCCTCTTGAAAACCGTATCGGTTACAGGCGCATATTGAATGAGTTCCATGAGATCGTTACGAAAGATGACCTTTCCTGGGGTCGTCGCGATATTGACGCCGAGTTCGAACTTCGAGGAATCGCATTGGCTGATTTTGAGCGTGCCTTTGCC
>JALZAY010000152.1 GCA_030948025.1 Pseudomonadota bacterium
TGGACAAGCTGGGTTCACGATTGCAAACATTAGCTTCCATGATCAATTCCTCGATTGCGCTTCTCGCTAACACCGGCAGCATCGCTGGTGGCAATCCTCATGGTATCTTGTCATTGCCTTTGCCGGGTCGGCCAAACCGATCCTCGAACAGATATTGGCTGACGAGTTCGGTGAAGGCGTGGGTCCGCTGGCGTTTGCCGTCGCCGAGAATCCTCGCCACCGCGATTTTGAGATTGTCATATAAAATCGAGACCGGCACGCCGCCGAAGAACGCAAATGCCGAGACGTGCCCGTCCAGAAAGGCTTCCGTGGTCTCCGCCGGATAGGCCTTGATGAAACAAGCATCCGACTGCGGCAGGTCGAAACAAAAGACATGTAGCTTCATCCGAAGGCCGCCAATGACGCCGATGCATTCGCCGAAATCGACCTGGGCATGGCCGGGCGGATGGGCGAGTGGGATGAAAACCTCGCGCGACCTGGTGCGCACACGGCGGACGTAATCCTTCACGACCGTATAGCCACCGGCAAACCCATGTTCGATCCGCCGCCGTTTGAAAATCCGCTTCGCCGTATGCCGCTGTTTGGGCGGTGCCGTCTTGTCGGCCTCCAGGATCGCATCGATCACCGGAACCAGCGGCCCAAGCTTCGGCCGCTCTGGAGCCTTGGACCGCACATAGCCGGGCGGCGCCGAAGCGGCACATCGTGGCGATCGTCTCCCGGCTCAATCTGAAAACCCGTGCCGCCTCGCGCCGGCTCTTCCCCTCGACGAATACAAACCGTCGAACCGCCGCATAAATTTCCACCGCAAACATCCCCGGCCGCCCTCCGAATCAATGTTCGGAAAAGGTCAGCTTCAAAAGTGGCCGGGTTTTACTCCGCCACGCAGCCGCAAAATGCCGCCGCTCCGTGGCCTACTATTGCTCCGCCGCGGACACTCCCTGAGGATCGCGGACGAACGCCTCGGGCGTGGCAAGCTTCATCGGATCGAACCGTGTCCAGATGCCGGTTCCACCCTTGTCGCGGAATGTACCAAGACCGCTCTCGGCGGAGACGCCAGCGCCAGTGACTAGGAAAACCCTCATGCGTATCCTCTGTCTTTCAAGCCGCTCGGCGATAGCGTTCGATCCACCTCTATACCGGGTGTCGTCGAAGACGAGGACAGAGACAGGCTTTGGCCCGTTCGAGTTGCGGGGCCGCGTGGACAGCGGAAGCCGCGCGGGCTCATAATAAGCGTACAGCCGCCTATCTGCTTGGCATGATCACCTCGACGAGGCTCTGTCGCAGTTCGACTGGTCCTGCGATGATTGTGAAATGGGCCGTCTATGATTCGCGCTTGGGCCGGGAGACAAAGTGATGCGGCAAGAAACATCCGCTATGGTCGCCGGGAACTGGCCGGGACGAGGCGATCTTGCAAATGATCCCTGAGCTAGTTTTGCCTAGCGCATGGCAAGAAAAAAACTTGCCCGGTTTGTTCCGGTGGCGAGAAAATCCTCGCCTCATCCTTATGCCGATCTGGCACGATCGCATGGGAGAACTGGAAAAAGCTGCCGGCTGCCGACCTACCCGCGCGCCTGAAGGCCGAGATAGAGCAATTCTTTCTCAGCGCAACTTTCTTTACTGACAAGCGGGCGAAGGTAATGGGTAGGCGCGGGCCAAGAGCGGCACATAAATTAATCAACGCGAGCCTCACCGGCGGGAACGTAGCATCCCGATTGAAATTCCGCTGCCGGTCAAAAAGCATCTCGGTCTTGACGATGCGCGCTCTTGGAAAGCGCCGAAGACGGACAGCTATGAATTCGGCTTCCTCCCGCGCCGCTTGTTCAATCGGGTCCGCGACGCGTTCGTTGCGTTTCATAAGCCGGGCAAACAAAAACAACGTCCCGCACATGGCGACGCGCTGCGGGGGCTGGCAGGGACGATGGCATCTCCCCAGATAATGTGCATCCGGGCGAAGGCAGATATTGTGGAGAAGCCCAAGCCGAAATCGCACTGAAAAGGTTGGACATCATGGATACCCAGACACTTCTCATCATTATTGTTATTGTTCTCCTTCTTGGCGGAGGCGGCTGGTACGGCCGGGGACGCTGGTTTTAGGCGGCAGGCTGGGTGCCCGTCGCGGACCATGTTGGAATTTAATGACGTGGCTCCGGGCCGCATGATGCTATCCGATCATGCAGCGACGTCTAACCATTGGCATATCTGGCGCAATACCCCCGGCGCTCCTTGACGCGCTGCTGCCGGGCAAGGGCGTCCTGCGCCGGCCAAACGCTGGTGACTTGACCGCCTTGTCTACACCGCCCTGACATCGCCGGGCTTACCGTAACCCATGAATGCTCGTCTCTCCGGGGCCGTGTTACGATGGTCCGATGGATGAACTCATGCCAACAATGCTCTCCGCCGCATCGTCCGCCTCGTGGCGCTGCTCAACTTGTCTTACTTCGGGGTGGAGTTTGCCGTCGCGCTGGCGATTGGCTCCGTTTCGCTGTTCGCCGATAGCATCGACTTTCTGGAAGATGCCTCGGTCAATTTCCTGATTTTCGCCGCTCTGGGACGGAGCGCGGCGCGGCGGGCGCGGGTCGGCATGGCCCTTGCGGGCATTCTGCTGGTTCCCGCTGTGCACTCTGGACCGCCTGGGACAAGTTCAACGTGCCGGTGCCTCCCGAACCGGTGCCGCTGATACTTACAGGCGCGGGTGCGTGGGCTATCAATTTTCGGGTGCGCCTACATGCTGGCCCGCTACCGGACGCTTGGCGGCAGTCTCACACGCGCGGCCTTCCTTTCGGCGCGAAACGATATGCTCGCCAATATCCCCATCCGCGCGGCAGGGCTGGTCACGGTGTTCCTGTGGCGGTCGGCGTGGCCTGATTTGATCGTGGGGCTTGGGATAGTCGCCATGAACACGGATGCGGCACGGGAAGTCTGGATGGTGGCACGAGAGGAACATGCGGCGGCCAAGGCATAGTGGTAAAAAAATATTTAGACCGCGCGAAAAGGAACGGTTTTAAGCGGTCAAAGCGACGCGCCAGAGCCTGAATCGGTGTAAGAATCCGTCGCACGCACAGGGGCAAGAATGGCTTGTCGAGCTTGGCGTTGCCGGAACCAAAGTCTGGCCGCGACGTTTTCCGAGCTGACTCCCGATGCAGTGTCGCAATAGCAAAGGATATTAGTTATGTTAAAGACGCTCGCTTTGTCCGCTTCGGTCATCGCTTTCGCTGGCGCCCTCGCTCTCGCAGAGGCCCCGATGACCAGAGAACCGTCAACCGGACGCTCGGTCGCGACCTCGTCGCTTTCGACGGACCATTGGCTTGCCTCCGACGTCTATAAGGCGGATGTTTATGATCCTTCCGAACACAAGATTGGCAAGGTCACTGATCTTATGATCGATAGCAACGGCAACATCACGGGCGCGATCATCGGCGTCGGCGGGTTCCTTGGCGCTGGCCAGAAAGACGTCGTGATTCCCTTCAAGGAGCTGAAAGCCTCGACTCACGACGGCAAGGATTGGCTGGTCCTCAATCGCACCAAAGACGAGCTAAAGAGGGCTCCCGCCGTCAATTATACGGGATCCCCGAGCGAGAATCGGGGTCAAGGAGGCGATGTTCGCTGACGGGCTGCGACGCCCGAATACATTTAAGAACGCAAATGACTGACTCTTGTTCGACCAGGGAAATGGCGTGATGAAAGTTGCTTTGCTGCTTGTTCTCACGCCTTTGCTCGGATTAGGAAGCGGAGGAGCCGTGGCGCAAATTTCGCCTGGTGATCCGGCTGGCAATCAGACAATTCCAGAGAAGGATTTGTCTCGCCCCGCCGAGGGGGCACACAGAATGAAAACGCGACATCTGATGGAAACCAAAGTCTCAGCGACAAATTGGATAAAAGCGGTGGCGTCATCAAGCCGGTGGAAGGCGTGGACCCGAAGATAGTGCAACCGGCTCCGGTTCCAAATCCTAATTCCACACCGGTTATTCCGCCCGCCGGAACCCCTGGCGGTCCGCCCGGGCCAGAGCCCAAATAGTCTGGGGGCTGCTCGACAGCCGGATACCGGGCCATTTTTCCTACTGTTTCATAGGGTTTTAAAGGGGGTGATTTCCTGCTGGAAGGCAAAGAAAAGATATAGTGGAGAACCGCAGACGCCTTCGGGCCAGGAAAAATCCCGCACGCCTATCGGACGCAATGGCCGCGTCGCTCAACGGGACGCTGCTTTGGCAAGGGCGTCGTGCGCGTTGGTTTGAGACGCAATAAGATCGTTGCATGGGAACCGAAGCTGCATTTTGGGGTTACCCCCATTCACAAATAGGGGATTCCTTACATGAAAGTCCGAACACTCCTCATTTTCATTCCGGCAGTTCTGTTTCCCATGGCTGCATACTCTCAGACGGCAGCCTCCGAAAATGCGGACGCGCCTGAAATTGACGCTTGCAGAGCAAGCGGCCTCATTGCCTTGAAGGAACGCTCGCCGACGATTAAAGACGTCGAGCTGGATCTGGACAGCGTCCGCGTCATAAAAATGAATTCTAAAATTGGAGGTGTGGATATCAAAGCGGTGGTGCTTGGAGAAGCTTCTATTGAAAAGAAAACATCCAGCAAGGTAAGGAATTTGATCTGCATCGTGGGCGAGAAGGGTAAGGTATTGCTGACTGTCTTTAGCGACCAATAGAGGCGGTAATTACAACACAAAAACCAGCCCTGAAGGCTGATCGCACATCTTCTGTGCGTGAGGGACAGTCACCGCATGGCCGAGACTTCAGGCTCGGTGAGGCGCGAGCCGAATATGGCCCGGCGGGCGCCAGCCCGACACGCCCGAAAGACGCTGTTTAAACGGGCCTGAGAGCGCACAGGGTCGGAGCGGCAAATTTCTCAGCAGCAACCGGTCAATGATATAATGGATCATGACCTATCGCCGCCGCACAGGAGCTAGACGACCCCCGAAAAAGCCGCAGGACGCGGCCTCCGGCGCGCTGTATGTGCGTCAATTCATGCTGAAGCTGTACGACCGTGAAGACGGCAAGGCAGCAGACTGGCCATTGATCGCGGAAACCCTGCTGCGCGAGGCGTTTTATGCCCTCGATCAGGCGCCAACGGACCCGCGCGCTGCGCTGATGCTGCGGGGGATTCATTCCGACTCCTATGACCGCCTGTCCGCAAATCCACCCGCGACCCTTACGCCGCTGAGTCCCTCAGACCATGCGCCGCCGCATGCAACGAGCCTGAATTCGCCGCGCCCGGATGACCGCGAGAGGTTGCGATGAACGCCACGAAACCTAGAATTAAGCTGCCCACATCCGCGATGAAGAAAGCTGCGACTCACCCGCTATGCCTGTCGCCAATGCGGCGGATAGGTCTTCTCGTAACCTGGGAGCTGCTCGACCCCTTGCATCCAGGCCGCAATGCCGGGAAAGCGTGTCTCGAAGGGATCAAGGCCCAGCTCCAATGGAGCTGCTTCGGGGCGCCGCGATGCCCGCAGTAAGAGCTTCACGCCCGGATAGGCGACGATATCGGCGGCCGTAAGGTCCGGGCCTGCCATCCAGACGCTGCTTTCGGCATATCCTTCCACCCGGGCGAGACTGAAGTGAATCTTTTCGCGCACTTCTTTCGCGTCGTCAGCGCCGAGCGGCGAGCCTGAGAGCCTCCCCGCCGGTACCACCACGACAAGCACCATCTCGCCTACGTCAACAACGGCAATAATCTGGCCAAGGGCACCGAATGGGAAAACAAGCCCCGGCACCAGGGCGATGGTTGAGAGGCTCGAATAGATCTGTCGCTGCTCTGCGTTGGGCAGGCGCGGCCATGCAGGAAGCCGCCAAGGGCTTTAGGCGCCTCAAGGCTTTCAAGCAGCTTCCACTTCTCCAGGCGGCGCTCGCCGTTGCAAGGCAAGAGCCACTTCATCGAACGCGCATCTTGCCCGAACCACGAAGGCTGCGTAGGTTCTCAACCAGCGACGCCCGCTTCGCGCTTTTCAACATCAAGCGGGACATCGCCCGGGATACTGCCATTCCCCCCGTGCTGTCACCAACTTCCGCGCATAGCTCGTTGAACATTCATATTTCCGTCTGTCTTGCGTTTTGCCCGCAGGATGGCCGCGTTCAATTCGCCGCCGAAGATGAAAATGGAAGCGATCATATAGAGAAAGACGAGTGCGATCATCACCGACGCGAGACCCGCGTAGGTGGTAACGTAATTGCGCGCGAATTGGGCGAGGTAGGAGCCGAAGGCAATGCCCGCCGCGATCCATAGTGCGAAGGTCAGCAAGATCCCGGGTGCAATCTCCCGCAGCGATCTTCGCCCGGCTGGGAGGAATTTGTGTGAGAGGACAAGCGCCAGCAGAAGCACCAAACTTGCGATCGCGAAGCGGCCGACGGTGATCAGGCGGTTGAGCGGCTCGAGACCGGGCGCGAAGTGCAGCACCGCGGCCCATATCAGCGGCGCCAAAACGACTAGGAAAGCAAGGGTCAGAAGCGAGAAAGCACCGACGAAAACATAAGCGATAGATTCAAGCCGCAAAAGCCACCAGGGCCGGGAATCCCTGACGTCATAGGCGCGATTAAGCCCGATCCGGACCGCTTCGACGCCACTCGACGAAAAATAGATCGAGAGAATAACGCCGATCGTGAGCACCCCGCTCCGCGTTTGCGTCAAGACATTGTGAATTTCATTCGCAATTGGCGTGGCGACTTGCTGTGGCCAGGTCTGAAATAGAATCTGTACCCCTTCATCGCCCAGATTCTTCGAACCAAGCAAGCCCGCGAGCGCGGTCACGAAGATCAGGAATGGGAATAGCGACGTCAGAATCGACAAGGCGATGTGGCTCGCAATAGCCCAGCCGTCGTCCTGCGAAAACCGCATTAAGGCGTCGTAGAGAACCCTAAAGACAAAGCGCATCCGACTGCTGCCTCATGCCCGCCAGGACTTAACGAAAACCCCGGGCGGGCTTCTCCGTTGCATTCATTCACCCGTGCTGGAACGACAATTTCGAGGCTTTTCCGGAGTTTTTATGACGCCTCATTGGCGTTCTTTATTCGTTTCCATTATCGTGAAGCGGCGCCTCCAAATGATCACGGAATTCGACAATTACATTCACCTCAATCAGGCTTCGCTGAATTAAAAAGCCCGGTATAGAGCGGGCTTCGCATACCGTCATCATCCGCCGCGTCGACGGCAAACGCTTTGGTCAATCGGTGAATGAATCAAGGCAATGAACCCGGCGATGCGCTTGTTGTGGAAGGCGGGCGCCATGATACGGCGCTGGTGTCGCCTAAGCTCGCCGTCGCTCGTGAGCAGTCGTTTCTTGACGTGCCCGTGCGCGATGGCGCGCCCGAGAAATGGTGCGCTTGCCGAAGCGCAGAATGCCATCAGAACGTCGAACTATTCTTCTTCTGAGGTTCGAGCGCCGGGCCACATAAGAAATAAGACGGTCACTGCCGCAACGCAGACACCAGCAATTCGAAACCATGCTGGAGCACGCGAGGTTGATACAGAAATCCCCCTTTTTCTGTTAAGTAACATCCGAGCACCTTGCATGTCTTGCACGCCAATTTTTAAGCCCTTTCTTTCTGCTGCTTCCCAGACTTTGGGATCGGTCCAGCCTAACCCTTTCACCGTGCAAGCGTCCGCGACTTTCGCGACTTCGGGGTCATCAATGGAGGAGAGAGCCCGGCTCGCCTCCATCCAAAGGTCAGTCAACTGCCACTCGTGGTTCTGATCCTGCGGTTTACCAGCTTTGCGACCTTCCATGTATCTTATCGTCGCAACCAAGGCGCGGTCGATTGCTTCGAAGGCGGCCTGATATCGACTGTCTCGAATCTCTGCTGGAGCTAAACGCGTCGCCCATGAGGTCAGCGCCTCTTGGAGTCGGGCTCCTGGCTCCTCAGATGTTGAGATTGTTGACATAGTCTCTCCTAATGAAAAACAGACATCGTGCCGACCAGTCCTTACCGAAGGCGGACTGATCATAGCTCCCAAGGAGCCGATTGACGAGGGGCTACATTTTACGTCCGAAGGCGTGGCGCAACTGGCCGGCAAGGGCGTCGATCCACGCCCTAATGCGCACGCCGGAGAAGGCGCGCTCCCCGCACGGCGTCGTTCCGGTCAAGGGCGACCCGTCGGACGTCGATGCGATGCGTGCTGTCTTTGCAGGGGTGAGCACAGTGTTCCTCCTCGTGCCCAACGTGCCGGATGAACTCACCAGGCGGTGCAGGCATCCCCAGCGCACTCCAAACGGCCGGTAATAGGCTTGCAATAGGCTTGCGAGACGCAGCTTCCGGAGAACCCGGCTCGGGCGTCGATTCGCGGGTCGGCCTGGCCGCGGAGAAGGTGGCGCAAAAGCCTCTCGACGTCCGCTCCGCGAGGATAGGCCAATTGATCGTGGATGGCTCGAAAAGCTCACCATGATGGCGATTTTTTATCCCGAAGGTTTGGAAGACGAACCCGCCGGAGATCCTCGCGCGATGCACGGCCGAGATGCACTGGAAAATCCTGCCGGCTTCCTCGGCAGTGCACCCGAAAAGCAGTGGGTTGGGGTGCTTGCGGTCGAGATAGACCATGATCGCAAGGGATTCATGGAGCGTTGCCGTCAGGGAGTCGATGAAACGTTCTAACTAGTGTCGCGAGACATTGGAGCAAGCAACATATCTGTTTCAGTCTGTCTTTTTAGAGTCCGCAAATCTACGTTTTTGTTAGCTGTAGCAAGCAATTCGGGCTGGCTGAATCTTAATTGCATCCGACAAGCTCGTCTGAGCTTAGCAGCCGCTATGACGAACGTAATGCTGAT
>JALZAY010000153.1 GCA_030948025.1 Pseudomonadota bacterium
ACCTTCGCTGCGCGCTTTTCGCAGGGCGCGAAGGGCAGCTCGGGCAAAGCCCGTAAGACCGCTTGATCCGCGATAAGCCTTTCGCCAATTGTCTGCTCGTGGCGGCCAGCGCGCTCGGCTTGCCGGGCGCAGCAACCGCCGCTAATCTCAATGCAAAACTACCCATCAGTCGTCTCGGGCTCACCAAGGACAATCTGTCGAGGTTCCGCAGCTAGACCGGCATGATATCTGGGCGATTCTTCGGAAATTGTGCGATCACGACGGGATCAAGATTGAGCGTTTCCGCGACCATCTCGGGTGGGCTATGAGCAAGCCAATCGGAAAGCGAAATCTCCTCGAACCGGTCTGCCTTGAAGACTTCCATGACGACGAGATCGGTTTTTCCGGTATTCTCGATGTAGTGGCCGAGAGCCTTCCTCACGTAGCCGATATCGCCCGCGTGGAAATCGGCGGTGATCGCAGCAGGCCCGGCATTGAACACCGTCATCCGCCCCGTGCCCTTGATATAATACTGCCACTCGTCAGCGTTCGGGTGCCAGTGCATCTCCCTCATCCCGCGTGGCTTGATCGTGAGGAGAGCCGCCGCCACCGTCTTCGCAACGCGGAAATTCGTGCTGTCGGCGATCTGTACCGTCCCGCCCTTGGTGGTTCGGGTCGGCGGCATGCCAGCGAGATTGAACACGAAGGGAAAGGAGAGCTTGCCGGCGACGGCCGCGATCGCGTTCTCCACATTGGAGAGCGGCGGCGGCTCCTTGCCCTGAAAGATCCAGCGGTTCTGGAGTGGAATATTCTTAAAAGCCTCGGCGGGCACGCCGAAATTCCTGGCCAGCACCTCGGGTGGAGTATGCGCCAACCAGTCCGTCACCAGCAAGGTGTTGAATTCGGAGGATTCGCCATTGTCGAAGGCGATGACGAATTCACAGCCATCCGGGCGGAGCCCTTGCAGCGAATGCGGCAGGCCCGCAGGAAAGTACCACAGATCGCCCTCCTTCACGTCCGCAACCGCTGGGCGCCCCTCCTGGTCTATGATCGTGACGCGGCAGTTGCCGTAAGTCATCACCGCCCATTCCGCCTGCTGGTGCCAATGGAGTTCGCGAACGCCGCCCGCCCCGAGGCGCATGTTCACGCCCGCGATCGTAGTCGAGATCGCGAAATCATCCCGAGTAATCTGGCGGGCCCAACCGCCATCCTGAATGCGCTTGGGAGCAAGGTTGAAGGAGGACCAGAACTGCGGCATCCCGTTGACGTCAGTAGCTGGCGGACTAAGGAAGGACGGCATGTTATTGGCGAGCGCCGGGTCCTGCGGCCCGGGGTCGGTGAGCGCGTGCTTATTGGTGACGTTCATCGCGCCTTCGGGCGGGAGGTCGGGATTGCCGAACGAGGCTGCATGCGCAGCGGACGCGGCGACAACCACTCCGGCTGCGCTGACACTGAGAATGCTGCGACGGGAAAACTCATCCATTGGCCAAATCTCCATCGGTTGTCGATGCCCCAACCTTGACCCAGGACGGGAGTTGTATGGGATAGGCCGCTGGCATTTGCTCAGATTGTGTTGTCGGACGCGCCTTTGGGAGTGTCCTCATATTTAGAAGTATTACACATGTGCATCCATGCAGTGAGAACTGCATTCCAGGTTTCGGGCCCTCATTCGGCGGGCAGTGGCTCGGCGTGGCCGGAGGCCGCTTGCTTCCTCCTTTGCCGGAAGATCCGGGACTGCAGCCGGTCGAGGTAGATATAGATGACCGGCGTCGTGTAGAGCGTCAGAATCTGCGACAGAGCGAGGCCGCCGACGATGGCGTAACCGAGCGGCTGGCGAATCTCCGAGCCTACCCCGCTACCCAGCATCATCGGCACGCCGCCGAGCAGGGCCGCCATCGTGGTCATCAGGATCGGCCGAAAGCGCAGCAGGCAGGCCTGATAGATCGATTCCTCGGCCGACAATCCCTTCTCATGTTCGACCTGCTGGGCAAAATCGACCAGCATGATGCCGTTCTTCTTGACGATGCCGATGAGCAGTATGATGCCGACGATCGCGATCACGCTCAGATCGAAGTGAACCGCCATCAGCAGCAGCAGCGCGCCGAGGCCAGCCGACGGCAGGGTCGAGATGATGGTGATCGGGTGGATCAGACTCTCGTAGAGCACGCCGAGGATGAGGTAGATGACGAAGAGCGACGCGGCTATGAGGATCGGCGTGCTCGACAACGACGCTCCGAATGCCTGGGCGTTACCCTGAAAGCTGGTCTGGAGCGAGAGCGGCGGGTGCAGCTCTTTTTCGACCTGCTGAATGCCGCTTACCGCCTGGCCGATCGCGGTGCCCGGCGCGAGATTGAACGAGATCGTCACCGACGGGAACTGGCCCTGATGGTTGACCAAGAGCGGCGCGACCTTCACTACCGAATCGACAAGCGTGGATAACGGCACCTGCTGCCCGCTCGATGATTTGACATAGATGCCGTTGAGCGCTTCTGGCCCGTACTGGAACTTGGGGTCAACCTCCAGGATGACATGGTATTGCTGCAGGAGGGTATACATGGTCGAGACGATGCGCTGGCCGAAGGCGTCGTCGAGCGTGTTGTCGATCGTGTAGGGCAGGATGCTGTAGCTCGACGCGACTTCGCGCTTGATGGTGATGTCGAGCATCGGCCCGGCATTGAGCTGATCGGTGGTGACGTCGGTGATGCCGGGGACCGCCTTGATCTTGTTGAGGAAGAGCGCCGCCCAATGGTTGAGCTCGCCAGGGTCGGCGTCGTTCATGGTGTACTGAAACTGGGTCTTGTTCAGCCGCGCGCCGATCGTGACATCCTGAGCGGCCTGCATATAGAGCGTGATGCCCTGGATTTTGGCGAGGTTGGTCCGCAGCCGCGCGATCACCTGGTCGATCGGGTCACGTTGGTTGTTAGGCTTGAGCTGGATGTAGACGCGGCCGTCGTTGAGCGTGTAGTTGCCGCCGCCGGCACCCACCGCCGAACCTACTGTCGCGACGGCCGGATCCCGCATTATGGCATCTTGCATAATTTGCTGGCGCTCGGCCATGGCCTGGAAAGAAATATCCTGCGCCGCCTCGGACAGACCGATGATCAATCCGGTGTCCTGCTGGGGAAAGAAGCCCTTGGGAATGATCACGTAGAGATACCCGGTCAGCGCGACGGTGGCGAGCATCACCATGAGCGTGATGAAGCGATGCCGCAGGACGACTTTCAGGCCTGCCTCATAGATGTGGATCAGGCCATCGAAGCCGCGTTCGGATAACCGGTAGAGCCATCCGTGCTCCTTGCGCTCCGGCTTGAGCACGTATGCGCACATCATCGGCGTGAGCGTCCGCGAGATCAGCAACGAAAGAACGAGAGCCACGCTCACCGTGATCGCGAACTCGCGGAACAGCAATCCGACATAGCCGCTCATCAGGAACAGCGGAATGAACACGGCGATGAGCGAGAACGTGATCGACATGACGGTGAAGCCGATCTCGCCGGACCCCTTCATCGCCGCCTCGTACGGCGAGAGGCCCTCCTCCATATGCCGCACGATGTTCTCGATCTCGACGACGGCGTCGTCGACCACGAAGCCGACCGCGATCGACAAGGCCATCAGCGAGAGGTTGTCGAGGCTGTAGCCGAGCTCGTAGAGCACCGCGAAGGTACCGATCAGCGACAGAGGCACGGTGACCGCCGGGGTAATGGTCGCCCAGAAATTACGCAGGAAAAGGAAGATCACCGTCACCACCAGCGCGACCGTGAGCAGTAACGTGAACTGCACGTCGGCGACCGATGCGCGGATGGTCTGGGTGCGATCGGAAATGACATTTACCTTGACGGCGGCCGGGATCGAGGCCTCGAGCACCGGCATCATCGCCTTGATCCGGCCCACCGTCTCGATGACGTTGGCGCCGGGCTGACGCTGGATCGCCAGGATGATTGCCCGCTTCTGGTTGAACCAGCCGACAATCAGCTCGTTCTCTCCCGCACTGATGGCGCGGCCGACATCGCGTACGCGGACCGGTGCTCCGTTGCGATAGGCGATGACCAGATTGGCATATTCGTCGGGCTTGAACAGCTGATCGTTGGTGTTGAGCGTGTACGTCTGGCGCGGGCTGTTGAGTGTGCCTTTCGGGAGATCGACATTCGCCTGGCCGAGCACCGTGCGCACGTCCTCGAGGTTGATGCCGCGACCGGCCAGCGCCTCCGGATCGACCTGTACGCGGATGGCCGGCTGCTGCTCGCCTCCGATACCCACGAGGCCGACCCCGGATATTTGCGAGATCTTCTGCAGCAAGATATTTTCCGCATAGGCGTCCACAGTGGTCAGCGGCAGGCTGTCCGAGGTTACGCCGAGCACCAGGATCGGCGTGTCAGCCGGGTTGACCTTGCGGATGAGCGGCGGATACGGCAGGTCCTTCGGCAGGTACGCGGCCGCGGCATTGATCGCCGACAGCGTGTCGCTGACCGCCCCATCGATTTGGCGGCTCAATTCGAACTGCAGGGTGACCTGGACATAGCCGAGCGCGCTCGCCGATGTCATTTGGGTGAGGCCCGGGATCTCACCGAACTGCAGCTCGAGTGGCGATGCCACCGTGGATGCCATGGTCTGCGGGTCGGCACCCGGCAGCTGCGCCGTGATGGTAAGGGTCGGATAGTTGACGTTCGGCAGCGCCGCCACCGGCAATAGCGGATAGGCGACCAGACCACCGACCAACAGTCCCACCATCAGCAGGGCGGTCGCGATTGGCCGTTGGATAAATGGCGCGGAAATGTTCATGGGATCGGCGCCTGCAGCGCGCTTTGCGCCGCGGCTTGCTCGGCCGCCTGGCCGTGCAGGATCGTGACATGCGTGCCGGATTGCAAATTGTACTGTCCGTCGACCACGACCTGCTCGTTGGCCTTGAGGCCGGAGTTGATGAGAGCTTGTCCGTCGCTGATCTGCGCGACGGTAACCGGCCTGATCGCGACGTCGTTGTTGGGATCGATGACGTACGCGTAGGCTCCTTTCGGACCCTGCTGCACGACCGATGCCGGAACGGTCAGGCCGTTATGCCGCGTATCGAGGAGCAGCCGCGCATTGACAAGCTCGCCCGGCCAGAGCCGATGCGCCTTGTTGGGAAAATTCGCCTTGAGCTGGATCGAGCCGGTCGTCTGCAAGATCTCGTTGTTGACGAGGCCGAGCGCGCCTTCATCCAGCTTGATCGTATTGTCCTGGCTGTAAGCAAGGACCGCGAGCGGCATCTTTGTTTTTTGCTGTTGCTGCTGGATTTGCGGCAGATCCGTCTCCGGGAAAGTGAAGATCAGCGAAATCGGATCGAGCTGCGTGACGACGACGAGGCCGTTCGTATTTGACGGGCTGATGATATTGCCTATGTCGATCTGACGAATCCCGACCACTCCGTCGATCGGCGACGTCAGGCGCGTGAAGCTGAGTTGCACCTTCGCCGCTTCGATGAGCGCCTCGTCCGCTTTGACGGCATTCTGCAGCTGCGCTACTTGCGCCTTCTGGGTGTCAACCAGCTGCGGTGTGGCGTATCCTTTGCTCTCCAGGGGCATGTAGCGATCGAGATTGGCCTGGGCGTTCACAAGCTGCGCCTGATCGCGATCGCGCGTGGCGGTCATCTGGTCGATCTGGGCCTGGTAGGGACGCGGGTCGATCTGCGCGAGCAGGTCGCCGGTATGCACGGCCTGCCCTTCGGTGAAGTCGATGCTGACGATCTGTCCCTGGATCTGGCTGCGAATGATGACCGTGTTGTAGGCGATGACGGTGCCGACGCCGGTCAGATAGATCGGCACATCGTGCTGAGCGACCGTTCCGGCGACGCAGGCGGCGCCGCAGAGTTTTTGGAGGCCGATCCATGCAAGAAGGCGAAAGCGCCACCGCCGGCTAGGACGAACATCAGCAAGACAGTGAGGATGACGATTTTTCGTCGCATGGGCATTCTCCAAGTTTGCCGTCAGCAACCAGTCGAAGACGTGGAAGATGAAGAAGGGGAAAATCCGGTTGTCGAACACGGAATGCCGCTTCCCATCGTCGAGGGATTTAGGCTGGGTGTCGGAACGACTATCAACGGGCTAACCCCTGCGTTACCGATCTCGACGGAGCCCAACGGAATCCCGGTCCGGGCGATACCACCCGGCGAGGTGGGCGACGTTGCAGCCGACGATGAAGCACTGCTGCTTGAGCTGGTGCCGCACGTTCCCGAGGTTGCGGCGCCGCCGGGCAACGTTCCCGTTCCCACCCCCAGTCCGCCGCCGTCGAAGTTTGTGCTCGAGCCGGATATTCCCAATGACGGACTCCCGCTGGCCAAGCACGTCGTGCCGGTCCCGGTCGTTGTGCCAACTGGCACTCCACTGAGTCCGGGCGACGCGAGCTCCGTGGCGCCCATGGGGATTCCGGCCGGGGGGACCGGCGAACCAGGTGCCATGCCAAGCGGTGAGGTTATGCCGAGTGGCGAGGGAACAGGCGCGCCCGTCCCAATCTGGGAAAAGGCGGAGCCGCAGCCCAAAAGCACGGTCGCGATCGCAGCGACCAAAGTGCGAATCATCGCAGGTTGCTCCCTATTGCGTCTTGGAACTCGTCCGTCACGATCTCAAGACCACTCAAATGACTTGTATCGATCCACATGGGGGTCACTTGTTCTCCGTTGCTGCGATTTGTGCGATCTTGCACCAATTGTAGTAGCTTGTATTTGACCTGACAGTCGGTGCCTTTGAAGTGGTCTGTTTTGCTGTCAGGCAGCGATAGAAAGCGCTCGATCGCACATTCGGTCAGCTAGCGGGCCAATAGTCACTTTAAGGAACAGGCCCCGCAAGAACGACGCGGGGCTCGATTCTCATGTGGCACAATCGTGATGGCGGCCGTTGGTGCTGACGGACGTCAGTACGCAGGCAGCTAGCAGCTGTAGGGATAGTAGGGGTAGCCGTAGCTGCACCCGAAGTCATTGAAGCCGTAACCCAAGCCGGGCGCAAAACGCCGGCCGCGGCCGAAAGCCCCGCCCGGACCGCCGAAATGGCCAAGGCCAGAGCCGCCGCCCATGTGAGCGCCGCCGCCGAACCCGCCGCCCATATGAGCGCCACCACCGAATCCGCCACCGTGTCCACCCCCACCTCCCCCGCCGCGCGCAAACGCGTCAGCGGTCAGCCCCCCGGTGAGAGCGGCAGCCGTCGCCAAGACGATAATAGTCTTATGTAAGCTTGTTTTGAACTCGGGACCAACGACTTTTGCACGACCCTGTGTAATGATATTCGTGTTCATGATGCGAGACTCCGTTTTTGTCTGACAATGAAGTATTTAGACAAAAAACGGCCGTCGCTCCATTGTACCTTCGGAACGCTGAAACATCATTTGGTTTAGAAACCTATACCTAGGTTTCGGTGTCTATTGCTCCCAGAAATCCGTCGTGAGCAGCCCGCGTCCACGCTGCGATCCTCAATCTGAAGAGGGGATTCCGGAGCGCTCGAGCGGATGGCAAACTCTGCGCCACCTTTGAAAGACGCCATTCATTTGTTAACGGCGTGAACGTGAAGGAACTCAAACATTCTTGCCGGCAATCGTCGCTGCAGCTCTTCGAAATTGCTTGAAGCCGAGCATCGGACCAAGCCGGAGCTTGATCGATCGACGATCCTGCTCGATCAATTGTTTACGTATTTTGAGGACCGGACATTGCTTTGCTTGACCCGGGAACGCTCACTGTGACCGCGCGATGTGAGGACTGATAACCATCGAGCGTGATCTTATGCGGTAGCCGTCCCTGGCGCCTGAACGCTCGCCGGAAAAACGCTTTCGCAGCAGCGACATCTCGCTTTGCACGCAACAAGAAATGGACATTCTTTCCCTCCTTGTCGACCGCACGGTAAAGATAGGTCCAATGGGTCCAACGGCCTTTGATCTTGACATAGCTTTCTGGACCGCCCAGCCGGGCGCGTAAAGCGGTGCCGCCGCTTTTCGATTCCGGAACATAGCGTTAGATCCAGCGCATGATTGCCGTATGTGCCAGAGAACCTCCGCGTTCGGCCATCATTTCCACGAGATCCCGAAAACTGAGTTTGAACCGCAGGTACCACCGCACGAAAGGATGATGATCTCCTGGTCGAAATGGCGGCCTTTGAAAAGATCATCAATGATTAACATGCGGGTCAGCTTCGTCGCAGGGCGAATTTGCCGCCAAATATGCACTGCTTCCGCCTTTTTGTACCATAACCCGTGAAGCCACTTGATCCAGTTCGAACGGCCAATGATAGAGTCCGTCGGCCGCGTCCATTCTACGCGCTAATTTGTAAATTTTGCACCAGGTGTCTGAGGAGTTCTGAGCAAGATCGCACCAAGCGCAGCAAGCTTCGACAAGCGCAGCGTCCGCACATGGTTAGATTAAGCGGCGCAACAGGGAAGCGCATTCGCGCGCTGTCGACTGCGTGCAACTAAAGACCACCTAGCCACAAGCACTCGAAGAAGGAGCAGGATCATGGCTCGTCAAGCCGAAGCTTTCAAAATGAACATGGAGCTTGCCGACATTCCCGGCACATCGCTCAAGGTGTCGCCTGTCGCGATCGGCACTTGGGCCATTGGCGGGTGGATGTGGGGCGGAACCGATGAAGCTGAATCTGTTTCCACCATCCGTGCCGCGTTGGAGCATGGCATCAATATCATCGACACGGCCCCCGTCTATGGATTCGGCCGATCCGAGGAGATCGTTGGCAGGGCAATCGCCGAGGCCCGCGTGCGCTCGGGCGTGCTTATTGCCACCAAGGCCGGACTTGAATGGGAGGA
>JALZAY010000327.1 GCA_030948025.1 Pseudomonadota bacterium
GCGGAAGTGCTGCGGTCTGGACGCGTCAACCAGTGGACGGGCCCCTATGTCGATGAATTCACGACGTCCTTCGCGGCGCGAATGGGTGGCAACTACGGCATAGCCCTTGCCAATGGAACATTGGCGCTCGAGCTGCCGTTGCGCGTATGGGGCATCGGTCCAGGCGACGAGGTCATTGTCTCGCCACGCAGCTTCGTGGCATCGGCCGCTTGTGTCAGCTTTGTGGGAGCAACTCCCGCCTTCGCCGATGTCGACAGAGATTCTGGGAACATCACGGCTGCTACCATCGCGCCGCGCATCACCGCGCGCACCAGGGCGGTCATTGTCGTTCATCTTGCCGGCTGGCCCGCCGACATGCCGGCCATCATGGCGCTTGCCGACTCGCACGGCCTCAAGGTGATCGAGGACTGCGCCCAGGCCCATGGCGCGACGATCGACGGCAGGCCGGTGGGCTCCTTCGGCACGGCTGCGGCCTTCTCGTTCTGCCAGGACAAGATCATGACCACCGGCGGGGAGGGCGGCTTCGCGATGTTCCGCGACAAAGCCGACTACGATCGCGCATGGTCGTTCAAAGATCATGGCAAGTCGCGGGCAGCGATAGCTGCGCCACCGACGAGGCCGGGCTTTCGCTTCGTGCACGAGTCGATCGGCACCAATTGGCGGATGACCTCGATCCAGGCCGTCCTCGGCTCGATCCAGCTCGGCAAGCTCGATCGCTGGATCGCGGCACGCCGGCGCAATGCGGCGATATGGCGCGAAGCCTTGCAGCCGGTCGGAGTGCTGCGCATGCCTGAGCCGGAGGTGCGGTTGGGCCACGCTTGCTACAAAATGTACGCCTATGCCCAACCCGAGCGCCTGCGTCCGGGGTGCGACCGCGACGCCATCTTGGCCGAACTCGTGACGGCGGGCCTGCGAGCCTTCTCCGGCTCCTGCTCGGAAATCTATCGCGAGAAGGCCTTCGCCGGCCTTAAAGTCGAACCCTGCACCGCGTCGGCTGAACTCGGCCGCACGACCCTCATGTTCGAGGTCCATCCGACGCTCGATCCCGCCGTCCTGGCGGAGCGCGCCGCGCGGGCCGCGGCGATTATTGCCGCCTATGCGGCCTGATCGAGAGGCGCTATTCGGTCGAGGCGCTGGAGGCGAGGCCGAGCATCGGACGCCGCAAATGCGACGGGTAAGGTTGGCGGACCGCTCTACCCTGGTCTTCTGAACACTTTTGTAACATGAACTTTGTACAGCCACATGTGCACTTCGTTCGCATACTCGGCCGAGCGCTTACCTTCGACGAGAGGCTTCCGTCTCCGAGTTATAAGATGCCGAGACCTGTGCCAGTTGCTTTTCGTTGACGGCACCTTCGGCTCACAGATCGCCGCCGAAGACCGGGGTCACGCGCCCCGGAGCTTGATCTCACCCCTGATTTTAGTAGCATCTAAGTGGTCCCGGAGGCGCGCAGCCATCCGACGACGACTCGGGAATCTAGATCCACCGGGTCGCGGCATCGGATATTGTCGATGTGCGATGGCAGCGTGAAAGAGCCTGCGGAGCACCGTTTGAGCTAACGAGGGGGTGGACGGTTGAAGACATTTGTGCTGGTGGCTTCCGACGCGGCCTCGCTCATCGATTTTCGTGGCGATCTGATTCGCGCCGTTCTGGCCCGGGGGCACCGCGTCGTTTGTTTCACTCCTGCCGCCGATGAGAGCGTGGAGCCGACGCTGACGAAATGGGGCGCCGAGGTGGAGAACCTTCCGCTTGATCGTACGGGCCTCGATCCGCTCGCCGATTTGCGCTACATCCTGCAGCTCTGGCGCAGATTTCGGCGGCTGCGGCCCGACGTGGTAATGGGGTACACACCCAAGCCTTCAATCTATGCCACCATCGCCGCATGGCTCGCGCGCGCCCCGCGCCGCGTGCCGCTGGTCACCGGTCTTGGCTTCGCTTTCGTCGAGACGGACACTCGCACCGCGGCATTCGTGCAACGCGTTGCACGGCTGCTCTATTGGATGGCCTTCAGCTGCGCTACCAACGCTATCTTTCAGAACTCCGAGAATCATGCATGTCTCGAAGGCCTCGGTCTGGTGCCGGACGGCCTGCCCGTGACGGTGGTCAAGGGCTCTGGGATCGCACTCGAACGCTTTCCACAGGCTCCCGTTCCACCGTTCGGCGGCGGTCTCGTCTTCGTCTTGGTGGGGCGGCTCATTCGTGCCAAGGGCATGCTCGAATACGCACAGGCTGCGCGTCGCCTGAAACAGGACCATCCCTCGACGCGCTTTGTGATTGTAGGCCAGCCTGAAAAAGGCCCGGCGGCGCTGACAGTCCAGGA
>JALZAY010000021.1 GCA_030948025.1 Pseudomonadota bacterium
GAGTGCGCCGTTTTCCGCATGCACGGAGACGTGGCCGAGAGGCTGAAGGCGGCGGTTTGCTAAACCGTTATAGGGTTGTAACGCCCTATCGAGGGTTCGAATCCCTCCGTCTCCGCCAGCCGCGGCACATCGCGATCCCGGGAAGGGCCGCCAATAAACGCCGGCCGCCACTTAACTCGCGCCGGCAACTCATGTCCGCGCGCGCCCGCGCCCCGGTGCAACAATTTAAACCGCAATAAAGTAAACGGGCTGATTTGGAGTATGTTCATGCAGGCTCGCTTTCTTCTGCCCGCGCGGCTGCCTTGCCAGTTTCCCGCATGCCGTTGGACTAGTCCTTGTTCTCTCCGGCGGTCTCGTTGCCCCGACTCCGGCGGCGCGCGCCGATCCGTCCGGCTCGTGGTGGACCAAGGACAATGGAGCGATCATTAAAGTCTTGCCATGCGCGACATTTCATTGCGGCACTTTACTCTCGCTGAAGGAGCCCCATGGCCCCGGCGGCGCGGCCAAGACCGATGTCTTAAACGAAGATGCGCGCCGGCATCGAAGTGCTGATCGATCTTGCGCCGGGTATTCTCAATGTCGTCTGCAAATCGGAAACCTTCACAAAAGCTCAAGCAAGTCCGAGGGCGCTGGCGGTGCCGCCATGACGGTTGATTGGACGCCCGAAGGCGTAGCCTGGAAGATGAACGCGGCATGCCAGCATCCGAGAATAAAGTGTTCAGATGATGATGCGATTTGAATGAAACCGGGTCTCGTTCCAAGATGCCGTCGATTTGAACGGAATGCCATGACTGCAGCAAAACGTGTGGTCACGCCACGCAGAGGCGCACTCGTGGCATTGACCCTTGACCTGGCGTCGCTTGTTTTGGCCGCCGCACAACTCGCCCTCTGGCCGGCGTTCGCGCTGGATGCGGCAGCAAAACCAAACCCATCTTTCACGGCGCCGCTGCCCCCGCCGCGTCCAGCTGGTCCGGCCAGGGGGGGCGCGACAATTGACTTTCCGTCGGCTCCGGCGATTTCCGCCGCGCCAATCGAGGCGCCAACGCCGCAGCGAGATCCCCAGCCGCTGCCGCGAAATTTGCCGCCTGCAACCCGCGCGCAGATGCACGCGTGCGGACTGGAGTGGCAAAAAATGAAGAAAACGGGGGCAGCGGCGGACGAAACCTGGCTAGATTTCGCCCGGATCTGTCTGGCGAAATGAGCCTTCAATTGCTTCCGGCGGACGATAACGAACGGGGGTGCCGTGGCAGCGCGGAGAACTCGATGCCTTTTGCCCCCGCGGTTTTGTCTCCGCTACATGCCGCGAACCAATCTTCTTCGCGGGCGCCGCGCGGACTTGGACACCCGTGCGGTGAAACCGTTCGCTCCCATCCGGCCGAATGCAACCTCCTGTGACAGCAAGAGGGGACAACCGGCGATACGAGAAAATCCTCTCGCGCAAACAAGGCGCCCGAGAGCCGCGGCCGGTCGTCTCTATTCCTCTTGTGCAGTCGTCAAGCGGTCTCCGGAGCGCCCGGCGGCGGTGGCGGCGGGGGTTTGCGGGCGGCCGGTTTGCGCATCACCTTCTTGGCACTGACCTTCCTTGCCGGTGCCTTCCTGACGATCTTTTTCGCCGCCGTCTTCTTGCCGGATGCTTTCTTGGCCGCAGCCTTCTTCATTGGCCTTTTCTTGGCCATTGCCTTGCGCGCGGTTTTTTTGACAGCGCCCTTTTTTACCGTGGCCTTCTTCGCGACACTCTTCTTCGCCGCGGCTTTCCTTGCTGGCTTTTTGGTGGTTGCCTTCACCATGTTCAAAGTTCCTCTGCTGTTTTTAGCCGACTGATTCGAAATGCCGACTAGAAGCATGCATAGCGTACCGTTGTTAATCGGCCGTGCAAGAGGCGTTGCTTCGCAAGCAATGCAAACGAGCGCGAATAACGCGCCGCCCGCGCGTCCAAAAATGCTTTCGGCCGCGTCCACTTCGATGAAGTAGCCCCTGATTGATTAGACGCAATCGTCGCGCGCGAAAGGCCGGCCGCGAGCGAAACATGGACGCCAACAAGATGTGATCGAGCGCGTCTAGCGGGCGTGACCCGGCTCTTGTCAAGTACGTTCGCTGATTCAAAAACCTATTATATTTAAAGGCTCTATTCTATTTTTCGAGGCCTCGGAACACGCCCGCATCGAGGCTTCTCACAATTGCTTTCGTAATTTCTCGCGATGCTTTCGCCAGGCGCGATTTCGATTGGCACAAACGGTTTGGCAGGATCGATTTCACCCGCGGCGCGCCGTCCTCGAGCAAATCGCGCAGCGCCAATTGAACGCGTGGATCAGACGCAAAAAAATTTCGTTGGATGAGAAAAAATATGCCGCGCAATGGCGCTGCCATCGCTCTAATCGACGCGCATCGCGCGAATCACCCGAATCACTTGGTGATTCGCGATCGCTTTTCAGACCCCAAGTTTCGCTTTTAAGAGCTCGTTGACGGTGCGCGGATTGGCCTTGCCGCCAGTGTCTTTCATGACCTGACCGACAAACCAGCCGAGCATCGAGGGCTTGGCCCGTGCCTGCGCGGCCTTGTCCGGATTCGCGGCGACAATCGCATCGACGGAGGCCGCGATCGCGCCGTGATCGGTGACTTGCGTCATGCCACGGGCTTCGACTATGGCGCGGGGATCGCCATCCTGGTCCTCGGCGATGACGATCGCCAACACATCCTTGGCGATCTTGCCCGAAATCGTGCCGTCGCTAATGAGATCGACGATTTCGGCGATCTGGCCGGGCTTGATGTGGGTCTGCGCGACGGACAGGCCGACCGAATTGGCATAGGCCGCGACATCGCCGGTGATCCAATTGGCGACAAGCTTGGCATCTCGGGTTCCGCCCCCGTGCTTGATCGCGGTTTCATAATAGTCCGCGGTGTCCTTGTCGGCGACGAGGACGCCCGCGTCATAGGGCGGCAAACCGTAATCCCTGACGAAGCGAGCCTTCTTCGCATCGGGGAGCTCAGGCATATAGCCCGCCAAGGCATCGACAAAGGCCTGGTCGAATTCGAGCGGCAGAAGATCGGGGTCGGGAAAATAGCGGTAGTCGTGCGCTTCTTCCTTCGAGCGCATCGAGCGCGTCTCGCCGCGCCCTGAATCGAACAGCCGGGTTTCCTGATCAATCTTGCCGCCATCCTCGATAATGCCGATCTGGCGGCGCGCCTCGGCCTCGATCGCCTGACCGATGAAGCGGATCGAATTGACGTTCTTGATTTCGCAACGCGTGCCGAGCGGCTCGCCGGGGCGGCGCACCGACACATTGACGTCCGCGCGCAGCGATCCCTGTTCCATGTTCCCGTCGCAGGTGCCGAGATAGCGCAGGATCGTGCGCAGCTTCGTCATATAGGCCTTGGCCCCGTCGGCGGAGCGCAAGTCCGGCTTCGACACGATCTCCATGACGGCAATGCCCGACCGGTTAAGATCGACGAAAGAGTTCGTCGCCGACTGATCGTGCAGCGATTTGCCGGCGTCCTGTTCGAGATGCAGCCGCTCGATCCCGACCTCGATCTGCTCCGAAGGGGAGACATCGACGGCGACCGCGCCCTCGCCGACGATCGGGCTCTTATATTGCGAGATCTGGTAGCCCTGCGGCAGATCGGGATAGAAATAATTCTTGCGGTCGAAGACCGAGCGCAGGTTGATCTTGGCCTTGAGGCCGAGTCCCGTGCGCACCGCCTGTACCACACACGCCTCGTTAATGACCGGAAGCATGCCCGGCATCGCGGCGTCGACGAGCGAGACATTGCTGTTCGGCTCATTGCCGAACTCGGTCGAGGCGGCGGAGAAAAGTTTCGCCTTCGAGGTGACCTGGGCGTGGACCTCCATCCCGATTACGACCTCGAAGTCGCCGGTCGCGCCCTCGATGAGTTTTCCGGGTTTCGCGTGGGATTTCATCGCCTAGCCTCTTGCCGCTTCCAATCAGCTCCATTGCCGCATCATAACGCCCGCCGCTGGCGAACCGAAGCCTCCCCCGAAGGAGGCTGGGATTGGGCGCGTCGCAACGCCGTCTCTAAATATAACGCCGTCTCTAATATTATGAAGCAGGAACGGCGGCGTTCCCTCGGGCTGGGTGTGCTGCCATGCCGGTTCGCGCCCCGATCCGGACCAAGCCGGCGCCCGGCCGGAAGGGCCAAGCCGCGGACCCAGATTGCCATACTGGCAGGCGCGCGAAAACGCCGCCACGGACCGTGGCGGCGCTCATGGCTGCCATTTGATATCGGCTGGGCTTTTGCGGGCCCACCCTTCGGCTGGCAGCGTTACTCAGTATCTGGCGACCACCCCCGCGTAGGGCCAGCCGAATTTATAGGTTAGGCCAATACGGCCGGTCTGCAAGGTCTCTCGCGAACTGTGGTTGGGGATAGCGAACTGAATGATCGCAGTGTTAACGGGCGACCCGAAGCCCGGAGAGTTGAAGCCCCGCGTGCCCCAATCATAATAACGGTATTCGGCTCGCGCGGTCCAATTGCCGTAGAAATTATACTCGAGGCCGCCGCCGACATCGAAACCATAGCGGTTGACGGCGAAGAAGTCGATAACCCCAGGCGAAAGGCCCTGGAGTTGTATTTGGTTGCGGATGTCGGCATAGGCAAAGCCGCCTATCGCGTAGATGAGCAAGCGGTCGAAGGCGACGCCGAGGCGGGCGTCGGCCGATCCGAACTGGCGGATCGAGGTCGACGCAAAATTAAGCGGCGGCGCGATGGCGTTTCCGGTGATGCCGGCGAAATTGTATTCGAGCTGCACGCCAGCGACGATAGGCGCCGTCAACTGATAATTGAAGCCGACGTGAATGCCGCCGAAAACCCCCGAGCTCCCGTAGGCGTCGGAAGACGGAAATGCTGGGAATGGCGCCGAGTTGCCGTCGACGTGGACCGTGGTCCGGCCCGCTCCGCCGCCGACCTGCACGCCAAGTTCGATGCCTGTCCAGGTAAAGACGGGCAGTGGCGCGAGCGGTGCCACGCCAAGATCCGCCGCGAAGGTGGATGTTCCGGTCAATAGAACGCCAGCCGCCGCGCCGGCCAAACACCGCAAGAAATCTCGCTTCATGGAATCGCTCCCCTCTGTCACTTTACCTTTAGCCGTCGTTGTCGGCATTGACTCTTACCACCAACACAAATCCTAACAAGCGCGCCGGAGCCACAATGTCGGTTTAATCGCACAACGAGGTTGCAATTTCGCGGTGTGTTGCATTTTTGTTGCACCTCCGGTAGCGGATTTCTTCATGAGGAACCTCGGCGGATTTGGGAACATTGCTAATCCCCGCCGGCGTGGCTGGGCTTTGCCCGGCGGGAGAGTGTCCCTCTTAAGATCCGGAAGCGCTCCTTTTATAAAGAATTAGAAAGAAGGCACGAGCTGTGAAGCGGCGGCGCCGGTTGCGAACCTTTGTTGCCGAGTTTCATGGACCCTTTCCTAATCGCTCCCCGGCGAACTGCCGAGACCGCAAGAATTTCGGGCCGGCCACTTGACTCGTCCTTTTTGCAATGCCACTCGCTGCGCTCACGAGAAACCCGGCACAAAACAATGTGGGATGGGATGTCCAAGGCTTTCGTTTTTCCAGGACAAGGATCTCAAGCGGTTGGCATGGGCAAGGCCTTGGCGGAGGCTTTCCCGCAGGCCCGCGCGGTTATGGCCGAGGTTGACGAGGCCCTGCGGCAAAATCTGTCGGGGCTCATGTTCGAGGGTCCGCCGGCCGAACTCACCCTGACCGCGAATGCGCAGCCAGCCTTGCTCGCGGTGAGCCTCGCCGCCGTCCGCGTGCTCGAAGCCGAGGCCGGAGTGAATCTTTCGCGGGATGCCGGCTTTGTCGCGGGCCATTCGCTCGGCGAATATTCGGCGTTGGCGGCGGCAGGCTCGTTGGGCGTGGGGGCGGCCGCGAAACTGCTGCGCGTGCGCGGGCTCGCCATGCAGGAGGCCGTGCCAGTTGGCACCGGCGCGATGGCGGCGCTGGTTGGGCTCGATTACGACGCGGCCCTCGCCATCGCCAAGCAAGCGGCCGATGAAACAGGCGGCGGTGCGATCTGCGAGGTCGCCAACGACAATGGCGGTGGCCAGGTTGTGGTGTCCGGGTCCCGCGCCGCAGTGCATCGCGCGATCGAAATCGCCAAGGCGCGAGGCGCGCGCCGTTCGATTCTGTTGCCGGTGTCGGCGCCGTTTCATTGCGCCTTGATGCAACCCGCCGCCGAGGCCATGGCGGCGGCGCTCGCGACGGCCGCCATCAAGCCGCCCTGCGTTGCGCTCGTCTCGAATGTCCTGGCGGCGCCGGTCACCGAGCCAGAAGAGATTCGCAAGCTCCTTGTCGCCCAGGTGACCGGCGTAGTGCGCTGGCGTGAAAGCATGGTCTTCATGACGAGTCGGGGAATTTCGCTGTTCGTCGAATGCGGCGCCGGAAAAGTCTTGGCGGGACTTGTCAAAAGGATCGCCGCCGCGGCGCGCAGCGTTTCGATTGGAATTCCGGCCGACATCGATCTTTACCGGGCCATGGCTTAAGCCCTGGCGGCCGTCACGGGAGTTTCCTTGTCTCATGTTCGATCTGACCGGCAAGACGGCCCTCGTCACGGGCGCGAGCGGCGGCCTCGGCGGCGCGATCGCGCGGGCCTTGCATGACCGAGGCGCAATCGTCGCGCTATCGGGCACCCGCCGCGATGCGCTCGCCGCGCTCGCCGCCGAACTAGAAACCGACGTCCACGTCTTTCCTTGCGATCTTGGCCATAAATCCGCGACGGAAGCGCTGGTTCCCGCCGCCGAAGCCGCGATGGGAAGCATCGACATCCTTGTCAACAATGCCGGCGTGACCAGGGACAATCTCTTCATACGCATGAAGGACGAGGAATGGGACAGCGTTCTCGGCGTCAATCTGACCGCCGCCTTTCGTCTCTCCCGCGCCTGCCTCAAGGGGATGCTACGCAAGCGTCATGGGCGCATTATCGGGATCAGCTCAATCGTTGGGGTGACCGGTAATGCGGGCCAGGGCAATTATACGGCCGCGAAAGCGGGAATGATCGGCATGTATAAGAGTCTCGCCGCCGAAGTGGCGAGCCGCAACGTGACCGTAAATTGCATCGCGCCAGGGTTTATAGAGAGTCCGATGACCGATGCCTTGAATGAGAAACAGAAAGCGGCAATCCTCGCCACGGTACCGATGGGACGGCTCGGAACCGGCGCCGAAGTCGCCGCTGCGGTCGTTTACCTGGCAAGTTCGCAAGCCTCCTATGTCACCGGCCAGACCCTCCATGTAAATGGTGGAATGGCAATGATTTAAATAGGATATGAGGCAGTTCGCTTGTATCGCGCGGGCTCTCGCCAACCGCGCTGAAGTATGTTACCAACCCGCTCAGGGAGGCAGTTCGCGGGCGCCCGCCCGCGTCGACGCCTGCCTGGGGCGGCGAATTGTAAGCAAATCCTAAGGACGAGGAACAAACAACCATGAGCGATGTCGCCGAGCGCGTGAAAAAGATTGTAGTGGAGCACCTCGGTGTCGATGCCGACAAAGTCATCGACAGCGCCAATTTCATGGAGGACCTTGGCGCCGATTCTCTCGACACGGTCGAGCTCGTCATGGCGTTCGAAGAGGAGTTCGGCGTCGAGATTCCGGACGATGCCGCCGAAACCATCGTGACGGTCGGCGACGCCATCAAGTTTCTTGAGAAAGCATCCGCTGCTTGATTTGTTTCAAGCAAGCACGGCCAGGCACTAGAGCAGCTAGAGCGAAGTGTGAACAAATCGTCAGTACGAGGAACGAACAACCGTGAACGGGAATGTCGAACAGCTTGTGGTAAGGATTGTAATGGAACAACTCAGTGTCGGGGAAGACGAAGTCATTCCCAGCGCCAATTTCACCGACGACCTTGGCGCCAATGAGACCGACAAGGTCGTGTTCATCGAGACCTTCAAAGAGGAGTTCGGCGTCGAAATTCCGGATGACGCCGCGAAAACCATCCTGACGGTCGGCGACGCCATCAAGTTTCTTGAGAAAGGCATCCGCTGCTTGACTTCTCTCAAGCACGCGCGGCCAGGCATCAAAGTGGCTTAGTGGGAACAGATGCTCCCACGCGCCGGGGAAGCGGCGCAAAGCTTTCAACGCCTTCGCGGGGGGCGCCGGCGCAATGGGCCGCTCCTCCGGTTGACGCTGGCGCAATGGGGGCGGCAACGCCGGCAGGAATAGTCGCAAGGCCGTTGAGATGCGCAGGGTGGTTGTCACGGGTCTCGGCATGGTCTCGCCGCTGGGCTGCGGGGTCGAGCCAGGTTGGAGCCGTTTGTTGGCGGGTCAAAGCGGCGCCCGCCGCATCGAAGGGTTCGATGTCTCCGACCTCCCCTGTAAGATCGCCATGCCGGTGCCGCGTGGCGACGGCGGCAACGGAAGCTTCAACCCCGGCCAATGGATGGAGCCGAAAGAGCAGCGCAAAATCGATGACTTCATTCTTTACGCTATCGCGGCGGCGGCGCAGGCGCTTGCCGACGCGGGCTGGAAGCCGTCCACCTATGAAGAGCAGATCAAGACCGGCGTTCTTATCGGCTCGGGGATCGGCGGCCTCGGGGGCATCGCCGAGACCGCGATCGTCTTGAAGGAGAAGGGCCCGCGCCGCGTTTCGCCGTTTTTCATCCCCGGCCGGCTGATCAATCTCGCCGGAGGCTATGTCTCAATTCGGCATGGCCTCAAGGGGCCGAACCATTCGGTCGTTACCGCGTGCTCGACGGGAACCCATGCGATCGGCGACGCAGGGCGCCTGGTCGCCCTGGAAGATGCCGAAGTCATGGTCGCTGGGGGCGCCGAATCGGCGATCAATCGCATCGGCATCGCCGGCTTCGCAGCCTGCCGGGCCCTATCCACGAATTTCAACGACCGGCCAAAGCAAGCCTCGCGGCCCTACGATAAGGACCGCGACGGTTTCGTCATGGGCGAGGGCGCCGGTTGTGTCGTCCTCGAAGCCTACGAACACGCCAAGGCGCGCGGCGCCAAAATTTACGCCGAACTTGTTGGTTACGGCATGTCGGGGGACGCCTATCACATCACCGCGCCCCAGGAGAGCGGCGATGGCGCCTACCGGGCGATGGCGGCGGCGATCAAGCGGGCCGGGATTTCACCTTGCGACATCGACTATATCAACGCGCATGGAACCTCGACGCCGCTCGGCGACGAAATCGAGATTCGCGCCGTCGAGAGGATTGCGGGCAACAGCGGCCGGTCACTTTCCATGTCCTCGACGAAATCGGCGATCGGACATCTCCTCGGCGCGGCGGGTGCCGTCGAGGCGATTTTCTCGATTTTGGCGATCAGGGATCAAATCGTTCCGCCGACGCTCAACCTCGATCATTCATCGGTTGCAACGGAAATCGATCTCGTGCCACACAAAGCGCGCAAGCGCGAGGTCGAATTCGTTCTGTCGAATTCGTTCGGATTTGGCGGCACCAACGCTTGCTTGGTCTTCAAGCGTCCGCAATGACTGGCGGGCCAAGGCCGCGGCTTGGCGGCCATATTGGAAATTCCGGCTCTGAACCCGATTTCGCCATATTTTCCGGGCGGGATAGGTAACATGCGTCAGTTCGCGGTGAGAGCATTTTGCAGCGAAGCCGAGCCCGGTTCGCATCAGGAAAATGCAATAGAGTAAACCATTATACCAACAGCCGTGGGAAACGACCATGGCATTCGAGCGTTTTCCCATGCGAAAAGGCTCTCGCGGCAAATTCGTGGGCTGAGTTGATGGACGGCACGCCTTCAAAACCGAACGGAAACGACGCGCCGGACCGGCCGGATCAGATCGTTCGCGACGCGACCCATCCGGGCGGCCGGTTTGCCGGCCAAAGAGTAACGCCGCAAAGCCCCAACGAGGCGCTGCAGCCCGCCGCCGCGCCGCCAATCCCGCCGAGCCGCAGGCGGCCCATGCTTTCGGCGTTCAGCGGATTCCTCTCGTTTCTGTTGATCGCGGCGATCGCCTCCATGTCCGGGCTCGTCTGGAGCCGCCATCGGACGCATGAACCTGGTCCGCTCGCCGCCAACAAGGTCCTCTACATCGCGCCCGGCACCGAGGGTCCCGACATTATTGCCGAACTTGATCGCGAGGGGGTCATCGACAGTCCGTTCATGCTCAACGTCGCGCTCTTGCTTGAAGGCAACCGTTCAAAGCTCAAGGCCGGCGAATATCTCTTCAAACAGAACGCCAGTTTGAGCGACGTGATCGACACGCTGATCAGCGGCAAGCAGGTACTGCACGCCATTACAATACCCGAAGGACTGACAAGCGAGCAGATCGTCGAACGGCTCCAGAACAGCGACGTCCTGCTTGGCGACATCACGGACGTGCCGAAGGAAGGCAGCTTGCTGCCGGAAACCTATAAGGTCGCGCGCGGCGACATCCGGGCCGACATCGTCAAGCTAATGCAGGACGCGCAAAAGCGCGCCGTCGATCAAATTTGGTCGCGCCGGGCGAGCGGCCTTCCCTTGCGCTCGCCCTACGAGCTTGTCACCTTGGCCTCGATCGTCGAAAAGGAAACCGGCAAGGCGGACGAGAGGCCGCGGGTCGCGAGCGTTTTCGTGAACCGCCTGAGAAACAGGATGCGGCTGCAATCCGACCCGACGATTGTTTATGGCTTGGCCGGGGGCAAAGGCTCGCTGGGCAGAGGGATCACACACGCCGAACTCGAAAAGCCTACCCCCTACAATACCTATTTGATCGACGGTTTGCCGCCGGGGCCGATCGCCAATCCAGGCCGCGCGGCGCTCGAAGCGGTTGCAAACCCATCTCGCACCCAGGATCTTTATTTCGTCGCCGATGGCACCGGCGGCCATGTTTTTTCGGAAACGCTTGATCAGCATAGCCGCAACGTGCAGCGTTGGCGCCAGATCGAAAAGGACGCGAAAGACAAGCAGGAGCAGCCAACGCCTGACATGGACAAGACCGCGCCGGAAACGGCCCCGGCGGCAACTCAGCCCGGCCCCGGCCAGAAAAGCGAGAGCGGAATGCCGTTATCCGTCTATGGATCGTTGCCAGCGTCGCTCGACGCCCCGCGAAGCGTGACGCCCGCACCGCCATCCCTTTCCTACGCGCCGGCCGCCTCGGCCATTGCGAAAGCGATGCCCGTGACGGCTTCCAACAGAAACGCGCAAACCAACAAATCCGGGGCCAAACCCGCCGCGACGGTGAGTGCCTTCACCTTGGGGCCTGGGCTCGACGAACTCGGCATTTCGGTGGGCGGCGTTCGCTCTCCAGCCGGCGCGACGCTCGACGGTCCGATAGGTCAAGAGGATGCGGCGGATGCGCCAGGCCAGGACGTCACTTTTCCCGTCTCGGCCGGCGGCCGGGCCGAGCAATACGCGCGCCCGGCACGCCCTGGCCACGCACCGGGGAGCGACGATTTGCCGGATAAGTCCAAACCGGCAGGAACATCCCCCGCGCCGCAGCCGCAAAACGACGGACGGGCCGTGCATCCGCGGGCCTTCGATGCGTCCGAGGGGACCCCTCTCGACCCTCTCAGGAATAAGACCTACGACCTGAATTACGCTAAAACCGTGCCCGCGCTTCAATAGCCCGGGAGGATTGCTTCCGAAACCCTGGCCGGCTTGCCCCGCGCGTCAGGCCGCGAGGGCCGCTCCGGGCGGCTTGAGCGCAAACCCGAGGCTTGCGGCAATTGCCGGATGTGTCACATGGCCGCGATGCACATTTAGGCCGCCCCGCAGGCCAGGGTTGTTGGCAATCGCGCCGAGCCCGCCGGCGGCAAGGGCAAGGCCATACGGAAGCGCCGCATTGTTCAGCGCATGAGTCGACGTGAACGGCACCGCGCCGGGCATATTCGCGACGCAGTAATGGACCACCCCGCCTTTGATGAAAGTTGGGGCGGCATGCGTCGTCGCATGCGAGCTTTCGAAACAGCCGCCCTGATCAATCGCGATATCGACGAGAACGGCGCCTTGCTTCATGCGGCTCAACATTTGTTTAGTGACGAGCTTCGGCGCGGTGGCGCCCGGGATAAGCACCGCGCCAATCACCGCATCGGCGGACAAAACCGCATCCTCGATCGCCGCCGCCGAGGCAAACCTTGTCTTGGCCCGCCCTTGGAACAATTCGTCGAGCTGGCGCAGGCGCGGGAGCGCGCGATCGAGGATCGTCACATCGGCGCCAAGACCGGCCGCCATCCGTGCCGCTTGCGTTCCGGCAACGCCGCCGCCCAGCACAACGACCCGCGCCGGCAGGACCCCCGGGACACCCCCAAGCAAGATGCCGCGGCCGCCGTTCTGGCGCCGCAGAGCCACACCCGCCGCCTCGATCGCGAGCCGCCCGGCGATTTCGCTCATTGGCGCGAGAAGTGGCAGGCCTTGGCCGTCCGGCCCGGTTACGGTCTCATAGGCGACGGCGGTGCAGCCGGAAGCCAACAACCCTTTTGTCTGCGTGAGATCGGCCGCAAGATGCAAAAATGCGAAAACGATCTGATTTTCGCGCAGCTTCGTCCATTCGTTCTCTTGCGGCTCCTTCACCTTTACGATCATTTCGGATTTGGCGAAAATTTCGGCGGCGGTGGCTACTATTGTGGCGCCGGCCGCCAAATAGGCCTGGTCCGTGGCATTGATCCCGGCGCCGGCGCCGGTTTCGACGCTCAGTTCGTGGCCAGCGGCGGCGAATTCGCGGACGGACTCCGGGGTCAACCCGACCCGATATTCATGCTCCTTGCTTTCTTTCGGCACGCCGATCCGCATTCGCCAGGCTCCAGATCAAAACGCCGCATATGCCCAATCGCCTTGGATGTGGTACGATTCATGTTGGAAAACAATCCGGCGATAGCGAGCACCTCGAAGCGGCCGGGCCAAAACCGGCGGGTGCCCGCTTGTCGATTCGGCTGATACGTGCGGTGCCGTTGGCGCGGTCCGCCGCATTAGATCACGATGATTTTGGATTGAATCAATCCAAAATCATGAACGTGATCGATTCCAAGAGTTTAGAGCGGGATGCGGGCGGAAAACCGGTTTCCACTTTTCCTCATCCCGCTCTAGCGGCGGGCGCAAGCCGACGGGAAAAAGGGGATTAGTCACGCTCGTGTCATTAATGACAACGAAATTCGGACGGCCGTTAGGTCAAGGAGGGGATGTTGAGTTCGCAAGCGGAAGGACGAAAGCTGGCCATTGTCAAACGCGGAGCGGAGCCAAAACGCGGCATGAAAAGCGATCCGGCCGCGGCGAACCATATTTCGGCGCCAGTGGCGGCGCCGGACGGGAGCGATCGTGCCGCGGTGCCGCTTGAATTCGCCGGGCTGGTCGAAACGGTGCAGGGAGCGTCCGCGCCGGCCGCTTCGATTCCGCCCACGGATGACCGCGACGAAACCGCCGCGCCGCCGCGCGGGGTTGCGCCATCGCCGCACCGCTTCATCAACCGCGAATTGTCCTGGCTCGAATTCAACCGGAGGGTCTTGCTGGAGGCCTCGAACCGCAATCATCCATTACTCGAACAATTGCGATTCCTGTCGATTTCCGCCGACAATCTCGATGAATTCTTCATGGTGCGGGTCGCCGGTCTTCGCGGCCAGATGCGCGCCGGAATCGCGGCGCCATCCGAGGATGGGCTTTCGCCGCCCGAGCAGCTTGGCAAGATCCGTGAGCGCGTAAATCTTTTGGCGGCGGAGCAGCAGCGCCGCTGGCGCGAGTTACGCAAGGAGCTGCACGGCGCGGGAATAACGCTTGTCGATCCGCCGGACCTCAACAAGGCGGAAACGGATTGGCTGCGCCAGCATTTCTTGACCCATGTTTTTCCGGTTCTGACGCCGCTTGCCGTCGATCCGGCGCATCCGTTTCCATTCATCCCCAATTTCGGCTTTTCGATCGCGCTCGAATTGCTTGGGCCAAGCGACCACAAGAACCGCAAGGCCTTGATCCGCCTCCCAGCCAAGATCGAACGGTTCATCCGCCTCCCCGACGAGCCGGGCGAGAAGGGCCAG
The DNA here is from genome assembly GCA_030948025.1 of Pseudomonadota bacterium. Taxonomy (GTDB): domain Bacteria; phylum Pseudomonadota; class Alphaproteobacteria; order Rhizobiales; family Beijerinckiaceae; genus Methylocapsa. Next base: position 13,937 of record JALZAY010000021.1, read on the forward strand.
CGCTTCGTCGCGCTCGAAACCGCTATCGGCATGTTCACGCACAGCCTGTTTCCCGGCTATCACGTGCGTGGTCACGGGCTCTTCAGGGTCATTCGCGACAGCGATCTTGAAGTCGAGGAGGAGGCCGAGGATCTGGTGTTATTGTTCGAGAGCGCGCTGAAGCGGCGGCGCCGGGGTTCGGTCATCCGGCTCGAATTCGACAGTAGCATGCCCGAGGAGCTGCGCGGATTTGTCGCCGAGGAACTCGATGTCGTGGGAGACGAGACTTTTATCCTGGACGGGATGCTGGCCTTGAACGAGCTAGCCGAACTTGTCGGTCTCGACCGGCCGGACCTCAAGTTCAAGCCTTATAATCCGCGCTTTCCGGAGCGTGTCCGCGACAATGGCGGCGATTGTTTCCTCGCGATCAAACAAAAGGATCTCGTCGTCCACCACCCTTATGAATCCTTCGACGTGGTGGTCCAGTTCCTCAATCAGGCGGCGGCCGATCCCAATGTCGTCGCGATCAAGCAGACGCTCTATCGCACCTCCTCCGACAGTCCGATCGTGCGCGCCCTGATCGAGGCGGCGGAAGCCGGCAAGTCGGTGACCGCCCTCGTCGAGCTCAAGGCGCGCTTCGACGAGGCCGCCAACATTCGCTGGGCGCGCGATCTCGAACGCGCCGGCGCGCAAGTGGTGTTCGGCTTCATCGAATTAAAGACGCATGCTAAATTGTCGATGGTCGTGCGCCGTGAAGCAGGCTCCCTCATCACCTATTGCCATGTCGGCACCGGCAATTACCATTCGGTGACGGCGAAGATCTATACCGACATTTCGTTCTTTACCGCCGATCCGGTAATCGGACGCGATGTCTCGCGTATCTTTAATTATATCACCGGCTATGCCGAGCCGGCCGGGCTCGAACGGATGGCGGTTTCGCCGATTTCGCTCAAGCAGCGGCTTCTCGAACATATTGCGCAGGAGATCGCCTTCGTCAAAGCCGGCAAGCCCGCCGCGATCTGGGCAAAGTGCAATGCCCTCGTCGATCCCGAGATCATCGACGCCCTCTATGCGGCGAGCAATGCGGGGGTAAACATCGACCTCGTCGTGCGCGGGATCTGCTGCCTCCGGCCGGGCGTCGAGGGGCTGTCCGAAAACATAACGGTGAAATCGATCATCGGCCGGTTTCTCGAGCATGCCCGGGTTTATTGCTTCGGCGGCGGCCACGCTCTGCCGCATCCCAAGGCGCATGTCTATATTTCGTCGGCCGACCTGATGCAGCGCAATCTCGACCGGAGAGTCGAGGCGCTGCTGCCGATTCTCAATCCGACCGTGCACGAGCAGATCCTTGATCAGATCATGGTCGCCAATCTGATCGATAATCAGCAGAGCTACCGAGTCTTGCCGGACGGTTCGAGCGCGCGCATAAAAGCGCCTGAAAACGAAGAGCCGTTCAATGCGCATTCCTACTTCATGACCAACCCCAGTCTGTCCGGCCGTGGAAAATCCCTCAAGCATTCGAGTCCAAAAACCCTCCTTAAACGGCTGGATGGCCGCTAGAGCGCTTGCCCTACACGTGGAATCACGTGATCGGGAAGGAATTGCTCAAATTCAAAGAGGTGGAGCATGTCGGAATCGAAAAAGTCGAGCAACTTTTTCGGGACATGCTCTAAGGGCTCGATGTCCGAAAATCGCCAAGCGGCCGCTCCGCCGACCAGGGCCAAGGAGCCCCTCGCGATCGTCGACGTCGGGTCGAACTCGGTCCGTCTCGTTGTCTACGAATGTTTGAGCCGCTCGCCCCGCCCGATTTTCAACGAGAAATCGCTGTGCGCGCTTGGCAAGGGCGTGGCAACCACAAGCCATCTCCCGAAAGCCGGCGTCGAAAAGGCGCTCGCGGCCCTGCGCCGCTTCCGGGTCTTGAGCGATATCATGGGCGTGTCGGTCCTGCATGTTCTTGCAACCGCCGCCGCCCGCGATGCTTCGAACGGAGCCGAATTTCTTGCCGCCGCTGCGGCAGCGATCGGCGCCCCGGTGACGCTTCTATCGGGAGACCGGGAGGCGGAGCTTTCGGGCCTTGGGGTCATCACCGGCATCAACCGCCCGGATGGCGTCGTCGGCGATCTCGGCGGCGGCTCGCTCGAATTAATCGACGTGATAGGCGCGCACGCGGGAACGGGCACGAGCCTGCCGCTTGGCGGTCTCACCCTGATGGACGCCTCGGGACGGTCGCCGCGCGCGGCGGTCAAGATTGTCCGCGAGGCATTGGCCGGGTCGCGCATCGCCGAGCGGCTCGCGGGACGCACGTTCTATGCGGTCGGCGGCACCTGGCGGGCGCTCGCCAGGCTGCACATGAGACAGCGCAATTATCCGCTCGCCGTGACCCACGGCTATGTCATCCCCGCCCCCGACGCCGCCGATTTCGCGGGCCTCGTCGAACGGGCGAATACCGAAACGCTGATCTCGATCGACGCGGTCAGCGCGGCGCGGCGGCCGCTTCTTGCCTATGGCGCCGTCGTGCTCGATGAGATCATTCGCCGGGCGCGGCCGCGCGAAGTCATGATTTCGACGACCGGCGTGCGGGAAGGGCTGCTTTATGAAATGCTCGACATGGAGCAGCGCCGGCAAGATCCGTTGCTCGTCGCGGCAGCGGAATTCAACCGGCTCTTCTCGCGCGCACCCGGCCATGCCAGGGAGCTCTGCGATTGGACCGGCGGTTTCATCAAGTCCATGGACATCGAGGAAACCCCGGAAGAACGCCGGCTTCGCCATGCCACTTGCCTTTTGGCCGATGTCAACTGGCGCGCCCATCCAGACCACCGCCACGAGGAAAGCATGAATATCGTCGAGAACGCCGCTTTCCTCGGTGTAGATCATCCCGGCCGTTCTTTCCTCGCGCTCGCGGCGTCCTATCGCTATCTGGGACTCGACGCGGACGTCAGTCCGCAGATCCGCGCGCTGGTTTCCACGCGGATGCTCGATCGGGCGCGCGTTGTCGCAGCCGCGATACGCGCGGCCTACGTTATTTCGGGCGCCATGTCCGGAGTCCTGCCCTTGACGCCCCTGACGTGCGTTAACACCACGTTGATCTTGACCCTGCCGCGAGGTCTTGCCGATCTCGCAAGCGAACGGCTGCAAAATCGTTTGAAACAGCTTGGACGTCTGATCGGACGCGAGCCGGCGATCACCATCGCGGGGTGAACTTTGAGCGAGGGACTTCGCTTGCTATACCAAGGGTCATGGAGAACGGCCGTTGGTTCCATTTACGATTTTTCGCAATGCGCCATCAAACTTTGCCTCTCTCCAAAACCGGCAAGGCTCGCACACGAGAGTGCGCGGCACCTGGCCCCCCTGATCCAAACAAAGTCAACTTGATTTCGGGTCGCGAACTTTATAGCCTGTCGCCCGTAAGCGGCTGCAAAAATTTTTCCGTCGCGAAGGGAGGAACGAGATGATCAAGAAAGCGTCAGTGATCTTATCCGTCGTTGGAGCGTCTGCTTTGGCGGTCTTTTCCATGACCGGACCGGTCCAAGCCAAGGATGCAGGAGATTGGACGTGCTCTGATTTCCTTAAGCTCTCAAATGCCGCAAAATCGCGTGTTGTTTACTATCTGGTAGGTCTCAACAAAGCCCAAATGAAGGAGTTCCACGATATCTCTGCCAAGGATTTTGATGTTCCGGTTTCAAAGGTTGTTCAGCATTGTCACTCGAACCTGCCAGATAACCTCTGGCAGGCGATCGCTGATCACTTCTATTGGCACGCTCAGCAAATGCCGTAGGTTTGCTCTGGTCTGGTGCCGGGACTGAAACATGCGCCATTGACGATGTGATACTAGAGGGCTTCCCGATCACATGGAATCATGTGATCGAAAGGGAACTGCTCAAATCCAAAGAGTTGGAGCATGTCCTAATCGAAAAAGTCGAGCGACTTTTTCGGGACATGCTCTAATGGTCATCGGGAATCGATTGTTTCAATTTTAGAATTTTGCTGTCCTTTTTGAAAGACGAAAATTCGCGAAAGACACCAATACTATCCATGAGCCTTGCTTATCGGAATGCTTGCCAAAACCAATGTTTAAGGTGCCTCCGACAGGCCGGCTTTGCTCTACTTTGCGTCGTTGCCTTCCTCGCAGAAGGTCAACGCTCCGTCTGGGGTGGCCCCGCCACCTCCGCCATACATCATGCGGTAACGGGTGGACCGTTCAATCTTTTTGAAGATGTCTTTGTATTTTATCTCGCCAAAGACGTAGATAGCTACCTTCCCGGCTATGATCATATCAGTTTCAATCTTGGTGAGTGGACACCCTGCCGTGGTCAAATGGCTGCTAATATCCCCAGCTCCCAGAGTAGATCTGGACTGCTTGATATCTGGCGGGGGGTCGACAAGCTCAATATTGAGCGGGAATTTTTCAAATATCATTCCGCTCCAAGACAAGAGATCAAATGCGGGCGTCTGGCCGGAATTTTTGATGATAATCTCTACTCTTGGAGGGCGTTCAATTCCGAAATCATGAATCCTCGCAGAACTAACCAATACATAAGCCCGCAACTGTCGCTCGGCGGTTTTCTCAGAACCTCTTACGAGACGTCTGGTGGCAAGCCAAAGGAACAATGTTCCAACTGCCAAAACCAAAGTCAGAAATGCGAGAGCGATTGTCCCCGCAGCGGTTACGGCTTCCGGGGTCCAATCGATGGAAGCGAACCAACAAATTACCGTAAGCATCCGTTCCCATTAAAGCCGGGCATCTTTGGCCTGTTAGTAGCTGTGCTCCTTAGATCAATAGGGGGTAGTGTCTCAGTTTGAATAAGGCAAATCGAGCAAAGCGGCGTGCCAAGCCGGGTGCGGCGATCACAACTCAGAACAGAATGGTCCTGAGCACCACCCGGATGACAAATAGGATTGCCAGCGTGGGGGCTGCCCACATCGCGACAAGCAAAAGAAAGGCGGCGGCCCACCGTCCGAACTGGCGGTTTTGCAATGCGGCGAGCTGATTTTCGAACATCTTCCCGTTTGTGAACATCTGCCACAAGGCGAGAATGAACCCTATTCCTATCGCAAGCCAAATAATACCGATGACTGCCTCCTCATCTAAAGGATTCATCTAGTACTTTAATGATGGCGGAAGCACGACGATTGGTCATGCCACAATCAACTACCCGATTTTCAAACTGAGACACTACCCAATAGGGGCTTATCTTGCGTGGGTGCTAAATCGATGATTTTAGCACCCCTTGATCGCCGTTCCGAAAATATCCGCATTCTCCCGGTTGTTATAACGGAATTGGAACTCGGCAACGCAACATAGGAAATATCGAAAATGCCAAGCCGGACGATGCATAATCGCTTTGTCAACAAACCCGAGAAGCATGCCATGAGCGATGGTATTGCCACGCGATTTACGAAGCGCTGTTCTCCGGCGGCGCCGCGTCACGCCATTCGAGCGGGACGACTTTACCCTGCTCAACGGTCAGAGCGAGGCGCCCATGCTTCAATTCGAGCGCCTTGGCGCCAAAGAGGTCGCGCCGCCAGCCGGTCAGTGCCGCGACCTTGGCATGATCGTCGGCGGCGATCGCTTCGAGATCATCGACCGTCGCGATCATCTTCGCCGCGACCCCGTGGCTGTCGCTGACATGGCGCAGGAGCACGCGCAAAAGCTCGACCGTCGCGCCATTGCCGCCATTTCGGCGCTCGCGCTCTATCTTCGGCAGGGTCTTGGGGTCCCGCGCGAGGCCGCGTTCGACCGCCGCCACGATCTCGGTGCCGGCGCGCGAACGCTCCATCCCGCGCGGAAAGGCGCGCAGATTGCCCAAGGCCTCGGCCGTTTTCGGCGCGGCGAGGACGAGTTCGATCAAGACATCGTCCTTCAAAACCCGCGAGCGAGGCACGTCGCGCGTCTGCGCCTCGGCCTCCCGCCAGGCGGCGACCTCCATGAGCACCGCGAGATCGCGCGGTTTGCGGACCCGGTTGCGGAACCGCTCCCAGGCGTTTTCGGGGTGCTGTTCATAAGTCGAAGGCGACGTTAAAAGCTCCATTTCGTCGGCTAGCCAGCCGGTCCTGCCGGTTTCCTCCAGCTTGGCGCGCAGGAACGTATAGATGTCGCGCAAATAGGTGACATCGGCGATCGCATATTCGGCCTGGTTCGGCAAAAGCGGACGCCGCGACCAGTCCGTGAAGCGCGAGGATTTATCGAGCCTGACTTTCGTGACCGTCTGAACAAGATCGCCATAGGAGACCTGATCGCCGAAGCCGCAGACCATCGCGGCGACCTGGGTATCGAACAGCGGCGCGGGGATCAATTTTGCCAGATTCCATATAATTTCAATATCTTGACGAGCCGCATGAAAGACTTTTGTCGGCTCCTGGTTGGCCATGAGCTCGAAAAAGGGCGAAAGATTCAGCCCTTCGGCCATCGCATCGACAGCCACGGCTTCTTCTTCCGACGCGAGTTGCACGACGCAGAGACGCGGCCAGAAGGTCGTTTCCCGCAAAAATTCGGTATCGACGGTGACGAAGGGGTGGGTTGCAAGGCGGCGGCAGACGGCGCTTAGGTCTTCGTTCGTGGAAATCATGGTCATAATGGCTCAATAATGCAAAGGCGGACCGTCGGCTATAGGCTCCCGCGCGTTCCATGGCCTGATCGGCCCGCCATCTCAACCCCGCCTTGACAGATGCCGGCTCCCATGCGGTTCTCCGCGCGCGTGGCGCAAACCACAAGGCCGCACTTAACCCCCTTCCTCTTGCTCGTGACCACGTTATGCACCGCTACCGTTCCCATAGCTGCGGCGCCCTGCGCGAGACGCATGCCGGCGAAACGATTCGTCTTTCCGGCTGGTGCCATCGCATCCGCGATCATGGCGGCGTGCTGTTCATCGATCTCCGCGATCATTACGGCATCACCCAATGCGTGGTCGACCCGGATTCGAAGGCTTTTGATCAAGCCGAAAAGCTTCGTTCGGAATGGGTCGTCCGGATCGATGGCGCGGTCCGGAAACGCCCCGCGGGCACCGAAAATCCCGAAATGCCGACCGGCCTCGTCGAAGTCTATGTCGCCGGAATCGTGGTTTTGGCAGCCGCCGCCGAATTGCCCATGCCCGTGTTCGGTGAGCAAAATTATCCGGAAGACATGCGGCTACGCTATCGCTTCCTCGATCTGCGCCGCGACAAGCTGCATCAAAACATCATGCTGCGCGGTCAAATCATTGACTCTTTGCGCGCGCGGATGAAGGCTCGGGGTTTTTTCGAGTTCCAGACCCCGATTCTCACCGCTTCGAGCCCAGAAGGCGCGCGCGATTTTCTGGTGCCGTCCCGGCTCCATCCGGGAAAATTCTACGCCCTGCCGCAGGCGCCGCAGCAGTTCAAGCAGCTCATCATGGTGGCGGGCTTCGATCGCTATTTCCAGATCGCGCCGTGTTTTCGCGACGAGGATGCGAGAGCAGACCGCAGCCCGGGCGAATTCTACCAGCTCGATGTCGAGATGAGTTTTGTCACGCAAGAGGATGTCTTTGCCGCGGTCGAGCCGGTGCTGCGGGGAATTTTCGAGGAGTTTGGGGCGGGCCGCCCGGTGGCCCAAAAATTCCCGATGATTCCCTATGCCGAGACCGTGCTGAAATATGGCTCCGACAAGCCGGACCTTCGAAATCCACTTATCATCGCCGACGTGACTGCAGAGTTTTCGCGCGACGATGTCACGTTCAATGCCTTCAAGAATGTCATCCAGGCGGGCGGCGTCGTGCGGGCCATTCCGGCGCCCGGCGCGGCCAGTCAGCCGCGCTCCTTTTTCGATAAACTCAATGATTGGGCGAAGGGTGAGGGCGCGGGCCTCGGCTATATTATCTTCGAAGGCGACGGCGGCGGGCTTACAGGCAAAGGCCCGATCGCCAAATTTCTTCCCGCCGAAGCGCAGCGGAAAATCGCGGAAAGAACCGATCTCAAATCCGGCGACGCCGTATTTTTCGCCTGCGACCAGGAGAAAAAAGCGGCGAAACTTGCCGGTGCCGCCCGGCTTCGTATCGGCCACGACCTCGGTCTATCGAAAAGGGATGTTTTCGAATTCTGCTGGATCGTCGATTTTCCGATGTACGAATGGAACGAGGACGAAAAGAAAATTGACTTTTCGCATAATCCCTTTTCGATGCCGAACTTCGATCCCGAGGTATTTCTCGAGCTCGATCCGGCCGATGAAAAGACAATTCTCGGCATCAAGGCCTTTCAATATGACATTGTCTGCAATGGCGTCGAGCTTTCTTCCGGCGCGATCAGGAACCACCGCCCGGACATCATGAAGAAGGCCTTCGCGCTCGCCGGCTATGGCGAGGATACGCTACTCGAAAAATTCGGCGGTATGTACAGCGCATTCCAATATGGCGCGCCACCGCACGGCGGGATCGCGCCGGGCCTCGACCGCATCGTCATGCTGCTCGCGGGCGAGGAAAATTTGCGCGAGGTCGTGCTTTTCCCAATGAACCAGCGCGCCGAGGATCTGCTCATGGGCGCGCCTTCTACGGTGACCCCGAAGCAATTGCGCGAATTGCACCTCAGGCTCAATTTGCCTGAATCCAAGTGTTGAAAACTGATGGATCGGTTCACCTAGACGCGCCGGATTGGTAGCATCGGATGGCAATCTGATTCGCGGGAGCCATCCTCGTGATTGACAATCTGGATCAAACCGACCGCCTCCCATTGGCGCGGCGTGACGCCCGCGCCTCGCGGCGCCCATCGCGGGCCAGAGTCAGAAAGCTCCGCGCGTTCGTCTTCACCGAAAACCAGGCCGAATCATGTTCGCCAGCCGAATCCAATGTTGGCACCCAGGCAAGCGCTTTTTTCGGAATGCTCAATGAGTCGGGGTATACAAGCACGCGATGCCGCTATAACTCGCCTTTCGCCGCGAGGATTTTTTCGCGCAGGGGCTCGGCCATCTCGATTAAGCGAGATGCCTTGGCCATACGAAATTCTTCGAGAGCCCCATTGATGGCTTCGCGCGCATAGTCGAGATGATGCGGCTCGAGGTTCTTGTCGAATAAGGCGCGGTGAACGACGGCGAGATTGTACTGGGTGACGGCCCATTGGAGCGGAACGCGGTCGCGGGTCAATACCTGCATGGCTTCACGATGGGCTTCGACGGCCTCCTCGAGCCGCGCCGTCCCGCCCTCCCGCTTGCCGAGCTCCTTGAGCGCGGTGCCGAGATTGTTTTGGGTCGTGGCCCATTCAAGCGGCACGCGCACGCGGGTCAATTCCTGCAAGGCGTCGCGGTAGGCTTCGACGGCCCCCTCGAGGCGCGCCGTGCCGCTCTCCCGCTCGCCAAGCGTTTCGAGCGCGGCGCCGAGACTTATTTGGGTCGTGGCCCAATCAAGCGGCGCGCACGCGCGGGTATATTCCTTCAACGCTTCGCGACAGGCTTCGACGGCCTCCTCGAGCCGCGCCGTCCCGCTCTCCCGCTCGCCGAGCACTCTGAGCGTATTGCCGAGATTCATCTGGGCGGCGGCCCAATCGAGCGGCGCGCGCGCGCGGGTATATTCTTTCACGACGTCGCGAAAGGCGGCAATGGCCTCTTCGAGCCGCGCGGTTCCGCTCTCCCGCTCGCCGAGCCTCGCGAGCGCATTACCGAGATTCATCTGGGTTGCGGCCCAATCGAGCGGCGCGCGCTCGCGGGTATATTCCTTCAACGCTTCGCGATAGACTTCGACGGCCTCTTCAATCCGCGCCGTCCCGCTCTCGCGCTCGCCGAGCGTTTCGAGCGCAACGGCAAGATTCGTGTGCGCTAAGGCCCATTGGCGCGGGCTCTCCGGGCGCGGCAGGAGAGTGAGGCCGCGGCGATAGGTGTCGATGGCTTCGATCAGCGCCCGATTATCCTCGGACTGCGTCCCTTGCTTTAAAAGTTCGTCCGCCCGATCGAATAGCGTCTTGGTCTCCTGCTGCATGACGGGGGCCGCAATGCCTGCGCGCGTGGCTTTACCATCTAGCTCGCCTGGGACCTCCCGGTTGAATTTCGCCACTCCCAAGCCGAGCAACCAGCGGCCGGCAAGAATCGTTGCGCCAACGATGAAGAACGCAAAGATCCAGCCGACCCCGGTCAAGCGAAAGGCCTCGATGCTCTGATCGCCAATATTTCCGAAAAAATTGCCCATGGCGTTTCTCGTTTATTTATGTGTTCGCATGATCTTATCCAAAAAGTCAGCAACTTTTTGGGATCATGCTCTAACTCCCCGCACCTTCCATTTGAGCTTGTCCCAGCCAAACGCAAGGCGCGGTCGTCAAAACGCCAGGACCTCGCCTGCACGGGGCACGACAACTTTTGTCGGATGGCCTTGCATCGCCGCGACGAATTCGCTTGCATCCTGATCGAGAAGATCGAAGGTCCCGTAATGGCAGGGGACGACGGTCTCGAAGTTGAAGAAACGCTTGACCGCGAGCGCGGCCGTCCGCCCGCTCATGGTGAACCGGTCGCCGATCGGCACAAGGCCGATTTTTGGCGAATGAATCTCCGCGATCAAACCCATGTCGGAGAACACATCGGTGTCGCCCATGTGATAAATTGAGGGCGCATCCTTTGGCTTGATGACGATACCGTTCGGGCTGCCGAGATAGATGGATTGGCCGTTGACGACGGTTCCCGACGAATGCAGGGCCTGGGTGAGGCTCATCTTGAACGCGCCGCAATCGATCGTGCCCCCCGTATTGCCGGGGTTGATGTTTTCCACGCCTTGCACGTTCAAGTACATGCAGATTTCGAAATTCGAAATGACTTGCGCGCCGGTCGTCTGGGCGATCTTGGCGGCATCGCCGATATGATCGTCATGGCCGTGGGTGAGCAAAATGTGGGTCGCCCCTGCCGCCGCCTTTGCGGCGTCGCCGGTGAATCTCGGGTTGCCGCTGAGAAATGGGTCGATCAAAATAACCGCCGCGCCAAGCTCGATGCGGAAAGCCGAGTGGCCGAGCCAAATCAGGTTCATGGGTGGCTCCATCCAAAGCGAGCCCAAAGCGGGAGGCGAAGAGCATACGCACACACTCCTAATATATACACGAAGATATGGATTGAAGGGCGCTTGATGGCGGCGGAAGTTTTGGAACTCGACGGTTTGGCTCTTCGCATCGGCGCCAGGCAGCGGCTCATCGGCGCCGATCTCGGCGCCAAGACCATCGGCCTTGCGCTCTCCGACGTGGAGCAGCGGATTGCGACGCCGCTGGAGACGATCCGGCGCACGAAATTCGCGAAGGACGCAGCGCGGCTCGTCGCGCTCATGGAACAATTCGATGTGGCGGCGCTTGTCGTCGGCTTGCCGCTTAACATGGATGGATCGGAAGGTCCCCGCGCGCAGGCGGCCCGCGCCTTCGTGCGCAATTTTATGCCGCTTTCGGCGCGCCCTTGCGTCTTTTGGGACGAAAGGCTTTCGACCATGGCCGTCACCCGTTCGCTGATCGCGCAGGACGTCTCCCGTGCCAAGCGCGCCGAAGTCGTCGATAGGATGGCGGCCGCATTCATTCTCCAGGGAGCGCTCGACCGGCTGCGCTGGCTTGGCCCAGCCGCGTAAGCAAAACCGCAAAAGAGGCAGCGTCAGGTTGAGGGGCGCCGCTTTCACGTCCTAGCGCGCTGCCCGACCAAATGGAATCCTTTGATCGACAATGAATCGCGAAAAATCAAAGAGTTGGAGCAGGGCCTTGGCGAAAAACTCTCCATCTATTTCGGGACCTGCTCTAGGGTCCAAACTCAATTAACACATTGAAAAGGTTGTTGTCTCATGATTCAAGCTCGAACTGTGGAGCTTGAATCATGGCGGGGGAATTTTGGCTGAACGATCGGCAGTGGTCGGCGATTGAGACGCTGCGCGCCGCACTTCCGCTGCTCACAGCGCTGCCAGCAGGACGCTTATGCGCCGGCGTCGCCGCTTACGACAGCGGCCTGCGCCGCTTCCTGACCGAACGCGGGACGATGCCCGTCATCCCGAACAATCCCACGCGCAAGCGCGTCCATCCGTTTGATCCCGAAGCTTACAAGCTGCGCAACCTCATCGAACGAATGTTTTGCAGGCTCAAGGACTGGCGCCGTATCGCCAGCCGCTATGACAAGTTCGCCACAAACTTCGCCGCCGCCGTCGCTCTTGCAGCCATCGTCATCTGGAGGACCTAATTGAGTCTGGAGCCTAGCTGTTCTGTCTCAACAGGTTGTTCACGGGGAGAAACTGAGGTTTGTGAGGTTTGCGAAACACCACGGTCTCAGGAGCCCCACCCGTGAACATTCATAAGAATGCCAAAACAACACCGAAGATGCGAGCGTTGCTTGCCGCGCGGCGCCAAGCGGGCGAACCGCCGCGCGCCATAGCCAGCGCGGGAGGCGTTTCGCCCGCGACCGTTGCTACGCGATTGTTGCTAAATGGCCGAGGCGCTTCGGGAACGAAGGCATGGCGGGTCTCCAAGACCGGACC
>JALZAY010000154.1 GCA_030948025.1 Pseudomonadota bacterium
AGGCGCCAATCCCAATAATAAAAACCGGGTAGACAACCGCGCATGCGGCCCATATCCAAGCGACTGACAAGTTTTCCAAGGTCACATCCTTTGGGCTAGCGTACCCGCCGCCCACTCCTCCCCGCGCAATGGCCCGCGTTCACACGCACGAGAACGCACCAGAACTGGGGCGCGGCCAGCCGATAAACGCGCCGTCCGCGCCACCATGCCGTGCGCTCACGCGTGTCTTTGGTTTAGTTAGCTCCTGCTGTGCCCGGGCCGTCAATGAGAGCACCTGCATCGGCTTGGACAAGACGAGCGGCTGAAACTTGATTAGGTTTTGACATAACTTCAGCAATCGCGGCCAGCAAGTTCTCGTAGCACAAAGGGCAGAGTTCTTTGGTGAAACTGAGTGGAAAAGGCGCCTTGTGCGGCTCGTTCACCGCGATGTTTAGCGTAACGCGCCCGCCCTTTGTCATTGCTTGGTTGCAATGATCGCAAAAATAACTCCTTGCCATGGTTCAATCTCTCCTTTGTTCGATCAATGCACGATCTCCCGGCGGGGAAGGGGCGCGCCCCCTGTCCCGCGCCACGCGTGGCCGCGATCACACGGAGGGGAAGAACGCGGATCGCGGCCGGCCGTGGCATTGCCCGCGTGGAGGCACGGGCAATGCCCCCTCAATACCAAGCATCGGTTTTTAATTTCGCCCCGACTTAGGATCAATTTATCTTAATCTCGATCGCAACCGCCCCGCCGTGCCGCCGTGCCCGGCTCATTCCGTGGCGCCCCAGGTGGAACTTTTTAGAGCCCTGAAGCGATAACTGGGAATCGCCGGGCTGTCCCCCCGACCGGCCGGCGAAGCCGCCTCTTGCCGAGGCGCAGCCCCTGATCTGCCCCCCAGGTCAGGGGCCTCCGCCCGCGCGCATTGCCATGCTCATTCTGTGAGCGCCGGGCACTCTTGATTTCTTAGCGCCAAGCATTAACTATAGTTTATGTCGCGGTGTGGCGCAGCTCTACAGCACATAGCTACGTTCAAGAGGCATTGCTCGCATCCGCAACACAGCCCCGGTCATTTGCCGGGGCTTCGTTATTTTTGAGGTGCGTAAATGCCAAGAGGCCCGGCGATTTGTGGATCTCCAGCACCGCCGTGAGATACTCCTCGCGTAGCTCAGAATTCGTCACCTCGAACTGGTGTTCAAGCTTGCGCCGCTTGGTCTCAAAGGCATATCCAGCTTCCGAAAGCCGCGCGATCTTGTCTGATATTTCGATAAGCCCCAGCACGCCGTGTGACGGGCCGCCTAAGGTTTGTGTTATGAGTGATTTTGCCATGTTTTGCTCGCGCCTCCTGCGATGTGCAGCCCCTATCGCCGCTGTCGCGGAACGAAAGCGCCCACCGGGGAGGATCGGCGGGCGTTTCTGGCTACGAGGGGGCTTGAGAGCGGCCAGAGCCCCGCAGACTGAACGAAAGTTTAACGTGGTTTCCTTAATGTTGCGTTAACTGATGGCGCGCGCAGCCGCCGCAAGACCCAGCACAGCGCGCGAAGCTTCCAGGTAAGATAGCGAAGGCGCAGCGTCATGCGTTCACCGGACAGAAGTGACATGCGGCGGCGATGACAATACAGCCGTAATCGTCGCCATTGTCAGGCAAATCCCATATTTTAGCTTGCTGAACGTATAGGTAGCGCAGCTTTTCAAGGAATTCCGCATCGCTGGCGCAAGGCGTGAAGGCGAGTTCGTCGAGGGCCTCATCTTCCTCATCGCTCAGATGTTCGGGATAGTCCTCCGGGCCTGGAACCGCCTCCAAAGCAGCTTGCGCGGCCATGTGGCGTGCGAGGGCTTGCGCAAACGCGCCTGACATTGGCGCTTTGCGTGTCTTCGGTTTTTCGGGCTTCCAGTTCATGCCGAGGCACTCCCTTCAAAGAAATCAGCGGCGTTGCGTATGGCCCCGACGTAGTGCTCGTGCTCATTGTCATCCTGGAAGAAGAGTTCCATCAAGCCGGCGACGAAGCGCAGCAAAGTAATGGCACCCGCCGTTGTCGCCGGTTCGGCCTCCATGACATCATATTCAGCATCCCAAACAGCGCGGTTAGCGGATTCCTGTTGCGCCTCGATTTCTCGATATCCAATGCGCTGTTCAACTTCGGCAATTGCCGCTTCCTGCCTGGTCAGTTCGTCGTGAGCGGCTTGGCGGGCCCGGTCGCATTCGGCCTGTTCGTGGGCAGACAGATGGCGCGGGCGAAGTCTTTCGACAAAGTTATTGAATTGCTCTTCATCTTCAGGACCAAATGCCGGCCTGAAATGAGCGTCGATCTGCTCATGAGTTCTCATTTCCTCGCCGTCGAGTGTCACGATATTTTCTTTCCTGGCGGCGATCCTGGCGGCGAAGATGGCATCCTCGGCAACCGTATGGGCCGCATCCGGTTGTTCGGCATGAATTTTCAGCTGTTCTAGCGCGGCCATCGCTTGAAAAACGGGGTCGTCGCTCATTGGAGCGGCGCTCGCGAGCGCCGGAACGCCGGCGACGGCGGCCGTCCCGAGGCCACAAACCAGGGAACGCCGATCGATGGCAGCCAACCCGGCATTGGGCGCCGGTGCTTTGCTGGTCTTCGGTTTCATTGTCATCTTGCCGCCTCCGTAAAGCTTGAACCGGCGACGATCAGGCGCAGACGGGCTACCTCAATTAGCTCTGCGGCGCCCAGAAAGAATTTTTGCGAGACCTCAAGGTCGCCGATCAACTTCAGAGCAGCATTCCTGCTTTTGGCGTCCGAGAACAGTTTAACCAGGTCGGGCTTGGCCTTGTGCATCATGCCGTAAGCTAATCGGCAATGGATCAGATGCGGATCTCTGATTCCTTCCAACGTGGGCAGTTTAAAAGTTGGGTCATATTGCCACGGCTCGAAATCAATGGCCGCAGCTTGTTCAAGAGTGCAGCACCCTTGCTGCTTGGGGACGGCGGGTTTGGCTGCCTGTGCCTTGCGTTTCGGTTTGGTTGTCATTGGTGGTTCCTCCTAATGCGGCCGGGTGGTCATTACGGCCTGATCCGGGTCTTGACTGGCGACGTCGGCCTCTTTGACCTCGCGGCAGTCAGCCAGCAAGACGCGCGCCGCGTCGATCTTCTCGCCAGCGATATCGATAACGGTCGTAATCGGGTCGCCCTCTTTCCCAAAGACGTGCGTTGCGGCATATGACGCGCATTCGATGCAGTCGCGCGCATAGGCGAGGATGTCTTGCGCGTCGATGATTTTGCTCATTTGCTCCTCCAATTTTCGCGAAAAACCCCTGCCGGGAACCCGGCAAGGGCTTGTGATTATGCGGCTTCGCTTTGGTAAAGCGCGGCTACTTCCGCAACGAATGCGGCGCGCAGCCTGCCTGCCTCTTCATCGTAGCAGCGTTCCAAATCGGCCATGCTTGCCGCGAACCGATACCGGGCGGTCTCGATTGACTTGACCGTGTCTTCGTCATCGATTTTCCGGGCGGTTTCGAGCGAAGGCGCCCAGAAAATATTCGGTTTGGAAACTTGGCGTGCCATTGCTTGCTCCATTTCTGAAACGCTCTCTTGGCGCTTCGTCATGAGCCGGGCAGAGATGCAGCGCAGGGCGGCTCATGACGAATGGTCAAGGTTTCTTGCGGCTGCACGGTTGCCCTTCCCGCTAAGAAACTTGCTAAAACATTTAACATTGCATATATACGAAGGTGGGGCGGAATAGTCAAGCGTTATTGGTGAAGGGTTGTTATTTTAATGAACCTCTGCTACAGCTCGGCAATGATGACAGCCATGCAGTGCAGGGCCGCGCGAGGCCTGATCGACTGGACCCAAGACCGGCTCGCCATTGAAGCTGGCGTGAGTGCTTTTACGGTCAGGAATTTCGAGGGCGGCAAGACGGAGCCAACGCGTGCGACGCTTGAGGTGATTCGGCGTGCATTCGAAAAGGCCGGAATCACTTTCATCGACGGCGACGAGCCCGGCGTGAAGCTCATAAAGAACGCAAAGGGCGCTGAGGAAATCTCACGGCAAATCGACGCGCTCGAAGACAAAATTTCTTCCATGCCAGCGCCAACGGAGCCCAGCCCAGAAGCCGGCATGAACATAATGAGGAAAGCTGTCGCCAAGAACGATCTGGCGAAGCTTAAAAACCGCCGCACGCGGATCACACGACGCGACCGTTCGAAATGAATGCCGCAGCCGGCGGCATGGGCGAAAGGGAAATCGAAATGAGAAAACCCTTACTCGCGATCGCGGCGGCGGTGCTTATGCCAGGCGGCGCATGGGCGGGCGGCCACTTGGAATTTGGCCATTGGGTTGTAACAAGCGACGCCAGAGAGGCTCAATTTTATGCTTGCGTTGATAATAATCGTCCGGAAATGGATGCGGAGACTACATACTGTGTCAACGAACACTCCGATAGTGCCGAGTGCCGCGCCAAGATATACGGATACTTGGACGCCGCCGTGAACGGCGCCAACCTGTGCCTCGCGAAATTGAAAAATCCGGAGGTCTCAAGATAATGTCCTCAAGGATCGGCGCGGGAAGGAGTTCGCGTCTTTTATGAATAAGTCTAAGGGGGCCATAAAATGAGACTTTGGTTCTCCGGCCCGCGCCTTTTCAACGGCCTGGTCCGCCCCGGCATAAGCCTCGGCCGCGAGGACTTGCTGGCCTGGCGCTGGCCGCCGCAGGCAAAGGAAATGCCTTTAGGCGACGCGGAGTTCAAGGAAATCGTCGCGGAGCGGGCGCTTACCGTGCTGCGGCGGCTCGCAAAGCGTGGAATGGTGGCGAAGTCAGGGGCAAGCCGGAACGCCAAATAGGCGCTGGCAATAGCTTAAAATGCTGCGAAAGCGAATCGCCCCGCCTGACAAGGACGGGGCGATTGCCGTGCGCCGTAATTGCGGTGCGCGTCATCGAGTGAGGCCCAATATCTCACTGGAGCAAAGCCTTATGAGCTCCGGAAACTGGAGTCAGGGGACGGCCAGCCGGGGGCGCGCCACTCGATGTCTTTAACATAATGCAAAAATTAATTGTTGACAACTTTTTAACGTGATGTAATTTTTCAATCAGTCGTTAGCGCATAACGGCTCATGGGAAGCTCCTTGGCGAAAGCACCCGCCTGACCCTCCTTCCGGCGGGTGTTTTCTTTTGCCAGTGTTGTCATGGGACCAGCCGGAACGCTCAATGGACGCTTGCGGCTTCGCCCTTGTAATGCCGCAACCATCGCAGTCATTGCTCGTCCTCGTCGACAAGATCGTCGGCGAACTTCTTGCCTTCGCGATAGAGCATGTGCAGGATATGAAACAATTCCCGCATTTCTCGATAATGCGTGCCGCCGCGATCAAACGTCGCCGCAATCGTCCGCACAATCATCGCGTGAATTTTGTCCTCTTGCCGCATCGCCGCCGCGCTAAGGAAAGGCCTGGCTGGCATCTTAGAAGTGCCGAATTCGTGGTATTTTGCTCTCGGAACGCTCGTGTCCAATTTCATAATCAGGCGCCCGCATCCGCGAGAATCGCGATCACAAGTTGCTTGGCGCATGTCTGCTTAATAATAGTGCTTGCGCGCGTTGCCGCGGTCCCGATGCTGGCGCCGCCGCCAACCAATGCCGCTTGGATGATACGTTGCGAGACACTATAGATCACCGGGTCGCCCATGTTGTAACCGGGCGCGTTCGCGGATAGGCCGGTTTTGAAAGATGTAAGGCTGTAAGGAAAAAACCGGGGAAACGCGGTTTGATCGGCACTAACTAGCGCGAACGTCTCAGCAGCCGGTCCAGGAAGCGACGAATCTTGGAAATCGGTGGCGGCTATAAAGGTGATAGACATGTCTAAATCCCGTCAATTCCGAGTGTGCAATCGGCAATTAATTTTGAAAACGCCTGTTCGCCAATGCCAGCGTTCTTGCGAAGCTCGTTAATCGCGATGTCATGAGCAGCTCGCACCACCGCAAGGTCATCATCAAGCGTTTCGATTTCCGCAATCTCGACGCCGAATTTCGAGCGAATGAAATCTTGCTTGATTGCCTCATAGCGGTCTTGCGGCAACCCAGACAAAGCAGCAGGAGCGTCGAGAACCGCATCAGGATGTTCGGCGGCCAGGACAAAGCGGTCCTTTAAATCCTGCGACCTGATTAAAGGCCCGAAGTTCAGCCCGCTTGAGCTCGCCGACAATGTCATCACGGAGAGGCGTTGCAGGTTTTAGAGATGCCCTTCGGTCAGCGTTGAAGCGGGCCATTTTGCGGGCTGCCTTCATGACTTCAAGCAATGGTTCCACGTTGCCGACCGCGACTTTTGCAACATACGCCGCGCGTCCCGCCTCGCTAAGATTCGGATCATCGGCAGCTCGCTTTTTCGCCGAGCCAATCATGCTCGCCAACGCGAAAACACCCTCAATGGTCGACTTCAACCCATCGACGTGCGGTGCCAATGAAAAGCGTTTCAATAATTCTGATTTAGCTGAAATGTTCATATAAATTTGCCTTTTTCATCGCATTGTGGTCGTGAATTATTGTGTTCGTTTCCATCCCTGCCCGCTGGTCGCCCGGCGGAAAACGATCGCCACGAACAAACCAATCAGGCTCGACAATCCCGTCATACATCCCGATGCAAAACGTGCCGACTTGTGCAACCGGACCCTTGTGAACTACTGTCCCAGCCATAACAATCGCACCCGCAACCGCATTCGCAACGTCATCATGCTGCCCCGGGCCGTGATCAATCGAATCCTTGCCGCCACGCGCCGTCCGGCGCTCAAGGCCGTGAAGCTGGGTGATCAGGCGGCGGATATCAAGCAATTGGCATTTGCGCGAATTGAGTAGAGGCAAGCAGTCGCGGTAAATGTCGCTCTTCACCCGCTCGCTCGGCCTGTAAGTGACATTCCGCTTGCTGAACTGCTCCCGCGGCCACTCGCCGGCGTACCGGTCGCCGACAACCGTGCCAATGCCGTAAGCCGCCAACGTCGTGCAAAAATCCGCGACAACGGCCTCGGGTTGAAACGGCGCCCTGACTTCCCGAACGCAATCCAATACCGCGACGCCATCGTCATGATGGGCAATCGCCAACGTCATCGAATCGCTGCTGCCGCCGCTCGGATCGCAGAAAGCAAGATAAGCCGTGCCGGACACCGGCGGGAGTTCAAATAGGCCTTCCGGCGTGCAAGCCTCAAGCACCTCAAGCGAGACGAATTCGGCAATGTCACTGCGAAACTCGGCGCCATACTCGGCCGCTGCACTCGCCGGATCGCGCTCGAATTCAGCGGCGATGAATTCTTGCGGCACTGTCGGATTCATCACCCTGGTCGGCGCCCGCCAAACCAGGTTGCGCACGTCATCCTTGCCATGCCATCGCTGGAATGCATCCCACAACACGCCGCGGCGCGCATACGGGCTGGAGCCGGCAATCACCATCGCGTCGGGGCCAAATGTCGCCATGCTGGCGCGGACAGCGTTCAAAACTTCGCTGTCCGGATTTGCCGAGTCATCGTCCCGCCAGAAGGCCAACTCGTCCAAAACCGCAACGCACACGCTGCGCCCGCGAACGGTGCGATAAGACCGCGTGACCACCTCGATCACCACATTGCCCTTCAATTCGATCTCGTTCGCTGTGGTGTTCAAAACCAAGCTTTGCAATATCGGCGGGCTCAATATGCCCTGGCAATACCGGTGCAGGATCTTGGCTTGTTCGCGATCGGCCGCGACAAGCAACACAATCGCGCGTTCGCCCGGCGATAGCTTCGGCCGCCAGTCCTTGAAGACGGCCAGGAACACGGCAATCAACGCCATGGAAAACGACTTGCCCCCGCGGCGCCCGATCACAAGCCACAAGTACGCGGCAGGCGCGCCAGGCGGCACACGCCGCCCCGTGCATGCCCGATAAAGCGCTAATTGGTCCTGATCTAGCGAAAGGCCGAAAGCAGCCGCCAGCAACGCCCGCCAAGGCTTCCATGAGTCCGAATCGCGGATCGAAGCGCCAAGCAGGTTGCGATCGTCGAGCGCGGCGAGGATGTTCATGCCG
The DNA here is from genome assembly GCA_030948025.1 of Pseudomonadota bacterium. Classification (GTDB taxonomy): domain Bacteria; phylum Pseudomonadota; class Alphaproteobacteria; order Rhizobiales; family Beijerinckiaceae; genus Methylocapsa. The sequence goes on from JALZAY010000154.1 coordinate 7,978, forward strand.
GCCGATCCTTTGCGGCGAGATAGTCGCGGAGATCCGGCGTCACGTCTTTCGATTTGCGTTCCAGGCCAAGGCGGCCAAATAAACGCCCGAGGCGGTCACAAAGCGTCCCGTAAATTTCGAGGTCGAAAACAAAGGGGACCTCAGACTTCCATGCGATCGCGCCGTCTGGTCGACGATCATTCCTCGCGGCCATAGCCTCCATTCGTTCGCATTCTGCGGAAAGCATCGCGGCTCTGCGGATAAGCTGACGCTGGCCTTCCGAAAGCATGGCAACGCCGCCCAGGTCCGCGCTGATATCCTCGTAAAGGTCGCGAAACCGGCGCGCGGTGGCAGAGCGGCCATCCGAGAGCGGAAGCAATTTCGAGCCGTTCGTAACCCGCGACCGACCCTTACTGCGCTTCATGCCGCAAACAGGTTGCGGGACTTCTGCCGTGCGAACTTCCGAGCTTTCCATACCCTGAAATCAACCTCAAAACCACCGCCCGCGTTCTGACGAAACACTTACGTAAAGGACGTTATGCCGATAAATATAAGCGAATCAAACACGTTGGCTAGTTCGTAACAAGGATTACTAATCCTTTTCTTCGGATTTCCACCCCGATCGCCGGCATCGGTGAGGCGTGAGCACGACGTTATAAGCTATAGCGCGGCTGTTATAGAAAAGTGTTTGGTAGGTTCTT
>JALZAY010000022.1 GCA_030948025.1 Pseudomonadota bacterium
AACCAGCCATTCCTTGGCTTCGGCGGTGATGGCCGGCTTTTTGCCGGGCCGTGAACTGTCGTCCAACGCCGCCAAAGCGCCGCAGCCGGCGGCCCGTTCGACGCAGCGCTGCACGGTTTGATGATGCACGCCAAGCAAACGTCCCACCGCGAAGAAGGACGGGTCATCCCGATAAGCCAACAGAATGCGCGCCCGCTCGCCCCGGCTCGCCGGTTCTGTTCGCGATCGCCGGGCAACACCGCCGACTGTGTCATGGCGCAAGAATGCGTCAGCTTGATCCCTGGCATCAGGCAACTTCTGGCCGACAAAGGTTATGACACGGATGCGTTTCGCGCCTTCCTCAAACAGCAGAAAATACGGCCCGTCATCCCGGGCAAATCCAACCGCAAGAAGCGTATCCGCCACGACAGGAAGGCCTAAGGCGCAACGTCATCGCGCGCTGTTTCGGAAGGCTCAAGGATTTCCGGCGCATCGCAACGCGCTATGACAAGCTCGCTGGAAACTTCTTCTCCGCGCTCTGCCTCGTTGCCATCGTTGCCTATTGGCTTTGAATTAATTGAGTCCGGACCCTAGCTAACCTTCGGCGAGCACCACGGAGTTCATCGCGCCGGCGCTCGTCCCGGTGATCGCCTCGATGTCGAGCCTTCCGTCTTCGAGCAAATAGTCGAGCACGCCCCAGGTGAAGGCGCCATGCGAGCCGCCGCCCTGCAGCGCGAGGCTGACCTTCTTCTGGCCCGTCCAATCAATCGGATTGTCGAGCAAAATCACATCGTGGATGACCTGTTCGCGCGTCATGTTGCGCGCCGCCATCGTGTCGGGGATCTGCTTCTCGACGAGCGGCGTCCAGACGTAGCCCGGCGAGACACAGTTGACCGTGACGCCGAAGGTCGCGAGTTCAAGCACCGCCGTTTTGGTCAGTCCGGCAAGGCCATGCCCGCCCGCTCGGCTTCGATCGCCGCGGCATCGCCCATGCCGTTGATCATCACGTTGGCGCCTTCCTTGGCGAGCGCGCGGGCGTTGGCAAGACCAATGCCGCTGGTCGAGCCGGTCACGATGGCATTGCACGTTTTGAGGGTCATGTATCCTCCAGGGGCCTGCAAAGAAGTGGGCCGAGCGAAGTTTCTCAGCATGCTACGACGGCGCGGCGGAAAGATGAAACCAAACCGGAGTTTGGTGCTTAAAGATCGCTCTAATCGCCCAATTGGGGTATGATGTGACTATGAATGTTTCACGTGAAACACGCCGGGAAACGCTTCCCGAGGCGGGTGAGCTGGAAGGTCCTGGCGCCAAAAGCGCGCTCGCCACCGCGCTTGCGCTCTGCCGCCGGAACAAAATAAGCCTGACCCCCGGAAGGCGGCGTATTCTCGAAATTCTAGCCAGCGAAGGCCGTCCGCTCGGCGCCTATGAGATGATCGACAGGGTGGCGCAAGCGACCGGCAAGCGTCCGGCGCCCATTTCGATCTACCGGGCGCTCGATTTTCTGCTCGAAAACAGCCTCATCCACAGGCTCGCGTCGCGCAATGCCTATCTCGCCTGCGGCCACGGTCACGCCGCCCAGGAGCCGATCGTCTTCCTAATTTGCGACGTTTGTGGCGAAGTCGTCGAGGCGACCTCGGCGGCCATGCGCGGGGCTCTCGGAGAGCTTGCGGCGGAAGCCAAATTCTCGCCCCGCGCGCAGGTCATGGAAGTGGCTGGCCGCTGCCGGACCTGCGCCGCCGGCTAAGGGCGCGGCATCGCGTGGCACGACGCGTGATCCTGACCGAGTCGGAAAAGTGTTTCAAGAGTGTTCAACGGGGAGCTTGTCAATTTCTCAATTGCGAGCGGTGTCCCATCAACAAAGCGTTCGGGGCATGCTCTAGTTTTCTACTGCTCCGGCGAAGGTTTTCGCCGCGAGCGTCGCGTCGACCTTGCCCCTCAAGTGAGGCCGCCGGTATTGCACACACACTCGTAAAAACTCTTGCCAACCGGGGGCGTCCGCATATGACAAAGCCCACCCGGGGGTTTCGTTAAGTCCTGGCCGGCATGAGGCAGCAGATCGATGCGCTTTGTCTTTAGGGTTCTCTACGATGCCATCATGCGCTTTTCGCAAGATGATGGTTGGGCCATTGCGAGCCACATCGCTCTATCGATCCTGACTTCGCTTTTCCCGTTCCTGATCTTCGTGACCGCGCTCGCGGGCATTTTTGGCTCGAAAAGCCTGGCCGATGACGTGGCACACATTCTATTGCAGAGCTGGCCGCAGCAGGTAGCGGCACCCATAGCGAACGAGATCCACAGTGTCCTGACGCAAACACGGAGCGATCTCCTCACGATAAGCGTCATTCTGGCGATCTATTTTTCGTCGAGCGGCGTCGAAGCAGTCCGGACCGGGCTCAACCGCGCCTACGACGTCCGGGACTCCCGGCCGTGGTGGCTGTTGCGGCTTGAATCCATCGCCTATATTTTCGTTGGCGCATTCGCGCTTCTGACGCTTGCTTTCCTTGTGGTTCTCGCGCCCTTGATCTGGGTGGCCGTGCTTCACTTCGCGCCTGGTCTTCAGCCGCTCAACCGCCTGATCACCTTCGGACGCTTCGCGATCGCGACTTTGGTGCTTCTGATGGCGCTTGTCCTCGCGCATAAGTTTCTGCCAGCCGGGCGAAGATCGCTGCGCGACATTGCTCCCGGAATTTTGCTGACCTTCGCCATGTGGATCGCCGCGGGAATTGCCTTCGGTTCCTTCCTTGCCGAATTCGCGCGCAGTTATGTCACCACCTACGCGGGCCTCGCCTCCGTGATGATCGCGCTTGTGTTTCTCTACATGATTGCTTCGATTTTCATCTTCGGAGGTGAATTAAACGCGGCGATCCTGCGCGCGAAACGCAAGAGAGACGGATATTTGAAGGTTGAACGGGCTATGCGCGGAAATTGGTGACGGCGCGGGGCAATGGCGGGCGGATCGTGGGGGTGTTCGGCGCCTCCACCTCTCCACCAAGGAGAGATACGCCATGTCCCAGGATAATGTCATCAAACTGGCTCAGCTAGAGCGCGTCCCGATCAAATGGAATCATTTGATCGATAAGAACTCGCTCAAATCCAAGAGTTGGAGCATGTCCTGATCGAAAAAGTCGAGCAATTTTTTCGGAACATGCTCTAGGAGAGTTTTGCGATGCACTGACCGCGCCGCCGGGGTGTTGAAATTTGGACCAATAGCCTCGGGGACGAGCCAGGTCGTCGCGCCGCCGAGGTCGGTGTCGAGATATTCAACCTAGCCGCGTTCAACGGTTGATCTGCCATATTGGAAACATAACCATCCGGGTCGTCCTACGATTTGAGCCGCCCTTCACCAACCCGTCTGTCGCTCGATGGCGCGCCTGTCTGGATTTGTGGGGATTGCCGCGCCGGAAATCTAGGCCCGCTGGCGCACTCGGACGGTCGCGTCGAGACAAAAAGCGACCGCATCCTTGAAGTTCGTCGCGCAGAAATCCGCTTTCGTCGCGGCGCAAAGCTCTTTCGCTTGTCCAGGACCGCTCTGCCAGAAACCGGCTAAAATGTTGGCCTCGGGGAGGCGCCGGCGCAGACGCCGCACCACGAAGCGGGCTCCCGCCGGGCTCAGATCGGCATCGAGATAGGAGAGGCACACGAGCTGCGCGCCATCGGTCGAGAGGCGCGAGATCCGGCCGCTGCCGAGGCCCCCCCCTGCGGGCTCAACCTTGACTTCGATGCCGTGTTTTCCGAGAATCTGCGCGAGCAGGGCTGCGGCCGCTTCATCGAGGAAACTGCGGCCAGCCATGCAGAGAACCGGCTTTTGGCTTTCCCGCCCCGGCGCGAGGCCGGCGCGCTCCCTATCGGGCAGCGCGGTCTCGACGCTTGCCGCTTCGCTCGGAAGAGGCGAGCCGGCATCGGTCGGCGCCGCCTCGGGCGCCGGGGCCGATGCGAGGGGCTCATCTACATGATCGGAGAGGTCCTCGATGACTTCGTCGATCGTTTCCTTGATCCGCTTTAGTCGCGGCTCGTCGAGCACGCCGCGGCGGAGATCCACCTGCGCCATCAGCAAAGCCGGGAGCGCCACCTCGTCGTAATAATTGACGAGCGAATTGGTTTGCAAGAATTGTTCGGCCTGGTCGGAGACTTCCGAGGCGTCCCCGGCCAGCATGCGCTGATAGAAGTTTTCGACCGGAGTAAGAGGCGGCGTGTCGCCAAAGATGACATCGAGAAAAGCCAGCCGCTCCACGTGCCGCCCGAGCACGACAAGACAGACCGTGAGCGGGGTCGACAACACAAGACCGACAGTGCCCCACAACCACCACCAAAATGTCGCCGAGATCACGACGGCGATCGGCGAGGTCCCCGTATTGCGGCCATAGAGCCAAGGCTCGACCACCTGCCCGATGATGGATTCGACGAAAAGAAACAAGGCCAAGGTTTCGAGCGACATGCCCCAGCCCGGATCGATCGCCGCCGCCAGGGCCATGGGAAAAGCAGCGGCGATCAACGGGCCAAAGTAGGGGACGAACCGCAGCAAGAATGCGACGACGCCCCAAAGGATCGGGCTTGGAACGCCGATGAAATAGAGGCCAACGGCGACGATGACGCCGAAGGAAGCGTTCACAAGGGTCTGAATCAAAAAAAATCGGCTGAGCCGCCCCGCCGCGTCATTCATCGCCAGGGTCGTGCGGTGCAAATCGCTCGATCCGGCAAGCCTGATGAAGCGGTTGCGCAGATCCTCGCGTTGCAAAAGAATGAAGGTGACGAAGATGACGACGATGAAAGTCGTCTCCAGAGACGAAAGCGCCGTTCCGGCGATCGTCTCCACAATGGCGAAAGGCCCCCACGCCGGCGGGTGAACCTCGACCGGAACCGGCGGCTGGTTTTCCTGACCCTCGGTCAAGTGGTTCTTTGCTTGGGCCGAGGGCGCGGGCGCGCCCGAAGGCGCCGGGCGTTGCGGATTGATTTCGCCGAGGTTTCTAAGCGCGGCCGAAACTTTTGCAAAGAGGGCGTTATCGGCGGCGGCATCGCGCAACTTGACGATTTTGGCACTGACCGTCGCCTGATATTTCGGCAGATCAACAGCCAGTTCGGAAACCTGCCGCGTCAAAACTGCGCTGACCAGAAATGCGATGACCAGCGCCGCAAGGACGACGGTCAAGACGGAGGGAACACGACCCAAACCCCAGCGCCGCAGCAGGAGAACCGGCGGCGACAAAACAAAACTCACCGGAATCGCGATCGCGATTGGAATGAATATTTCGCGCCCGACATAAAGTGTCGTCACGATTAGTACGACCACAAAAAGAGTGGCGAGCATTTCTAGTGTGCGTGCTTGATCGGGCTCCGGCCGGGGACGAGCGGGCGGACTTACGAGAAAATCGCTCATGAGGCAAACTCCGTCCGCACAGCGGCTGCACCCCTCTTGTCCGCCAAAGGTAGAGCAGCTGTAACGGCCTACTGACTGCGTGCAATCGAAGCCGAGAGGGGCGTATGACGAGGCGGTTCACACCGAAGGCATAGTTATTTGCCACGAAATATTGCGCCTTGGAAATATTGCGCCTTGGATGAAGACGCGGATAACTAAAGCGACCCACTACCCTAACGCATACTATTGCTCACATGTTTGCTCCTGTCAGGGGCGATTCTCAATCGTTCAGCTCTTCAAATCCTCTGGCAGCTTGCCGCCGTTAGCTGCAAGTTTCACCATGATTTGTTTGTGAAGCCAGATGTTCATCGAGGCGGAATTGCTGGTATCGCCATCGTAGTGAAGCTCTTTTGCGAGTTCCTTACGCGCAGCGAGACTGCTGTCTATGGACAAGAGTTTCATCAGATCGACGATGGAGTGTCTCCAATCGAGCTTCTCAGTTGTTTTGTCGCTCAAGTCGTCGAGCACTGCGGCGACATCCACTGATGGCCCCGGCTGCACCGACGATGAAGTCGAAGCTGGAGCGGGTGGGTTCGTCGTCCCACTAGCTTGAGCAGAGGGCGCAACCGGAGCAGCAGCGGCGGGCGAGGCCGGCGCCTTGCCCAACACTTTCGCCATGATCGTCCCTAAGATGCTCATCACATGCTCCTATATCCTACGCCGTTGCGCGACATTTCTCGCCGGGTCTATTTCCGCTATTGCCGCTGCGCTCCACCACGCTGTTCGTAGCTAGAGCGGCCCTCATTCCCATTTTCGCGTTCGTAGGACTTCCGCCGGTGGACGCCATAAGCACATCCGGCGGCTGCTCCAATTCCGCCATGCCCCACGAAGTGACCAGCTATGCCGCCGACGATCGCACCTTTAATGCAGCCTGCCTTCGCATCACCTGGGAAAGCGAATGTCATGGCGGCAACACAGAAGAGGCCCGGAATCAAAAACGCTTTTTTCATGAATTCCTCCTTGTTGAGGCTTTGTAACCGTTGAGGTGCCCCGTTGGTTCCTGCTCGCTGGCACGTTTTCATTCTTGGCCGTGGGTCGCCCTACCCCAAACGCTTTTCACCCTCGCAGAGCCGAAGCAAGCGCAGCTTGGCGATGGGCTTCGGATCACACCCATCGTCGAAAAGCATGGCGGCGCCCGCCGCCGTCTTCGTGGTATTCTTCGTTCTGGCGTGGTCTCCTTTCCGGCGCTCGAACGCCGGAAAGGGCTGGGGTTGAGCACCCCGGAAACTACGCCCACCGAATTTCAACCCCTCCCGCGACGGCCCCGGGGCAAAGAAATAATTCTGAGTATTTGTTAAAAAATTGCGGCCGGGATGATCCCGGCCGCATCTTTACTGCAGGCGTCCCTTCAAGCCGGAATAATCAGTGGGTCACCAAACCCCGCGCGTGTCCGCCCGGCACCCGGCAGGAACAGCTGCCGCCGACATTGGACGCGTGATGGAGTGCGCAAGTTTTTACGGAAATGGTGCAGTAGCTCCCCAGCTGCCCCGTCGCCACGCTCCGGCCGGTCACGAGAGGCGCCGCCGAGTAATAGCCGCTGGAGCCGGTCGCGGGATAGCCGTAGTCGTAGGCGTAATCCGGATGGCCGTAGCCATTGTCGTAATAGCTAGTGTCGTATCCATTGCCGTATCCATAGTCAGGGTAGGAACCGGCGTAACCTGGATAGCCATATCCGCAATAGGCGCTGCCCCAATAACCGCAGTCCGCATAGGGATAACCGTAGTCCCAGCCGCCGCCGAAGAATGGAAAGAAAGCAAAGTTGTTAAAGTGGTTGAACCGGTTGAAGCGGTTAAAGCGGCCAAAGCGATCGAAGCGGTTAAAGCGGCCAAAGTGATCGAAGCGGCCAGTGTGATTGAAGACGCCCACTGCCGCGCTCCGGCCGGTAAACATGCCGCGATTGGCGCCGGCAAAGCCCCGGTTGAAACCGAATCCGCGATTGAAGCCGCCCATGCCCATGCTCCGGCCGGCAAAGCCGTCAAAGTGGCCGCCGCCGAAACCACCGCCGTGGAAACCGCCGCCACCAACGCCGACCATATGGCCGCCGCCAAAACCACCACCCATGTGGCCGCCGCCAAATCCACCGCCGCCAAAGCCGCCCATATGGCCGCCGCCAAAGCCGCCCCCGCCGAAACCACCGCCACCCATGTGGCCGCCGCCAAATCCACCGCCGCCAAAGCCGCCCATATGGCCACCGCCGCCACCACCGTGGCCGCCGCCGACACCCATTTGCGCCCATGCGGGACCGCTCGCGGCCAGCGCCGCGCCCAGCGCGGCCGAGGCCAGCAATACACCGAAGCGTTTCATTTATTCTCCTCCCAGAAGTCCATTTTGGCCGGCGGCGAATGAACGATTTTTCGCTGCAGCGCCGTTTATGGATCCAAAGACAACTAAAGGCGAAACACAAATTTGGCGGAAATCGTTCCATAAATTTTGATTTACGGGGCGAGCTTATGTCTCGGCGCGCTTTTCGCGTTATGCGGCCCCGCACGGAGACCATGGTGCGAGACCTCCGGCTTGGCTTTCAGGCGGATGCGGGGCCACACCAGGATCTTAATTCGGGGGATTACGGCGCGGTGGGATTGGGATTGCGCACCTGGCACAAGCGGCTTTTGCGTAGATCGCCCGCAGTTTTTTCGTGCAGGGAGCCGCCACGATTGCTATAGAGCCGGACGCGCTGGGGGCCGCGCGGTGAATGCCTAACGCGTGGCGGGCGTGGCGGAACTGGTAGACGCGCCGGATTTAGGTTCCGGTGGTGAAAATCGTGGGGGTTCGAGTCCCTCCGCCCGCACCAAACCTTGACCGGTGCGCCGCGCGCATGCGTTTAACAGTGGCCGGCGGGTGCCTTCCGGAAGCGGAATCTCGGATGGGAAGTCAAAAAAGGTTTGTATCAAATGCAAGTCACGCAAACCCACGCGCAAGGCCTCAAGCGCGAATTCAAGGTGGTGCTCGCCGCCGCCGATCTCGCGGAGCGAGTCGAAGGGCAGCTCATTGAGGTCAAGGCCAAGGCGCGCATTCCCGGGTTCCGTCCGGGCAAGGTCCCTGTTTCCCACCTAAAGCGTCTTTATGGCCGCTCGATCATCGCCGAAGTTGTCCAGGACGCCGTCAACGAGGCCAATCGCAAGATTATCGAGGAGAATCAACTGCGGCTTGCGATGGATCCCAAGATCGATATTGCGGGGGAGGGGCAAGAAATCGAGAAGGTTTTCGAAGCGCAAGCCGATTTCGCCTTTACCGTCGCGCTCGAGGTGTTGCCGAAGATCGAGGTCGGCGGTTTCGATGACATCCAAATCGAACGGCTCGTTGCCGAGGTCTCCGGCGCCGACGTCGACCAGGTCTTGGCGAGGCTCGCGGAGCAGAATCGGGTTTATACCGCAAAGGAAGGGGAGGCTGTCGCCGAAAGTGGCGACAAGGCCACGCTGGATTTCACCGGAAAAATCGACGGCGAGCCCTTCGAGGGCGGTTCTGGCGAAAATGTTGATGTCGTCCTTGGTTCCGGCAGTTTCCTCCCGGGCTTCGAAGCCCAAATCGATGGCATGAAGTCCGGCGAAAGCCGGACGATTGGAGTGACGTTTCCGGATGATTACAGCGCCGCCAGGCTCGCCGGCAAGGCGGCCACCTTCGATGTGACGCTCAAGCGCGCGGCGGCCCCGGCCGAGGTCGCGATCGGCGATGAATTCGCGAAAGGTTTTGGCTTCGAGGATCTGGCCAAGCTCAAGGACACAATCCGCGCGAATATCGAGCGCGATCATCTCGCGGCCTCGCGGGGAAAATGGAAGCGCGATCTCCTCGACGCGCTCGATAAGAAATACGTTTTCGACGTGCCGGAAGGGCTGGTGAGACAGGAATTCGATGCGGTATGGCGCAAGGTCGAGGCCGAGCGAAACCGGAGCGAACGCAGCTACGATGACGACAACACAACCGAGGAGGCAGCGCGCGCGGACTATCTCAAGATTGCCGAACGGAGGGTGCGGCTCGGCCTCCTCTTGGCTGAAATCGGGGCAAGGGCCGACATCAAGGTCTCGGACGAAGAGGTCAATCAGGCTCTGGCTCAACAGGCGCGCGCATTCCCCGGCCAGGAAAAGATGGTGTGGGAGTATTATCGCAAAAATCCCGGCGCCTTAGCCGGGATCAGGGCCCCTCTTTTCGAGGAAAAAGTCGTCGATCATATAATTTCTCAGGTCAAGCTAACCGATAAGAAAGTCTCGAAGGACGAACTTCTGACGGTGAACGAGGAAGACGCAGACGACACAAGCGGCGAGACCGTGTCGCAGAGCGTGCCAAATTGACGCGGCGCGCTTCACACGCCAAAGGATTTTTCGACCCGGTACGCCGATATGGTATCCTTAGCGATTCAGCGAGGGCATAACCTTCGCGTCGTTTCGACGAGTTCGTTTTCATCAGGAAAGACTCCACCGTGCGCGATCGCAGTCCCATTGAAATCCACGATAACTACCTCATCCCTCAGGTTATCGAGAATACCAGCCGCGGCGAGCGCGGTTTCGACATCTATTCCCGGCTTTTGCGTGAGCGGATCATTTTCCTGACTGGCCCGGTCGACGACCACGTGGCCTCGGTGATCATCGCCCAATTTCTGTTCCTCGAAGCGGAAAACCCGAAGAAGGAAATCTCGATGTACATCAATTCGCCGGGCGGCGTGGTGACGGCGGGCCTGGCGATCTATGATACGATGCAGTTCATAAAACCCAAGGTATCGACGCTCTGCGTCGGGCAGGCCGCTTCCATGGGTTCGCTTCTCCTTTGCGCTGGAGAGGAAAAAGCGCGTTACGCTTTGCCGAACGCGCGAATCATGATGCATCAGCCATCGGGCGGCTTCCAGGGTCAGGCTTCCGATATTGTCCGTCACGCCGAAGATATCATGAAGGTCAAACGGCGGTTGAACGAGATTTACGTCCGGCATACCGGCCGGGATTACGACATGATCGAAAAAACCTTGGACCGCGACCACTTCATGTCCGCCGATGAGTCGAAAGAATTTGGTATCGTGGATCATGTTATTGTGAGGCGGCCCGACGAAATGCCGCTGCCGGAAAGTAAATAGGCTATAGAACCTATCCTTGCCCGTTTGTTCATAGCTGTGGCGGCTGATCGATAAGTGCGACGGGCCGATTCCTCGACGGGGCGCCCTGACAGAGGAATATCGATTGTCATGGTATAAAGATTGCTTATATAGGACTTGGCGTAAATAGCCGGCGCGAACGGCTCAATGTGCGATTGTCGCGCAGAATCGCAACAAATAGCATTTAGGTTAATGGAAAACATTGCCTAGATATGATTCGGGTATCGTGCCACGAGCAATGGAGCTTTTGCAAACCTTCAGCGATGCCGGGAGTGGCCAGGGCCATCTTGCGGATCGAGCGCGTTTTGAAGGAGAATGGAAGCTGAGTTAAAGTGGCAACCGCGTTAGGAAGTCTGGGTTGAACTGGGCTGGTTCGTGTGCCAATCCGCCAGCCGGCGGCGGGGCGTCCGCCGCCTTTCACGCAGCGTGACCGAAGTTCGCACATGACTTCGGGTGGTACGGAGACGTTCGATGACCAAGGTCGGCGGCAGCGACTCGAAAAACACGCTCTATTGCTCGTTTTGCGGCAAGAGCCAGCATGAAGTACGCAAGCTCATTGCCGGCCCGACGGTTTTCATCTGCGATGAATGCGTCGAACTTTGCATGGATATCATCCGCGAGGAGAACAAATCCTCGCTTGTAAAAAGCCGCGACGGCGTCCCTACTCCCAAGGAAATCTGCAAGGTTCTGGACGATTACGTCATCGGGCAGCCGCAAGCCAAGCGGGTCTTGTCGGTTGCGGTCCACAATCATTACAAGCGCCTCAATCACGCGGCCAAACACAATGATGTGGAGCTTGCGAAATCGAACATTCTGTTGATCGGCCCAACCGGTTCTGGCAAGACTTTGCTTGCGCAGACCTTGGCGCGAATTCTCGACGTGCCCTTCACGATGGCCGACGCTACGACGCTGACCGAGGCTGGCTATGTCGGCGAGGATGTCGAAAACATCATTTTGAAGCTTCTTCAAGCGTCCGATTATAATGTCGAGCGGGCGCAACGCGGGATCGTCTATATCGACGAGATCGACAAAATTTCGCGCAAATCCGACAATCCGTCGATCACCCGAGATGTGTCGGGCGAAGGGGTCCAGCAAGCGCTTCTGAAAATCATGGAAGGCACTGTCGCGTCGGTGCCGCCGCAGGGTGGACGCAAGCACCCGCAGCAAGAATTTCTGCAGGTCGATACGACGAATATTTTGTTTGTTTGCGGCGGCGCCTTCGGGGGCCTCGAAAAGATCATCTCGACGCGCGGCAAGAGCACGTCGATCGGATTTGGCGCCACGGTCCAATCGCCGGACGATCGCAGGACCGGCGAGATTTTCCGAAAAGTCGAACCGGAGGATTTGCTGAAATTCGGACTGATCCCGGAATTCGTCGGCAGATTGCCAGTCATCGCAACGCTCGACGATCTCGATGAAGACTCCCTGAAGAGAATCCTGACCGAGCCGAAGAACGCGCTCGTCAAGCAGTATCAGCGCCTGTTCGAAATGGAAAATACCGAACTCACCTTCCAGGAAGAGGCCCTTAAGGCAGTCGCCAAGAAAGCCATCGAGAGGCGCACCGGCGCGCGCGGATTGCGCTCCATCATGGAAGGCATCCTGCTCGATACAATGTTCGATCTTCCCGGCCTCGACAGCGTCGAACAGGTCGTCATCGGCCCCGACGTTGTCGAGGGACAATCCCGTCCCCTCTACATTTACGCCGAACGCAGTGAAAAAAGCGGCACGAGCGCTTGAGCTTGCGCCACCATGATGCTCCGGGTGCGAGAGGCCGTCGGGGCGGCCGAGGCCTTCTTGAAACTGAACCGCCGCGCCGCCATCTCTTCGATAGAGATTAAAAATTCTCCGGATAGGATGATGTAATGACCCAAAAGCGCGAGCCCGCTCGCCCCGGCACGATCGACACCTATCCGGTTCTGCCGCTACGCGACATTGTGGTTTTTCCGCATATGATCGTGCCGCTGTTCGTCGGCCGCGAGAAATCGATTCGCGCTCTCGAAGAAGTCATGAGGGCCGACAAGCTCATCCTTCTTGCGACCCAGATGACGGCCGCCGACGACGATCCGGCGACGGAAGCGATCTTCACGACCGGCACCCTCGCTTCGGTTCTCCAGCTCTTGAAGCTTCCCGACGGTACGGTCAAGGTTCTGGTCGAGGGACAGGTTCGCGCCAAGGTGCAAGGCTATTCGCGCACCGAGGATTTCTATGAAGCCCGCGCCGAGGCGATCGCCGACGAGCCCTTCGACAAAGTCGAGGTGGAAGCGCTCGCCCGGTCGGTCGTCGCCGAGTTCGAAGGCTACGTCAAGCTCAACAAGAAGATCTCGCCGGAGGTCGTGGCCGCGGTCGCCCAAATCGACGATTATTCCAAGCTTGCCGACACGGTCGCTTCGCATCTCGCGGTCAAGATAACCGATAAACAGGCCGTGCTCGATACCGGCTCGATCGCCAAGAGACTCGAAAAGTGCCTGGCGCTAATGGAAAGCGAGATTTCGGTTCTGCAAGTGGAAAAGCGCATCCGCACCAGGGTCAAGCGCCAGATGGAGAAGACCCAGCGCGAATACTATCTGAACGAGCAGATGAAAGCGATCCAGAAGGAGCTCGGCGACGAAGACGGCAAGGACGATCTTGCCGAGATCGACGAACGCATCAAGACGACGAAACTGTCCAAGGAGGCGCGCGACAAGGCGACCGCCGAATTGAAAAAATTGCGTCAGATGTCGCCGATGTCGGCGGAAGCGACGGTCGTGCGCAATTATCTCGACTGGCTTTTATCGATTCCCTGGAACAAGCGCTCCAAGATCAAGAAGGACTTGAACATCGCCGAAAACGTCCTCGACAGCGAGCATTTCGGTCTCGAAAAAGTCAAGGAGCGCATCATCGAATATCTTGCGGTGCAGAGCCGCGCGAACAAATTGACGGGGCCCATCTTGTGCCTTGTCGGCCCTCCCGGCGTCGGCAAGACCTCGCTTGGCAAGTCGATCGCCAAGGCCACGGGCCGTGAATTCGTCCGCATGTCGCTTGGCGGCGTCCGCGACGAAGCCGAAATTCGCGGCCATCGGCGCACCTATATCGGGTCCATGCCCGGCAAGATCATCCAGTCGATGCGCAAGGCCAAGAGTTCGAACCCGCTCTTCCTGCTTGACGAAGTCGACAAGATGGGAATGGACTTCCGGGGCGATCCGTCGTCCGCGCTGCTTGAGGTACTCGATCCGGAGCAGAATCATTGCTTCAACGATCACTATCTCGAAGTCGACTATGACTTGTCGAATGTCATGTTCGTCACGACGGCCAATACGTTGAATATTCCCCCGCCGCTCATGGACCGCATGGAAATTATCCGTATCGCCGGCTACACGGAGAATGAAAAGGTCGAGATCGCACGCCGCCATCTGATTCCGGCCGGGCTCAAGAAACACGGTCTTGGGTCGACCGAATGGTCAATCGACGACAGCGGTCTCATCACCGTCATACGGCGCTATACGCGCGAGGCCGGCGTGCGAAATCTTGACCGCGAACTCGCCAAACTCGAACGCAAGGCGGTCAAACAAATTTTGACCGGCAAGACGAAGCAGGTCGCGATCACCGACGACAACCTGCCGGATTTTCTCGGCGTTCCCAAATTCCGCTACGGCGAGGCGGAAACCGAGGATCAGATCGGCGTCGTGACCGGCCTTGCTTGGACCGAGGTCGGGGGCGAATTGCTGACGATCGAAGGCGTGATGATGCCCGGCAAGGGGCGCATGACGGTCACCGGAAATCTGCGCGACGTCATGAAGGAGTCGATCTCGGCGGCGGCGTCCTATGTCCGCTCGCGCGCGGTCGATTTCGGCATCGAGCCGCCGGTGTTCGAGCGTCGCGACATCCACGTGCACGTTCCGGAAGGCGCGACGCCCAAGGACGGTCCATCGGCGGGTGTTGCCATGGCGACGGCGATCGTCTCGATCATGACCGGCATTCCGATCCGGCGCGACATAGCGATGACCGGCGAGATCACCTTGCGCGGCAGGATTCTGCCGATCGGCGGGCTCAAGGAAAAATTGCTTGCCGCGCTGCGCGGCGGCCTAAAGAAAATTTTAATTCCCGAGGAAAACGCCAAGGATCTGGTTGAAATTCCAAATCCGGTCAAGAACGCGCTCGAAATCGTGCCGGTCTCGCGCATGGAAGAGGTCTTAAGCCATGCCCTGGTGCGCCAGCCGGTGCCGATAGTTTGGGAAGAGGAGGCGAAGCCGCTCGCTCCGCTTTCCTCCGAGGAGGAAACCCCTGGCGCCATCACTCATTAGATAGAGCGTTTGCCAGAGCGAAGCCGGAACCCATTCGCCGGGAGCGGGGCAACCGGGGCGGATGGTGTTAATGTGCCATGCTCCAGGTCGTTCCCCAGGCTTGCAGGGTCTTGCGAACCCATGGCATTTGCGGCCTGATCAGCACCGCCTCGGTCATCGCGCCGCATGAATATCCGTTGCTGCCCTTGGCCCTGATCGCCACGGCGACGAGCGCCGGTTGACCGATGGCGAGGACCGGCGCGCCGGAATCGCCCGTGCAACCGCCAAGTCCGGTGCCATCCGGATCGGTAAGCCAAACAAGAACCGGCGATTTCGGTCTGCTCGCGACGAGAATGCCCGCCCGCAAGACACCTGACGTTCCACTCACGCTTTCATCCGCACGGCCAAAACCCGCCACGCGAAACGGCTGCCCGGTCGCGACCGGGCCGGAATCCGTAAGTTCGATGGGTTTGAATGCGGGAGGCAACGGCTCGGCGAGGCGCAAAAGCGCAAGATCGATGGAAATCAATTGTTTTCGCCCGATTTTGGGCCGGAATTCCGGGTGAACGGCGATCGAGGCGACATCGACTAGAACCAGCTGGCTATGGCCGCCCCGGAAAAACACCTGTGTATTTGAAAGACTGGAGACGCAATGGGCGGCGGTCAGGACGACGTCCGGAGCGATGACGCTCGCGGTACAAAAGCTTGCGCCGCCGCCACTGCCGCCGCCGCTCTTGTCCAGTACCGTAACGACATAGGGCGCGAACTCAGGGGCCTCTCGGGCAGGACCGACCAAAGCCAATACCCGCGCCGTTAAAACCATGCCCGACAGGCAAGCCAGGATTGTGCCCACACCCGCGCGCAGGGCCGGCAAAAACGACTTAGCGAGTGAAACGATCCGAAAATAGCCGCGCATATTCGCGATATTCATGGCTCATTCATTGTCGCCGCGCCAGTCTTGAGGCATGGTTTATTTCATCGCGGTCGTTGTCGCGGCCTATCTAGGCTCTAGCGCCGCGGCTCGGACGGAGCCAGAGCCGGACCGCGTCTGTTTCTCGACGGCCGAGACGCGCGAAAAGATTCTCGCGCATGGGCTCTTTGAGCCGTTTCGTGTCATGCGGAGCGCGGCCAGCCGGTCGCAGGCGGACGCCATCGGGGTCAAGCTTTGCCGCTGGAGCGAGGAGCTCGTCTATGAGATGAGCCTTTTGCGCCGCGACGGCCGCGTCATTCACGTTTTCGTCAATGCCAAGACCGGACTGGTCATTGGTTCGAAGAATGAACATTGAATTCTTCGTGTTAAGAAGAAACGGTGGCGTTCCAGCCTTTCGTTCGCCGCTGGGCGAAGCGGCAAGGTTTCCCGCGAAATATTGCTTTTGCAAAGGGGTATCGAGCATGCGGTTGCTCGTCGTCGAGGATGACAAGGACCTCAACCGCCAGATCACCGCCGCGCTTATGCAGGCGGGCTATGCCGTCGACCGCGCCTTCGATGGTGAAGAAGGATGGTTTTTGGGCGACACTGAACCTTACGATGCCGTCGTCCTGGACTTGGGCTTGCCCGAAAAGGACGGTACTTCCGTGCTTAGTGAATGGCGCCGGGCCGGCCGCGCCATGCCGGTGTTGATTTTGACTGCCCGCGACCGGTGGAGCGACAAGGTTCAGGGTTTCGACGCCGGGGCTGACGATTACGTCGCCAAGCCCTTCCATATCGAAGAAATCCTTGCCCGGCTGCGCGCGCTGTTGCGGCGCGCCGCCGGCCATGCCACGAGCGAATTTAGGTGCGGTCCAGTGCACCTCGATACCCGCACGGGCCGGGTGGCGGTCGGCGGCAATCCGGTCAAGCTTACCTCGCACGAATACCGGCTGTTGTCCTATTTGATGCATCACGCGGGGCGGATCGTATCGCGCGGCGAGATCGTCGAACATCTCTATGAACAAGATTTTGATCGCGATTCAAATACGATCGAGGTTTTCGTTGGGCGGCTGCGCAAGAAGCTCGGCGTCGAGGTCATCCAGACAATGCGCGGGCTCGGCTATCTCTTGGCCGCGCCCGACACTAAGGATGCCGTCGGCAAGCCGCCCCGGGTCGAGCCTTCCGCCAGCAGTTGATGCCACGTGGCTAGGGCTGACCGCTTCGACGAAAATCCGATATTTCTTGAACAATACGTGCCGGTACGAAACAAGTTCCGGCCAAGCGGCCATTTTTCCGGCGGCGGCGGATGCGAAACGACGAAGAGCTAGAGCGGCCTTCCGGCCTCGCGCGGGCAGAGAGCGTCCCCACACGGCCGCGGCCGCGGTCCATCGCAACGCGGCTTTTCTTTTCCGCCGCACTTTTGAGCTTTGTCATTCTTCTTGTCGCTGGACTCGTTCTCTCGGCGATCTATCGGCGCACCGCCGAGGCCAATTTCGACGAGCGCCTCGGCGTTTATTTGCATGAGCTCATCGCCGATATCGCAACGCCCGGAGAAGACAGCCGCACCGGGCCAGGCCAGCTAGGCGAGCCGCAATTCGAACTGGCCTTATCTGGCTGGTATTGGCAAATCACGCGGTTGGACGTGCCAAAGCCCGAAATCAGAAGTTCGCGCTCGCTGTTCGCGGCAAAGCTTCCGCGTCTGTCCGATGCCGGCGGCGCGGCCGATGCCGGCGGTGCTCGCCGAGGCTACGCGAAAGGGCCCGATGACCGGGTCTTGCGAATGGCCGAACGCATCATCGATACCGGCGATCAGGGAATTTATCTCGTTCAGGTTGCCGCGACGACGGAGCAAATCGACGCGCAAATTTCCCGCTTCGAGTTTGATCTCGTGATCACCTTCGCGGTCCTCGCATTGGTCCTCGTTGTCTCGGCGGCGGCGCAGCTTCGCTATGGCTTGAGACCGCTTTGGCAGTTGCAGGAGGGGGTCGCCGCGATAAGACGCGGCGAAGCCGAAAAAATCGAAGGCGATTTCCCGCAGGATCTCGCACCCCTCGCCAGCGAACTCAATCTTCTGATTGACGCCAATCGCGACGTGGTGGAACGCGCGCGCACCCAGGTCGGCAATCTCGCTCATGCCTTGAAAACGCCGCTCAGCGTCATCGTCAACGAAGCTGCGGTCGATCCCGGCCCGCTCGCGGCCAAGGTGGAGGAGCAGGCCGCGATCATGCGCGATCAGGTTTCCTATTACCTTAACCGCGCCCGCGCGGCGGTCCTGGCCCGGACGCTGGGCGGAGCGACCGAGGTGGCTCCGGCCGTCGAAGCCTTGGTCCGCACCTTCAAAAAAATCTATGCGGAGCGGGCGATTGGCTTCACCGTCTCGGTGCCCGGGACCATTCGTTTTCAAGGAGAACGCCAGGATTTTGAGGAGATGGTTGGCAATCTCGTCGATAATGCCGGCAAATGGGCGCGCCACGCGGTTGCGATCAGCATTGCGCCGGAGCCCTGGCGCAACCTCTCGGAGCGCCGTTTCTTTCGCGTCACCATCGACGACGATGGGCCAGGACTTGCCGCCGGGCTGCGCCAGGCCGCGCTGTCGCGGGGCAAGCGCCTCGATGAAACGAAGCCCGGATCGGGCCTCGGGCTTTCGATCGTCGTCGATCTGGCGTCGCTTTACGGCGGCGATTTGTCCCTCGAAGATAGCCCGAAAGGCGGACTGCGCGCGGACCTCAGGCTGCCCTCGGCATGAGATCAATCGATGACCCGCGAAATATTTGTGACCCAATGAGCCTTGCAACCGCGCGGCCAATCACTATTAAGGCTCCATGTTATGGTTGATTTTCGCCGCTTTTACCGCCGTCGCGGTGCTAACCGTCCTATGGCCGCTTGCGAAAACCCCGCGCGGGGTTGCGCGCCGCGAAATCGGCATCGCTACCTACAAGGCCCAACTCGCCGAGATTGAAAGGGATGAAGCGCAACGCCTCGTGGCGCCGGAAGATGCGCAGGGCGCCAAGGCCGAAGCGGCCCGCCGGCTGATGGCCGCGGACGCCGCGATTGAACCGCCGCCGGCGGCATCGCGGACAAGGGCCTGGCTTGCTTCCGTGGGCGTATTGATTTTCGTTCCAGTTCTGGCGCTTTCGCTTTATGCAACCATCGGCCATCCGGATATGCCCGATGCACCGCTCGTCGCGCGGCTCGATGCTTCGCCCGCGCGCATGGATTTGGCGGCTGCAATCGCAAGGGTCGAAGCGCATCTTGCGCAACATCAAGACGATGGGCGCGGCTATGAGGTTATGGCGCCGGTTTATCTCCGGATGGGCCGCGCCGGCGAAGCCGCGAATGCCGCGCGCGCGGCACTGCGCCTGCTTGGCGAGACGCCGGCACGACAGGCGCTTTACGGGGAAGCGCTGGTTGCTGCCGCCAACGGCGTGGTGACGCCGGAAGCCAAACAATCCTTCGAAGCGGCGGCGGCGAAAGATCCCTCGGCCGCCGGGCCCCGCTTTTTTCTCGGGCTCGCCGCCGAGCAAGAAGGGGACAAGGCCCGCGCAAGGGATATCTGGGGTAAACTTGCCGCCGAAGCGCCGGCAGACGCGCGCTGGGCACAAGCGCTACGCGAACGGCTAGCGGCGCTCGGAGCGGGGCCTGAGACAACGCAAGATGGCTTGGCGGCCAAGATCGAAGCGCTACCGGAAGCCGGGCGGATGAATGCCATTCGCGGCATGGTGGAGGGGCTCGCCTCGCGCCTGGCTCAAAATGGGCAGGATCTTGAAGGCTGGCTTCGCCTTGTTCGCTCCTATACGGTGCTCCACGAGCCGGGCAAGGCGCGCTCGGCCTTGATCGATGCAAAACGCAGTCTCGCGGGCGATCCAAGCGCAATCGCGCGCATCGAGGCGCTCGCGCGGGAACTCGGTCTGGAAGGTTGATCCCGCAATGACGCGCAAAAAACGCCGTCTCGTTTTGATCTCCGCCGCGCTCACCGCACTCAGCCTCGCCCTGGGACTTGTCCTTTTGGCATTGCGCGACAATATCGTCTTTTTCTATGGCCCGAGCGAGCTTGCGCAAAAGGCGCCGCGCGCCGGGCAAAGGCTGCGCATCGGCGGGCTCGTGAAACAGGGCTCGCTTGTCCACGAGGGCGACCGGACGGTGCGCTTCGCCGTCACCGACACCAAACAAGAGGTTGAAATCACTTACACCGGACTATTGCCCGACCTCTTCCGGGAAGGACAAGGAGTCGTCGCCGAGGGAACGCTTGGTCAGGACAAACTCTTTCACGCCGACAGTATTCTTGCCAAGCACGATGAGCGCTACATGCCGCGCGAGGTCGCTGACGCTTTGAAGAAACAAGGCGTCTGGCGGGAAGGCACGGAAGCGGCAAGCATGGGCAAATGAGGATGCGCTGGTGAGAACGAAAGCCGGGATTTTGCCAAGGAGGCGCGGATGATCGTCGAAACCGGCCATTACGCGCTTGTGCTCGCCTTGGCGCTCGCGCTCGTCAATTCCGTGTTGCCGGTATGGGGCAGCATCGCGCGCGACCAGCGGCTGATGGCCGTCGCGCCTCCGGTCGCGCTGATGGGCTTTGGCCTCGTGGCCTACGCCTATTTCGCCTTGACGATGGCCCACGTGGTCTCCGATTTCTCGCTTGTCAATGTCGTCGAGAACTCGCACTCCGCCAAACCCTTGATCTATAAAATCACCGGTGTCTGGGGCAATCACGAAGGCTCAATGCTTTTGTGGGTCTTGGTGCTTTCGCTGTTCGCCGCGGCGGTCGCTTTGTTTTCGCGATCGATGCCGGTAGACATGCGCGCGAATGTGCTCGCCGTCCAATCCTGGATCGCGGCCGCCTTCATTCTGTTTATTCTCCTAACATCGAATCCCTTCGCGCGTGTCGCCGGGGCGCCGGCGGAGGGCAATGATTTGAACCCGCTCCTCCAGGATCCGGGCCTCGCCATCCACCCGCCGCTGCTTTATCTCGGCTATGTTGGACTTTCGATCACGTATTCCTTCGCGGCGGCGGCTTTGATTTCGGGCCGCATCGACGCGGTCTTCGCCCGTTTCGTGCGGCCCTGGACGCTGATCGCCTGGATTTCCCTGACCCTTGGCATAGCGATGGGCTCCTACTGGGCCTATTACACGCTTGGCTGGGGCGGCTTCTGGTTCTGGGATCCGGTTGAGAACGCCTCGCTGATGCCATGGCTCGCGGCCACCGCGCTGTTGCATTGCACGGCGGTGATGGAAAAGCGTGAAGCCCTCAAAATCTGGACGATCTTCCTTGCGATCCTGGCCTTTTCCCTGTCGCTTGTCGGAACCTTTTTGGTTCGCTCCGGCGTATTGACGTCGGTCCATGCCTTCGCGAGCGATCCCACGCGGGGGGTCTTCATACTTCTCATTTTGGTGACCTTCATCGGCGGATCGCTTGCTCTCTTCGCTCTGCGCGCGGGCGGACTGCAACAAGGCGGCCTCTTCGCGCCCGTCTCGCGCGAGGGCGCCATCGTCCTCAACAATCTGCTTTTGACCACGTGCTGCGCCACGGTTTTCGTCGGCACCCTCTATCCGCTGGCACTCGAAGCCATGAGTGGCGAAAAAATCTCGGTCGGTCCGCCTTTCTTCAATCTGACTTTCGTACCTTTGTTTATCCCGCTGTTTATTCTGATGCCGTTTGGCCATTTGCTGCCGTGGAAACGCGGCGATCTCGCCGGCGTCGCGCAAAGGCTCGCCGTGGCGTTCGGGTCGGGGCTCGTTTTCATGGCGGTTCTTGCGGCATGGCGCGGCGGCCCCGCCGTCAGCGTAATCCTGTCCGGTGTCGCGGTTTATGTGATCCTCGGCTCTTTCGTCGATCTCGGCAGGCGTCTTTTCGGCGGCGGCGTCTCCGTTGACATGGTGAGCCAACGTGCGCGCGGCTTACCGCGCCATGCGTTCGGCACGGCGTTCGCGCATGCCGGGCTCGGAGTGACCCTGCTCGGCCTTGCCGCGACCGGCTGGGGCGCCGAGAAGATCACGGCGTTAAAACCTGGAGAGGCGGTCGAAATCGGCCCTTACGAACTGACCTTCGAGAGCGTCGTGCCGCGCAATGGCCCAAACTATTCCGAACTCGCCGGGCACACGCTGATCCGTTCCAAAGGTGCGCTAGTCGCGACGATCGAACCCGCGACGCGCTTTTATCCCGCCCGCCGCATGAATCGGTCGGAGGCGGGCATAGCGACGCTTGGTCTTGGCCAAGTCTATATGAGCATCGCCGATGTCGCGGCCAATGGCGCCGTCAACGCAAGGATTTTCTGGAAGCCGCTCGTCGCCTTGATCTGGATCGGCGCCTTGGTCATGGCCTTCGGCGGATGCCTGTCGCTCAGCGACCTAAGTTTCAGGGTCGGCATCGCGCGCCGCGTCCGCAAGGTGCAAGCGCCGCGCCCACAACCGGCGGAATGAATTTGAAGATTTCCGCGCGCACGGTTACCCTGACTTGTCTGCTCTTGCTGGCGCCACTTGCCGCGAGGGCGGTTCAGCCCGACGAAATCATGACGGACCCGAGGCTTGAAGCAAGAGCACGCGCGCTTTCCGCGCAATTGCGCTGCCTGGTTTGCCAGAACGAATCGATCGACGAATCCCACGCCGACCTTGCCCGCGATCTGCGCGTTCTCGTCCGCGAACGGCTTCAGGCAGGCGACAGCGACGATCAAATTCGCGCCTTCCTGGTCCGCCGCTATGGCGATTTCATATTGCTGAAGCCGCCTTTCAAGCTTGAAACCTGGCTGCTTTGGGGCGCGCCCTTCCTTATCCTTCTCACGGGCGGCGGTATCATATTTGTTGCCCGGCGGCGGCAAAAGAGCCTAGCCCCGGCAAATAGCTTGTCGGAAGCCGAACGCGCGACGCTCGAAGCCATGCTCGGCGAAGAGGGGTCTTGAAAGGCGTGTAGATCGGCGCAATCCCACAAACCGGGGCTGCTTGCCAATTACGAGAAAACTGCCAGAGCTTTCATCTCCATGTTATGCACCGCAGCCGCAAGGCTCTGGATCAAAACTGTCAACACGGCCTAGGTAATCCAACATCAGTCCCAGCCATCGGTTTGGTCATCTTCCCGCAAGAATGATCGCCTTGTATTATGCCGACTATGCCTAATCGCCTGATCATAAGACCACGTGTCTTCGGAAGCGTATCTTCGCTTCTTTTTGCACAGGAGAAGCTGAAATGCGAGTAGTAGATGCGATGGTCTATTTTGCTGAAAACATCGTTTACGCAATCGTTGTTTTGGCTGGACTATGGTTCTTAGCCAAGAAGGCCGACGAAAGCGATACGCTGAAAAGTTTCTCAAAATGGGTCGATCGTCTAAGTGAAACGCGCCCGCTCTTGGCTAGGCTCATAAGCTATGGATCGGTGATAATAGTTCTAATGATCATCGGCTTAGTCTTTTTTCACGGTAAAGGTAGCGATCATGATTGGGAGGATTGAGACGATTTTTGATTATGCGATGAACCGGCTGCGCAGGGCCTCATAAACTTAGGACAGCGACTCTTTTTTTCATCTTGTAAGATCGATCAATCTTTCAAGCCCGGAAGGGAGGCGCTGCCACGATGGCCGAAGCCGTTGCCGGAAGGCATCCAAGATGTAAGTTTTGCTGACGGAATTGAGACTGCCACTCCAATATTAAACAGGCAGATTAAAGACGCGGCGTGGGACGAGCTCGCCCTTTTCGACTGCGCCAACTGCGACAACCACACCGCCACAGGCCGCATAGGCGGGGCCATGTAGCGGCGCATCGCGGCCGCGCAACAACACCGGATGACCGCGCCGGAGCTGGCCCGCGATGCCGGAATCGACCGTAACTCGCGGCAGCTCCGAAAGACCAGCCTCGACAGGGCGCAGTGCGGCAGCGGAAAAGGCACCGCTCTCCAACTCCGGCAAAAGCACGGCATCCGTTTCGAAGAATGGCCCGACGCGAGTCCGCCGCAATGCGCTGACATGGCCGTAGCAGCCAAGGCTTCTGCCAAGGTCGCGGGCGATCGCGCGCACATAGGTTCCCTTGCCGCAGCGGGCTTCGAACACCGCCTCGTCGGGCAGGGCGTTTATGAGATCGAGCGCGTAAATCGTCACCGGACGCGGGGACAACACCGGCGCCTGGCCACCACGCGCCAGATCGTAGGCGCGCTCGCCATTGATCTTGATCGCCGAATAGGACGGCGGCATCTGCTGGGTGGTTCCGATAAACCGCGGCAACAGCACGAGGATCTCGGCGGCGGCGGGCCGCGCGTTCGAATGAGCGGCGACCCTGCCGTCGGAATCGCCGGTGTCCGTTTCGGCGCCCCAGCGCACCGTAAAGCGATAGGCTTTTTCACCGTCTTGAACGAAAGGGACGGTTTTTGTCGCCTCGCCAAAAGCGACCGGCAAAACTCCCGTGGCGCGCGGGTCGAGCGTTCCGGCGTGTCCCGCCTTCTTGGCGTTGAATATGCGCTTCAGCCGGGATACCGCATGGGTCGAGGTCATGCCGGCGGGTTTGTCGAGCGCGACCCAGCCATGAACGTCGTTACGCGCCGGTGCGCGGAGCTTCATTCTGGCTTGTCCTGTTTTTTGCTCAAATCGCGTTTCACCTCGGGCAATTCGAGCAATGCGTCGATCTTGGCGCCATAGTCGAAACTCGGGTCCGCCTTGAAGCGAATATCGGGTGCGAATCTTAGGTCTATGCGGCGAGCAATCTCGCCGCGCAAGACTTTCTTGTGCCGGTCGAGCGCAGCTAGGACATCCGCGATGCTGTTGCTTCCGAGTGGCATGACATAGATCGTGGCGAGCTTTAGATCGGGACTCATGCGCACTTCCGGAATCGATATCACCTTGCTTTCGAGAACCGGATCGCCGATCGCTGAACGAACCAAAAGCTCGGCCATGGTATGGCGGATAAGCTCGGCCACGCGGAGCATCCGCTGCGAAGGCTCGCCGCCCTGCTGGTGGTGAACGCGGGACATTTCGAGAACTTTCGTAACGCCTAGCGTACGGTATCGGACGCGGGTAGCGAAGGTGCGGAATCGTCGGAAGATGAGTTCATCCGTTCCAGCACTTTGATCAATGCCCGTTCAGCACGGGCATCGATTTGGTCACGCAGCGAAGTATGGACAAAACTAACAAGCACTTTCAATTCGCCCGCTTGCTCATCAACTTGGCGCTGAAGAGCCAGAACCTGTGCATTCAGCTGTTTGTTCTGTTCCTTAAGCGTTTCGACGGAACGCTCAAGTTGCATGATATTGATAAGGAACTCGCCAATCTTATTCCAAGAGGGCAAAGGTATACGCCCCTTTGGTTGCGAAGCACCTGGTTCTGCGGGCTGATCACTCATCCCGTTCCCACCAGCGCTTCCAACAAACCTCGTGTTTCTGACTGAGTTCGATCAATCCGGTCACTGTGCGCAGCGAGTTGAGCGACCGTATCTGTCCGCGCTTCTGCCACTTCTGCCAAATCTTCAGCGATCTGCTTAAGACAACGCGACGCTACATCCAAGACTGAATCGTTGTCGTCGATTAACCCAAGTTGCGACAGCGGCGTCGAAAGCGCGGCGTCTCCGAAATTTCCGCCGATATTTTTACCCTCGCTTTCATCGAGGCGGTGCCCTCGACCGACTGGCTTGAAAGCTTCCTTAGAAAGATTCGAATAGAGTTCGCCGAGTTTCGTCGCCTGGGCTACGAAGCCATAAGAGGACTTCCAGTACTCCGACGGATCAGAGTTCCCACCTATAGATTCGTCCAAACGATACCCAAGGTAGCGAACCGAATTAATGGGGTCGTAACCGAGGTGGCGGCGCAATTTTTTGCGCAGATTGCTGAGGTGGCTTTCGACCACGTTCACTTCGACATCCTCGTCGAAAATTCCATAGATGGAATTGAAGATTTGGGCCTTGCTGACGCGCCGGCCGCGATGATTGACCAGATATTCGAGGATTCGGCGCTCGCGCCGTGGCAATGGCAGAGGAACTCCCTTTAGCTGGGGATCTCTGCCATCAAAAAAGACCCGCAATTCGCCAACCTCGGCGGAGTCGCGCTCGCCCTCGTGCCGGCGCCTGATGGCCCCCACCCGGGCCAGTATTTCGCCAACATGGATCGGTTTGCGCACGAAATCATCGACGCCCGCCGCGAATAAATCCAGCGTCTGCTCAAGAGAAGATGTTTCGTTCATGGCGATCACCGGAGCGCGGGTGCGGTCCTTGATCATCTTGGGATAAAGTTGCCGGTCTCGACTGTCTCCAAGGAGAAACGCTTCGACGGCGGCGAGGTCGGCGTCCGCTACAGCCGTTACCCATTTACGAAACTCTTCAGGGCGAAACCCCTTTAAAGAAACGCCTTGGTGTTCAAATCGGCGGGTATACTCAGCCGCGATTGAATCCCGTTCCTCGACAATTATGAACAACGAATAGCCTCCCGAAGAGGTGAAGCGTGCTTTCTATTCCGCACTTCAAGTAACATTGTACGCGTGATCGCACCCACTCACAACGAGCGCTTGATCTCCTGCACGGTATAGCATTCGATGACATCGCCGATCCGCATGTCCTGGTAATTCTCGAACGCCATGCCGCATTCCTGCCCGGCCTGCACTTCCTTGACCTCGTCCTT
>JALZAY010000328.1 GCA_030948025.1 Pseudomonadota bacterium
GTGCGGGTGAGATGGGCTAATCTGTCGGTTATTCGGGGGAAACTTCTCCACCGGCGGCAAATCACAAAAAGCACGGCCAGAGGGATCAGGTCAGCGTGGATCTTCAGTTGAGGGGCGGCTTCCAGGCGAAAGGAGGTTTCCGCTAGGAGGATGGCATCGGAAATCGCGACCGCCAGGATGATGGCCCACTCAATGGGCATTGAGGCAACTCCCTGCAAGTTCAATGGATAGCGGCGGCGGCGAGCCAGATCGCGGTTTCCGGATAGAGAAGGAGGCCGGCGCTCGCGAGGGCGATGCCATAGGGGATGCCGGTGCCGGGCTCGTGCCGACGGGCGACCCATTGGCGTGCCAGTAGAACTCCCGGCAAAGGCCATTTTCGAAGCACGATGATCGAGATGGTCAGCAGACCGCCAAGAGCGCTGGCGGAAAGCGCGTAGTCGCCGAGATGATCGAACCCCAGCCAGATCGCGGTCGCCGCCGCGAGCTTTGCGTCGCCGCCGCCGATCCAGCCACGCGCAAACAAGCCGAAAACGAAAATGAGCATCGCCGCGCCACAGGCGAGATGCCACAAAATTTCGGTCGCGGGGAGACCGCAGGCGAACGCCATCGGAATGAACAGGACGACGAGCGCGATCGAGATGCGATTCGAAATCGTCAGCGTCAAGAGGTCGGAAATGGCGGCGAAGACCATCAGGGCCGGGAAAAACAAAAGGGTCGCAGCTTCAAGCATGATTTTTCAAAGTCCATTCCAATGCCAAGCGGATAATGGGTCGCGGTAACCGCAATGGATCGCCGAGTGGAACCGGCGGCCGCATTGGCGGGGCGGCGCTGCACCCCGAATTGCCACGGAGATCGCGCAAAGGGCTTTGACGGCAAACATGCTCGAACCCGATAGCGGGGAATTTGTGATATACTCCGTTCACGTCACAACCCGAAAATCCTTTGGGCTGATGACGCGAAAATTATCGGTGACGGAGTCGCGGAAGCGGGTCCAGTTCTTGGGGACTTTGCCGCGCAAGAAATCGAGCGTGGCGTCCGCGAATTGTCCGCATGTGGTGTAGCATTTGTTGTGCGTGACGTGTCTGTGCATGACCGCCCATAGCCGCTCGATCGGGTTCAAATGCGGGCAATAGGGCGGGATGAAATGCAGCTTGATCCGGCACCCCGGCCGGGCGAGCCAATCCCGCACCAGCTTGGCGTGATGATAGCGCGCATTGTCGAGAAAGACATGGATGAGCACGAGCACCGGGTAGAGCGCCTCGATCGATTCCAAAAGCTGTATCGTCGAGGCGGCGTCGACGGTTTCGACCTCGATCATCCGGGTTTGGCCGGTCTCCAGATCGATCGCGCCGTGAATGTTGATGCGCTGACGCCCGCTCGTTTGTTCGATCGCGAGCTTCTCTTGGCCCGGCGCCCAGCAGCCGGCGGGCCGCGCGGCATGGGTTGGATGCACCGCGTCCGCGAACAACACGGCTTCGTTGCCGGCCAAGGAATTCAAGAGATTATCGTAGCTCTCGATAAACGCCTTTTGCTTCTCTTCGTCGAGCTTGCGCGGGATGACTTTCGGCTCGTGATATTCGAGCCCAAGACGATGCAAGAGCGCGATCAGTCCCGAGCGGCTTTCGTAGACGAGACCGAATTCCTGCTCGATCCAGGCGCCGACTCTGCGCGTCGAGCGTGGCAAGGTCGCACCAACCCACGCTTTCAAATCGTCTTCTTGCTTGGCGCTCAGATAGCTGGTGCTCCCGCCAACATCGAAGCTGGTCAGGCCTTCGATCCCGCGTTGTTCGAAAAGCTTGCGCCAGCCGCGGACCGTATCGTCGTCGAGCAAAAACGCATGGGCGACCTGCTGACAGCTCCACCCGTCGTCCAAAAGCACCAAGGCATTCGCGCGGCGCGTCACGCGGCAGGCCGCCGAACCATCGCGCGCCAACGCGATCAGCTCGCCGCGATCTTCTTTGCTCAGAAAACCGCCTTGAATCATGCCCGCCACCAGAATCCGCCCAACCGGAAAACGCAAGAATTTTCTCCCGGCTCTTCAATGAGTCGGGGTATACAAAGGCAGATTGAAGACGCGGCCCGGAATTAATTCTCCCTTCTCGACCGCGCCGACGGCGATGACCACGCCGCAACAGGCGGCATAGGCGAAGCCATCAAACGGCGCGTCATGGCCGCGCAGAAGGATGGACTGGCCGCGCCGGAGTCTGGCCGCGACGCTGGAATCGACCACGACCCGCGGCACTTCCATGAGACCCGCTTCGACGCGGCGCAAGGCCTGGGTG
>JALZAY010000155.1 GCA_030948025.1 Pseudomonadota bacterium
CGCGGACCCGACCAGTGCGCTCCGGTGATCTTTTTGGCGATCTTGGTCAGCGACGGATAGTTTGCCCCGGCATACTCGAACCCATCTTCCGTGACCGTGACGGTGTGTGCGCGGCCGCGCCATTCCCGAACCAGACGCGCACCGGGCTTCAGGCTGAGGCACGGCGCCGGGCCAACCCGGCCCGTTGTCCGCAAGGCCTTTGCCATTGTTTGCAGCTTGCGCCGGGTCGCCTTGCCGAGCCCGCCATGCGCGATTTCCTGAAGTCTGTAACCGAGTGCAAGGACAAGCAGGTCGCGGCTGATCCGCGGCGGTTCACCGTGGTTGAGCCGCCGCCATTCGCGCCGCAATTCCTCGAGGCCGAGCGACCGAATGCGATCGATCTCGCCCTCGATCGCTCGGGTATCCACCGAAGCCATGGCTAGGCGGCTGGTTGCGCGGCGATCTTCGGCTTCGATTTGGTCGGCTGGCCGACAGGCACACGATAAACGCGTTCGGTCTCAGCCTTCGCCGATATCAGGGTCAAGCCGAGCTTCTTGCGCACCACACCCGCAAAGAAGCCGCGGACCGAGTGCTGCTGCCAACCCGTCGCCTTCATGATAGTGGCGATCGTTGTCCCCTTGGGCTGTCTGAGCAGGGCGAGGACGGCCTCCTGCTTGGTCCCGCCGCGGGTCGAACCCGAGGGAATGTTCCTAGGATTTGCAGGCCGTTTCGCGCGGCTCTTGGCGCGCGCAAACTTGGTCTTTGTGGGGATTTTGCTGTGCGACATTTGAGGATCCTTTTCGGTTGCGACGGCACCAGGCGCCGTCACCACCGAAGCCCCGCAGAGGCACCATCGCCAGCGGGGCAGGATCCCGGATGGGGCCAATCGGCCCTTATCTCGGCATGGCACAGTGACGCTCTCTTCGCCGCGGAAGTCCACTCCTTTCTGCGATGAAAATTAAGTGCCAATCGCCCCAGCGTTTGCCACGCGTCTCTGGATTCATAAAGTTCGAATCTTTCCGTTCTAGCCAGGCAGTCCAGTCTTGGGGGTGTCATTTCCGGGTGAAGGCGAATCGCCGACATTTCCGTTGGTTAGGCTGGCGGGCGCCGGTCTCTGCTTGCTATTTTCCAATTTCCGTTTCGGCATGGAGGAGCGCAGCTTCTTATGCAAAACCACCTTCTCGGCGGCGTTCACCCCCTGAAGCTGGAAAAAATGTTTCGACGTGTCCATGCCAATTCGGCTTATCTGTTCCACGGACGGTCCCCGTTGTTTGAGATCTGCAACGACCTCATTCTGGCACAATCGATGCCGTCGGGGGCCGTCCACCCCAACATCCTTTGGGAATCTGTCTCATAGGTGCTGACGCTGGACAGGGGCGACCGGTGCTGCTGTAGAACGGCTTCAGCGCCTGACGAACGTCATCGAGGTCGAGATGCCGATCGATGCTTCGCAAAATGTGATCGGAAGGGACATGGTCGTCGAGGCAGAAATCATAGAATAACCGGGCCGACGTCGCTTGAACGCCCATTATCGCCGCATCCCCCGCCAAATCACCAGAAGCAGTGAATCACGGCATCGCCGCTGCATCAATCAACCGGCAACTTTTTCAACGGTATCGGCGGAAAGCGGAAGTTTGAGGACATCGGCGACAAGGTCGAGGATGCGCCCATGC
Organism: Pseudomonadota bacterium; assembly: GCA_030948025.1. GTDB lineage: Bacteria > Pseudomonadota > Alphaproteobacteria > Rhizobiales > Beijerinckiaceae > Methylocapsa. The sequence continues at coordinate 1,653 of JALZAY010000155.1, forward strand.
CGGTCATCCTCAACTGAATAGACGCTTCCGAAAAGCAGACATGCGCTTAGCCTGGATTATGTTGGGTTAACGGAATGACTTCGCCGCACCCTCTGCCGCGAGCGGCTTGAATGCACCTCCATGAATAGTGCCCCGCGGGCGAACAACAATCCGTCCGGCAATCCGTGCCGCGGGGCGGATGGCGGTTCACAAAGGGTCGATTTGCGGGTGTAGATCGCGCAGCGTTGGGGCTTGGGAGCGACAGGCTTCATGGTCTTCGCTCCCAATCACCGACGAGAGGACTTTGTGCAGCGCCAGCCGGATGCGACTTGGCCGCCCGAATAAGACGTCGCTTGTTGTTTGGTGCTGGCGACACATTGGCCGCTTCCGACGAAGCCCTTGGCTCCGAGCCGCTATGTAGCCCAAAGAAGCGCGGTCCGTTCCAACTCGTGCCGGTGATGGCCCGCGCGATAGTCGAGAGGCTGGCATAGGTCGTCTCGTGCCAGACATAGCCGTTTGCAACAACAGTGACGGTGTGCCGCTCGCCCTGGTACTCACGCAGGAGCACGGTGCCGGGCTTGAGTCTTCTGGGGCGATTCGCTCCGCGCTCGTCGCCTCGTGCAAGGCCATCGAGATGCTTTGCGGTCTCCGGATCAAGTCCACCCTGGGCCTGCTCCTGGATGTGCCAGCAGAGGAACCGCGCCATGAGGTCCTTGGTGAACGCCGTCGGCGGGGAGGAGCGGAGTCACGCGCGACAGGGTGCGAAGCTCGTCGAGGCCGAGCGACCGCACGCGGTCGATCTCGGTCTCGATCGCCTCGCGATCGAATGATGGGCGAGGCATGCCGGTCACGCCGCCTTGCGGCCCGGCCTGCCTTTGCGCTTCGGCGAGACATCGTTCGCCACGATGCGGTAGACGCGCGCTTCGCCGGTCTTCTCGGAGACGAGCGTTAGGCCGAGCTTGGTGCGCACCACTCCGGCCAGGAAGCCGCGGACCGAGTGGGGCTGCCAGTCGGTTGCCTTCATGATGGTTGCGATGGTCGCGCCCGGTTTGCGTTGGAGCATCGCGAGCACAAGGGCCTGCTTTGAGTCTGCCCGGCTGGGCTTGTTTGATGACAACTTTTTGAGTGACATTGTCGAGATCCTTTAGTTCGGTTGGAGTGGCGACTTGCGCCGCCACCACCGAAGCCCCGCACTGGCGCGAAAGCCGGCGGGGCAGGATCCCCAAAGAGCCGTTGGCGCTCTACGAGGGCGAACCAATGACGCTCTGTTCCCAGCGGAAGTCCAGTCCTTTCTGGATTAAGGGCACCTCGAAAAATATTCGCTTGCGGGTGATGATCGGCGGTTAAGGGCGCGGCGTGGCCGGTTTGTTGGCCCCGGCCTCTGATTGAGGCGATTTGACGCCGTCACCTGCGCCAGCGGCAGACGATTTGCGCAACCCACTCACGCTATCGTCGCGACAATTGCGCCGGTTCACCCGGCCGCCGTTGACATCCTTTCGAGACAGATGAAGCGCCGCATATTGTAGGCGAGGTTCGTCATTCCGATCTTGCATCGCGCGCGAACAATGCCGATGGTGCGGACGATCTCGGCTCCCATGCTGTTCTTTTGATCGTCGAAGACGTGTTCGACGCGTGCACGCACCTTGGAGCGCGTCTTGTTGGCCGCCTTTTGCGCCTCGCTGAGTTCGCGATTACGGTAGGCCCTGCGATGGATCCGGCTCTTCAGGCCGCGTCGGCTGAGTTTTTCCTCGATCTCCTGGCTGCGATAGGTGCTGTCGGCCCACACGTCCGAAGCCGTGTTGCTCATATCGAGAACATCTTCGAGCTTTTGACTGTCGTGCACGCTGGCGTCGCCCACAACGTAACGGCGCACGAATTTATGCCGACGGTCGACGCCGATGTGGTTCTTGTAACCATAATAGGAGCGCTCGTGCTTCTTCGTCCAGCGCGCGTCCTTGTCCTTCTGGCGGTTCTTGGCGGGGTTCGATTTCCAGTCTTCCGGCGTCTTGCCTTCCTTGATCGCCTCGTTCTCCTCGCGCGAGTTATGTTGTTTGGGCACCGACACGATCGTCGCGTCGATGATCTGTCCGCCCATGGCGAGGTAGCCCTTGTCCTTCAAATGGGTGTCGAACAAATCAAACAGTTCTTCCACTGCGCCGGCCTTCGCCAGCGCCTCGCGATAGAGCCACAAGGTCTTGGCGTCGGGGACCGCGTCTTCGATCCCCAGGCCAAGAAAACGCATGAACGAGAGGCGGTCGCGAAGCTGGTATTCCGCCTGATCGTCCGAAAGATTGTAGAGCGCCTGCAGCACCAGCGCCTTGAAGATCACCACTTCGTCCCACGGCTTGCGCCCCGCCGGACTCTTGCGCGCCGTCTCGCTCGTGCGACGCTCGCCATTGATCAGCGCCGCCCTCAGCTTGGGCCGGAAACATTCCCATGGAACCAGCGCCGCGATCGCCACCAGCGGATCGTTCTTGGCATCCAGGCATTCATAGCGCCGGCTCAGATCGAAGAAACCCAATTGCCCCATGCCGCACGCTCCAAGCGCTCAAATCCCGAGAGATTCTTGAAGCTGATTTGCATGCCACGCAGAAGGGCTATTTTTCGAGGTGCCCTTAATTTGGTTGGCACCTGGCTTGCCCGTGAATGGCCAATAGAAGACGTCTGTTGAACGGCACAGCGACGATAGAATGAACAGGGCGCGGTCGGCCCAATCCAAATGCAATCGGCGTGGTGCGTGCTGCTGCAGGACATTGAGCTGATGCCGCTAAACTGGAGAAGGCTTGCGTAGGCTGTTTCGCGCCGCAAATATCCGGGGCTTGAGGCGTGGCAAACAAGAACTCGCCGCGGGGACCTCTGACTCCGTTAATCCTGGTTCGAATCCAGGTCCCCATGGGCGGCTGGCTTTGGGAGGGCTGGCCATGCTGACGAAGATGACCGAAGAAGGTTGGGTGATTGCCACAGGGTCTCTCGAGGCCGTTTTCGAGTCGTCGGATGTGGAGCGTTTCGTCTGGATTTTGAGTGAGGTTTAGGCGGCGAGGCCGAGGAAACGGCGTTGTTCCTTCCAGTCATGCGGGAGGTTTTTGCTCAGTCGCAGCAGCCGGATCGGCGTCAGCTCAATGGGATGTCGACCTGCGAGTAGAGCGCCGACAATTTCCGGCGCGGCGTGAGAAAGTCGCATGAGGGAGGTTAGCCGGCACTTGTTCACGGGCATTTCCGCTATTTTACGCTAAATGGACATATCGCAGGGGCTGTCAAAGCGACGCGATTGACGCAACTCGGAAGAGACGGCGTCGCCATTTTGCGGCGAGCCTCCAAACTGCCCCTTTACTGTCATGGTTACGGTCCCGGCTAAACTTAATTTCGTCCGGATTGATCCCGATCTTGAACTGAACCGGATTCGGCCAGAAGAAGCAGTGCAGTGCAGCGCGAAATCAAGGGAGGCTGTCAGCATGACGAAGACCATTATGGTGTCTGGAAATTCACCCGCCCATCAAACGTTGAACACACCGATAAACTCTATCGTCGCGGCTGCAAAAACCGCGTATGATTTGGAATCTGGGCGTAGGAAGGCGACAAGGGACAAGGGCCAAATTTCTCCGACATTCCCCAAATGAATTGAATGCGCCTCCTATGAAAATTGATTCCCCCTTTGGCCCTGCGGGGATGGCGCACATCGATCCGCTGCTCGATGGCATTCAAGCTGATGAGAGCGTGCCCGCTCTGGCCACATCGTTGCACGGCTTGCCGTTCAGTAACTTCAGCCGTAACCATCGATGATGGTCTATCGTTGGCGCGCCGTGGCGCTAATATTGCAATCGAAGCGACCGGAAATGCAACTGCACCCCCCGATCAGGGGGTGCAGTTGAAAATTGAGCTGCTACATTGTCCGGCAATTTGGGGAATGCCGCTTCGAATATAGATATCCGAAGGGGGCGGCGGGCACCAACATAACCCTTGCGTGAGACACCATGAATCCGTTGGATCTGGTCAGGCTCACCGCCGTGATGGATCATACTCAGGGCAGGCCGGTAGATCGTCATCGGCTTGATTGACGGGCCGGTGGTTTTTGAGTCAACCGGACGTTGCTGCCGGACGACTGATGCGCTCCATACCTCGGAGATATGAAATGAACACATATAAACATGCCGGTATTTACTCCCAAGACCTCGCACTAGCCCCCTTATATCAATGCACAATCAAGGAGATATAAAATGACTGAATCCTAGCTGCAATTATGAATTCGAAGCCCTTCCACATCCTTCTTCATGTCGCTTGGTTGACTTTCAAGAAGCAGAGGTTCGTCCTGCATAGTTAGCGGAACCTATATTTTAATCGTGAGAGGGACGAAGCCCTATTTGAACATGGAAGTCGATCTTATCCCACTGGTGTATATTAGGCAGCCAGAATATTGGGGGATCGAGGTAACTGGATGTCTGCCAGCAGGTATCGGACTCCCGACCACGGCTCCATACATTGCTAGCCTTCCACTAAACGGCATTATAGGCACCCGAGGTATTGAAGTCATAGGGGCAACCCGCTCTGAAAAAATTTCTGTTCCTCCAAACAAGTATTGAGGCATTGGCAATCGGGATTGAACTTATAAGGAGCCGGGGTCAATGAATTTCTCCTCAAGAAATAATTCGATCCTGGCTTACCGCCGTTACGGCCGGAATTCCCTTGCTGTTCGGCCCGCAAGGAACATGTTGCGCGTTGCGATCGCTCGGGCGATCAGGGAAGCAAGGCCGTCGTCGATCGCTTTTGCGGCGCCATTGCCGATCACCAGCCGCACACCCTTACCAGCCCGGCGAAGGCTTGCGGTGATCGATAGGACGCTTTCAGGGCGCCCCAACCACCACGCCGGTATTGCGCCAGCCATCTGTATCGCGGTCCGCCCCACACCAAGGATCTGGCCACCACCTCGGGGCTCGCAAGTTCGTCGAGGCCAAGGCCACCGATGCGGGCCGCTCGGCTTCGAGCGCCTCGGCAGTGATCAGCCCGCAGTCATCAGGCCAGGGGATCTTTGGCTCCTCGGTCCCAGTTTTCGCGAAGGTGCTCAGGGCTGCATCCAAAGCAGGAATTCGAGACGGATTGCCATCTCGGCAGAAAGGCCCGCAATTCCGGGGCATTGGCGCGAGTGGTCTTGTTTGGACCAACTTGCGCCTTTGAATCCGGACTTGTTCGTGACTAGCGCGCGTCTACTCGCCCTGTTTTGATTGTCTGCGCTCGGTATGGTATGCTGAAATTGCCGGACATTGCTCGGGTTCATGTTGGCAGCCAACGCAGCCCCTAAAGCAGGAGTTAAGGAGTAACGAATGGCAACACCACAGGTAAGTTATCCGGGCGTTTACATCGTTGAGGTCCCCAGCGGCGTCCACACCATAACCGGCGTGGCAACGTCTATTGCCGCCTTCTTCGGACGGGCGAGTAAGGGGCCGCTGAACCAGGCGGTCCGCATCCTGAGTCCGTCGGACTATACGCGGGCGTTCGGCCCGCCGCACCCGGAGAGCGACCTGGCGCAAAGTGTTCGCATGTTCTTCGACAACGGCGGAACGGATTGTTACGTGGTGCGGCTGGCGAAAGACGCCCATGCCGCCGTCATCAATCTGAAGAGCCTCGATACCAAGAATGTGCTGGTGGCAACCGCCCGCAGCCCGGGCGCCTTGGGCACCGGTCTCAAGCTGGAGGTCAGCTACGGGACGGCACTGCCCGATGAGACCTTCAACCTGACAGTCATTCAGGAAGACGCCGGCGAGGAGGTGGGCCGGGAGAGTTTCACCGGTCTCAGCATGGCTCCGGCATCGCCGCAGTTCGCGCCGGACGCGGTAACCCAGGGCTCGAGTTTGATCAAGCTAGAGTTGCACGCGGATTCCAAGGCTGGCGGTCCCTCTGACCTCACGGTACTCGCCAACAGCTTCGCCGGATTCAGCCAGAGCGGGGTTTTCGCCACCACGCCGCCTGGCCCGTTTCGGACCGACTTCGAATTGTTACTGACCAACACTCCGAACTTCGTCGCCAGCGTGGATGGCAGCCAGCCTGTGGATATCAGCCTTGCCAATGTGCTGGGTGCGGTTCCGCCGGCGATTGCGCCCGGGTCAGCCTGGGCTGTCGCTTCCGAAATCTAGATTCGAGCGTAGCGATGATGTAGCCCGCCAAGGATCGGATGCGCAACAACGTCTCCGAACCGCTCGATCGGGCGTGTGCAGGGCGTGTCCTTCCCGAGCGAAACATGCGTTCGCACCTCGTTATAATAGATGGCATATTTCGCAAGGATTCGGCGAAGGTGCTCCGCGTTGAACGCGATCAAATGATCAGTGCACTCGCGCCGGACCGACCCGATCAAGCGTTCAGCATATCCGTTCTGCCAGGGCGAGCGGAACGAGGTGGGCCGATCCCGGATGCCCATTGCTCGCACCCGAGCCTTGAACGCGCCGCCAAATGCCCTGTCATTGTCACGGATGAGATATTTGGGCGCAGTGTCCCAAGGGAATGCTTCGGTGATTTGGCGCGCCAGCCACTCCGTCGTTGGGTTCTGGGTCACCGCAAACCACAACAGCTGCCGCCGTCGATGGCCAAGAACAAGAAATACGAATAGCTGCCGAAAGGCAATCGTCGGAACGACCAAGAGATCAATCGATGCAATGTCCTCCACATGATTGCAAAGGAAAATCTTCCAGGTCTGCAATGGCCGGCCCTGCCTCGGCACCATGTAGATCGAAACCGTGGACTGCGCGACATCGATGCCCAGTTTGAGCAGCTCGCCGTGGATCTTGGGAGCGCCCCACAGCGGGTTCCCCTCTGTGCCAATGATGATGAGACAAAGACCTGCCGGGAGTTTACCCTTGAGGGCATAGGACAAACATCCAGTGGTTATGCCTCGAATCAAAGACAGCAAGGCCCTTGCAGCAGCTGGCACCGAAA
>JALZAY010000156.1 GCA_030948025.1 Pseudomonadota bacterium
TCGCGCGGCCTGTAATGAAGCTGCGCCACGGTCTCCTGTGCTTCGGACGTATAGAGAAATTTCAAATAGGCTTCCGCGAGATCCCGCGTGCCTTTTTTGTCCACCACTTCGTCGACGACGGCAACCGGCGGCTCGCCGAGAATGCTGCTCGGCGGATAAACGATTTCAAATTTATCCTTGCCGAACTCGTCCAACGCCAGCCAGAGCTCGTTCTCCCAATTCAACAGGACGTCGCCAAGCTGCTTTTGCGCGAAGGTGACGGTCGAGCCGCGCGCGCCGGTATCCAGAACCGGAACGTTGTGGTTGTAGAATGTCTCGATGGCCGCGCGGGCTTCGGCGTTCTGATAGACCGGGAAGTCCCGCGCCGTTCGCGCCGCCGCCTGTGATTCGGCCAGCCCCTCCAGGGTGGAGGGATCGTGGGTTTTCGCCCTGGCGACCGCGCCCCAGAGCGCCAGGAACGCCCAGCGCCCGGCGCCGCTCGTCTTAGGATTGGCCACGATCACCTGCACGTCGGGGCGGGTCAAATCCTTCCAATCCTTGATGTTTTTCGGATTGCCCTTGCGCACGAGAAAGGCGACCGTCGAAGTGTAAGGGCAGGAGTTGTAAGCTAGTTTCTCCTGCCAGCCAGGCTTGATCAGCCCGGCGCGCTCGATCGCGATAATGTCCCAGGCGAGGGCCAAGGTGACGACATCGGCTTTTAGCCCGTCGATGACCGAACGCGCTTGTTTGCTCGACCCCCCATGCGACTGTTCGAAGATCACGCTCGCGCCCGTACGGAATTTGTAGCGCTCCGCGAACAAATCGTTGATTTCCGTATAGAGTTCCCGCGTGGGGTCATAGGAAACATTGAGGAGCTTCGCCTCCTGGCTTATCGCCGGAAGCGAGGCGGCGGCAAACCACACGGTCAAGCAGGACATCCACACGCCGGCGCGGAAGGACCGGGCAGGCAAATTGGGCAAGGTTTTCGCGAATTGCCGGCCTTGCCACGCCTGGACGCCCGCGGCGATCGCGGCGAAACCGTTCGATATGCAAGCAAACTCCGGTATCATGCGTGCAACCTATCCTGTCTTTTGAAATGCCCAGCCCCGAAAGTGTCGCGAACGATTGTTCCGGCATGAGGCAGGTTTATATACTAATTCTATAGAAATTTGGCTTGTCAATAGCCCGCGCGGCGCGCCGGGGGATTCGTGCATTGCACCAATTTTTTCGAACAAGAGGAGCAAGCTCGCACCAGCCTGGAGCCGGGGCAGATATCGAATTTGCTTGGACGCCATCCCTTTGGTTTAAGCTTCTATCCAGTCGCCCAAATGCCAAGAAATGGAGCACGCCACCATGCCATGCCGCCCGCCCGTGCCTCCCTTCACGCGCGAAACCGCGGTGGAAAAAATTCGGCTTGCCGAGGATGCCTGGAATACCCGCGACCCTGCTCGCGTCGCGCTTGCCTACACCGAAGACAGCCGCTGGCGAAACCGCTCGGAAATTTTTGCCGGACGCGCGGCCATCGTCGAATTCCTTACCCGCAAATGGGCGAGCGAATTTGATTACCGGCTCATCAAGGAGCTTTGGGCGTTCCATGAAAACCGCATCAGTGTCCGCTTCCAATATGAGTGGCGCGATAATTCCAGCGATTGGTTTCGCGCGCATGGCAACGAGCAATGGGAATTCGATGGTGATGGACTGATGCGCCGCCGGGAAGCAAGCATCAACGACGTGGTGATCACCCCGGAAGACCGGAAATTCCTGTGGCCCGCCGGACCGCGTCCCACCGGCCATCCAGGCTTGACCGCACTCGGTCTATGAATTCGCGCTTTCGCCCGTGCCTCGCCCGACACCAAAATAGACAAAACCGCGCCGGGCCATGTCCGCCGGATCGTAAATGTTGCGCAGATCGATCATGACCGGCGCGGCGAGAGCCGATTTGACGCGATCGAGATCGAGCGCCCGAAACGCATCCCATTCGGTCACGATGACCAGCGCATCGGCCTTGTCGCAGCAGGAATAGGGATCGTAAAAAAAGGTGAGGTCTTCAAGAACCAGGCGCGCCTGATCCATGCCTTCGGGATCGAAGGCGTTGACGTGCGCCCCGGCATCTTGCAGCGCGGTAATGATCGAAATCGCGGGGGAGTCGCGCATGTCGTCGGTATTCGGTTTGAAGGTGAGGCCCAAAACCGCGATGGTCTTGCCGCGCACCGAACCGCCGCAGGCGGCCAAAACCTTGCGGGCCATGGCGCGCTTGCGTTGGTCATTGATCGCGGCGACCGCCTCGACGATGCGGACCGGGGACCCATGATCGTGCGCCGTCTTAATCAGCGCCTCGGTGTCCTTCGGAAAGCAGGAGCCGCCGTAGCCTGGTCCCGCATGCAGGAATTTGGACCCGATGCGCTTGTCGAGGCCGATCCCCCGCGCCACGTCCTGGACATTGGCCCCGACCCGCTCGCAAAGATCGGCGATCTCGTTGATGAAGGTTATTTTCGTGGCGAGAAAAGCGTTGGCCGCGTATTTGGTCAGTTCCGACGTGCGGCGACTGGTAAAAAGGAAGGGAGCCTGGTTCAGATAGAGCGGCCGGTAGATTTCCGTCATGACCGCTGCGGCGCGTTTGTCCTCGACGCCGATGACGATGCGATCCGGCCGCTTGAAATCGTCGATCGCGGCCCCTTCGCGCAGAAATTCCGGGTTGGAAACAACCGCGAAATCGGCGTCCGGCCGGGTCTCGCGCATGATCCTCTCGACTTCGTCGCCCGTGCCGACAGGGACCGTGGATTTTGTCACGATCACCGTAAACCCATCAAGCCCGGCGGCGATCGCGCGCGCCGCGGCGTAGACGAAGGAAAGATCGGCATGGCCGTCGCCACGCCGCGATGGCGTTCCGACCGCGATGAAGACCGCTTGAGACGAAGCCACCGCCGCGGCAAGACCGGTCGAAAAGGACAGCCGGCGTTGCCGCACGTTGGTCTCGACGAGAGCGTGCAAGCCGGGTTCGAAGATCGGCATTTTCCCCGCCTTCAAGGCCTCGATTTTTTGCCCGTCGCTGTCGATGCAAACGACCGTATGTCCGAAATCCGCGAGACACGCCCCCGACACCAGCCCCACGTAGCCAGAACCGATCATTGCAATGTGCATCTTTCGCCCCCAAGCCGCCGATAACGTCCCGCGCAGCCATAACACGATTGAAAGCGGGTGGGCACCTGCCACCGGTGCGCGGCGGCGTTATGCGCCGGGCGAAATTGCGCGATCTGCCCGGAAATGCTGTAAATCCCCGCCTGCGGGAAAGTTTTTATCGATTTCCATGCGAATGAACCCATCACCGGCAAGCGGCAATTGAGCAAGGCCAACGCCATGAACGCGGACCTGCCGCCCGATTTATGTGTCCTCGGCGGTGGCCCCGGTGGTCTGTCGCTCGCGCTTGGGGCGGCGGCTAGCGGCCGGTCCGTCGTGCTCGTCGAAAAAGGTGCACTTGGCGGCCGGAGACTTACCGATGCCATTCCGCGCCACGTCTTGCTGGCGGCGAGCCGGGCCGCCCCTTTGGCGCGCGGCGCCGACTATTTCGGCTTCGCCGTACCAGAGCCGCAAATCGATTTCGCGCGCGTGCGGCAACATGCCGCCGCCGTGCTTGCCGCGATCGCGCCAAATTATACCCAAGCGCGTCTCGAAGCCATGAATGTGAAGGTCATTCGTGCGCCGGGACGCTTCACCCGTCCCGATACCTGCGAGGCGGGCGGCGAGAAAATCAAGGCGCGACGCTTCGTTGTCGCGACCGGATCCGTCGAGAGAATCCTGCCCATTCCGGGGCTCGACCTCGTGCGGCCGCTCGACTGCGCCGCGCTCTGCGCGTTGGAACATCCGCCCCGGTGTCTTATCGTCATCGGCGCCGATCCGGATGGGCTCGCGCTCGCGCAAGCGATGCGCCGGCTGGGGTGCGAGGCGATCGTGCTTGCGGAGGGAGAAATATTCGGTTCGGAAGACGAAGAACTTGCCGCGCCGGTGCGCGCCGCGTTCGCGCACGACGGCGTCGTCGTTCATGAGGACGTGCGGATTTCGCGAATCGAGCCGCGCGGCGACGGCGTTCGGGTTTTCATCGCCGCAGCGGGGCATGAAAAACCGGTCGCGGGTTCGCACATTCTGGTCGCCGCCGGCCGTGCGCCGGCTGTCGAGGGCCTCGGTCTTGCCGCGGCGAAGGTGCGTTACGACGAAAGCGGCATCGAGACAGACGCCTCTCTTGCCACCAGCAACCGGCGCATCCACGCGATCGGCACGGTCGTGAGAAGCGGGCGACAGGGCGGCGGCGGCGAACAGCACGCCGGTCTCGTCCTGCGCACCGTTCTCGGATTGCCGGGCCCGCGAACGCACCGGCAAGTGGCCACCCGGGTTATTTTGACCTCCCCCGCGATGGCCACGGCGGGACTGCCGGAAGCGCAAGCGCGGGCGGCGCATCGCCATATTCGCGTGCTCCGCTGGCCATTCGCCGAAACGGAGCGGGCCCGCATCGAGCATCGACACCGCGGGCACGTCAAGCTTGTCACCAGCCGCAGGGGCACCCTTCTCGGCGCCGGTATCGTCGGATCGGGGGCGGAGGAGTTGATCAACCTCTTTACGCTCGCCATATCGAAAGGCATGACCGCCAGCGATATAGCCTCTCTAATGGTTCCTTATCCGGCGCTGGCCGATGCGGCGCGGCGAGCCGCCATGACGTTTCGGGACAGCAGGCTTGACGGCCCGTTAGGGCGCTTTCTGATCGAATGGAATCGTTCGATCGAACAGCAAACCCTCAAAATCAGCCAGTTGGCGTGGTTCCTTGCCGAGACAGCCCGGCAAGTTTTCCGTGGCCCAAGAACAAAGTCCTAGTATTTGCCGGATTTGACCACGAGCCAAATCAATATCAACCCGAGGCTACAGCCGACCGCAAAGACGGTAAGCCCAATAATAGTCTCTCCCCACATCAGGGGTCCATTGCCTGCAAAGAACAAGAAACTGGAGCCGACGATCAGGGCTGCAATCACCAGACCAACTGCAATGTTGCGATCGCTAGACCGATTCAGCTCGCCACTCTCGACCTCTTGCTCGCGCGTTTGCGCTGCCTGTTCTTCTGCCTGCTTGCGTTCTGTAATGTTGGTCCAGAACCCGACAATTTCCTTGCGCCGGCCGAAGGCTTTCCGCAAGAGGCTCGCCTCGTCCTGCATCCAAAGGTAGTGGCCGTCCTTGCATCGAAACCGGTACTCTTGCACCAAGTGGCCGCGGGTCTTCAGGATCGACGTTTTCTCGACAGCGGCCTCCTTGTCATCGGGATGCAGACCATCGATCCACCAGTCAGGGGCCAGCGCTTCCTCGACTTCGTAACCCAGGATTCTCTTGACGCTGTCACTTACCCATTGGCCGCGAAAACCTTTAGCTGTTATCGCAAGCACATAAATGACGGTAGGAATCGAATTCAATATATGGCGCGACCGTTTGCCTGACTTGACCACGAGCCAAATCAATATCGACCCGAGGCTACAGCCGACCGCAAAGACGGTGAGCCCAGTAATAGTCATTCCCCACATCAGGGGCCCTTTGTCTGCAAGGAGCAAGAAACTGGAGCCGACGATCAGGGCTACGATCACCAGACGAACTGCAATGCGATTACTAGACCGATTCAGCTCGCCACTGTCGACCTCTTGCTCGTGCGCTTGCGCTGCCTGTTTTTCCGCCTGCTTGCGTTCTGTAATGTTGGTCCAGAACCCGACAATTTCCTTGGGCCGGCCGTCGGCTTTCCGCAAGAGGCTCGCCTCGTCCTGCATCCAAAGGTAGTGGCCGTCTTTGGATCGAAACCGGTACTCTTGCACCAAGTGGCCCTGGGTCATCAGGATCGACGTTTTCCCGACCGCCGCCTCCTTGTCATCGGGATGCAGACAGTCGATCCACCAGTCAGGCGCCAGCGCTTCCTCGACTTCGTAACCCAGGATTCTCTTGACGCTATCACTTACCCATTGGCTGGGAAAACCTTTAGCTGTTATCGCAAGCACATAAATGACGGTAGGAATGGAATTCAGTAAATGGCGCGACCGTACCGGCCATACCGCAAGAGTGCTGTGGGGCTGACGCTGTGACATAGCTTTACATCTAGACCGCGTGGACGCCTACGGCAAGGCGCTAAACAACTCGCGGCGAGCTCTGCCGAGCTAGAAAAACTCGCCGATGCGACAAAGCCTATAAATCGGCACAAAAACATGAAGGTAAACGGGCGCTTCACAGCCCTTTTCTCTCAACTCCATTGGTATACTTTCTCGCCGCCTTTTGGCATAAGATGTCTCCGCCATTGACAGCCCCCAGCCCCTATGCGTCCATGGCGGCGATGGCCGGGAGGTCTGCCGCTTTGCAGACCTCGGGCTCGTCGGCTCGACGGGTGCCGAGGGCGATTTCGTCATCCACCAGCCTGTCGTATCGCGAAGGCCAAAGCGGAACTTAGAGCCTTGATAAATGGCATTCTTGTTGCGCCAGGATCGTTCGGACTCCACGCCCCGTCTATACGGATCTCGCGGCGCAGGGTCGCAGACGGCGCCCTCGTCGCGGACGGCGGCGTCCTGTCCTCGCGTGCCCATGGCCTTGCTGCGGGCCATGCTGCGCCTTGGCGTCAAGGGTCTCAGCGTGGTGGGCCTGGCGCATGGAATTGATATCGATCTGCTGAGCGGCGGCGGCGCCATTTCGCGGTCTTCCGAGAGCTACGTTTGGCTTCGAGCAGGATTTTGGCATGGCGCCGAATTATCGGCGCGCGCTAGCCCATGATCATAAAAAAGTGGTAGGATTGTTGAACAGAACCGAGCGAGAAAACAACTGAATAACTACCGGCTGACGCCGGTAGGTTCGTGCTCCTGAAGATACTGAAGTATGACTTCGTCCGTAATGTTGCCACTCGTGGTGGAGAAGTAGCCCGCGCCCAGAAATGCCGCCCCCAGGTGCGCTTACGCAAGTCCGAGAACTCCATCTGCACCCGATGCGATGAGCGTCCCTTGACGCGCCGGACGACATCGCCGACCGCAATATGCGGCGGGATTTCCACGAACATATGGACATGCTCCCGGGACAACACGCCGGAGACGATTTGCACACCCAGTTCCCTGCAGACCTGCCGGATCATCGTTCGTATCCGCTCTCGCAACGCGCCTTCCAACACCTTGTAGCGATACTTCGTGATCCAGACGATGTGTAGCGATGGTGAAAAACCATGTGACTCCCACTCGTGTAGCTCATAGACTGACTCCTTAAAATGGGCGTTTCCCCCACATGGGGCGCCCATTTTAAGGAGTCAGTCTATGAACAAAAAAACGGCTAAAGCCTCTTCCCGTCTGAAGACGGGGGTTTAAATCCAAAGAACTGACAACGAATAGGGGTTGCCATGACCGATCTCGTAATGCCTCCGGGCGAGGGTCTCGCGGCGAGCGGAATCCTCGCGAAAAAGCGCCGGTCGGTCCGCTTCGGTCTGGCGACGCGCGTGCTTCTGTTAAACACCGCTTTCGTCATCGCCGCGGCAACGATGATCTACATCCCCGCCATCGCCAACTATCGCGACAATTGGTTGCGGCAACGCCTCAGTGCCGCCTATACGGCCGCGCTCGTGCTCGACGCGGCGCCCCAGGCCATGGTGCCCCCCGAAATGTCGCGGCAATTGCTGGATAGCGTCGGCGCGCGGATCATCGTCCTCAGAAAGCAAGGCACGAAGCGAATCCTCGCCGTTTCCGAGTTGCCGCGTCGCGTCGATGAAATTTACGATTTTCGCGAGCCTGCTTTCCTGCCCCTGCCCGACGCGGTGGCCACGCTGATGGCGCCGCCAGGGCGGGTCATCACGATCGTCGGCGAAGCGCCGATGGGCAGCGAATCGATCGCGATCACCATGGACGAGGCGCCGCTGATCAAGGCCATGCGAGCCTACTCGCTCCGGCTATTAGCGGTTACCCTCGTCATGTCGATGATCGTCGCCAACCTCGCAACCGTCGCGATTCACTTCATGGTGCTTCGCCCGGTGCGGCGGCTCACCGACAGTTTGATCGAATTCGGCGCCAATCCCGAGAATTCCTCCCGCCGCATCATCGTCCCCTCCGGCGGCAACCACGAGATTGCTTATGCCGAAGAGGAACTCGCCATCATGCAGGATGTTTTGGTCCGCGAGTTGACAGAGAGAAAACATCTAGCCGCGCTCGGGCTCGCGGTTGCCAAGATCAATCACGACATGCGCAACATGCTTGCCTCGGCGCAGCTTCTGTCCGACCGCCTCGCGAATGCCGACGATCCGCTCGTCCAACGGCTCGCGCCCAAGCTTGTCGCCACGCTCGATCGCGCGATCCGTTTCTGTCAGGCGACGCTGACCTATGGCCGCGCCGCCGACGATCCGCCAAAATCGACGCGCTTTCCGTTGCACGGGCTCGTTGCCGAGGTCATCGAGATGATCGGGCTCGAAGCGCGGGGCGGGATCGAGTTCGTCAACGCGGTCGCCGCCGATTTCGAGATCGCCGCGGATCGAGAGCAAATGTTTCGCGTGCTTATGAATCTTCTTCGCAATGGCGCCGAAGCG
>JALZAY010000157.1 GCA_030948025.1 Pseudomonadota bacterium
GACCCCATCATGCGGCGGCCTGTGCGCCGACCGCGAAGAGAAGCGAGTAACCTGCGGGAACGAGATCAACCGATGGCGAGGAAAGAAGCAGGAGCAGCTTGACTCCAACGACCCCAATCAGAGAAGACTCTTAGTCCTGCGCTTGACCGTCTCGCTCCGAGGTCGAGGGGCGAGTTTGAGAGTGTGGGCGACTCTTAGGCCGCCTGCTGTCAGAATTCCTTGCTTGGCTCGGGCATGTAACAACGTGCGATCGAACTTGGCAACAGCGCGTGCTGGGGTCATGATCAAGCGCCCTTGGGCGGTCGTTGTGCCCGCCCGATGTATGTCCGCTCCGGGCGCAGTGCGGACCAAATTCGAACTGACCCAGCACTCAACCAGCGGCTTTCGATGCGCCCGTCCATCCTCAACCCTCTCTTTGCGGCCGCGGCGAATCTGCCCGGCATCGGGCCAAAAACAGCCAAGCTCCTGGACAAGCTCCTGGCGAAGGACGCCGGGGAAGCCCGCATGCTCGACCTACTTTTCCATCTCCCTTATGCGGCGATCGACCGCCGCAACCGGCCAAAGATCGCCGATGCGCCGCTCGATACAATCGTCACGCTCGAAGTCAAGGCCATCGAGCACCGGCCGCCGGGTGCCCGCTCCAAGGCGCCCTACAAGGTCTTGGTCGAGGACGAGACCGGCGACGTCCTCCTCGTCTTCTTTCTCGCCAATCACCATTGGATCGAAAAGAGCTTGCCGCTTGGCGAGACCCGCTGGATTTCCGGCAAGCTCGAGCTTTGGGACGGGCATCGCCAGATCGTGCACCCAGACCGCGTGCTCGACAGCGAAGGTTTTGCCAGAATGGCGCCGGTCGAGCCGGTCTATCCTTCAACCGAAGGGCTCTTTCAAAAGACGCTCGGCAGGGCGATCGATGCCGCGCTGGCCAAAATCCCCGCCTTGCCGGAGTGGCATGATAGGACGGCGTTAAATATTCCAGCCCTTCCTTCTTTCGCCGAAGCCCTGCGGGACGTGCATCGCCCG
The DNA here is from genome assembly GCA_030948025.1 of Pseudomonadota bacterium. Taxonomy (GTDB): domain Bacteria; phylum Pseudomonadota; class Alphaproteobacteria; order Rhizobiales; family Beijerinckiaceae; genus Methylocapsa. Next base: position 1,021 of record JALZAY010000157.1, read on the forward strand.
AACACACCGGAGAGCATCGCGCCGCAAGCGCCGGCGCGTATCCGGCTTGCTTTCGACGAATTGCTCGCCTCCCAATTGGCGCTTGCCTTGATGCGCGCGAAAATCCGGCGCTCCCCCGGCCGCGCGAGCCAGGGAGATGGCCGTATCGGAGAGAAGATCGCCGCGACACTCCCTTTTGCACTCACTGGTTCCCAGAAAGCCGCGATGGCCGAAATCGGCGCCGATCTTGCCGCGCCCACCCGCATGCTGCGGCTTTTGCAAGGCGATGTCGGGTCCGGCAAAACCATTGTTGCTCTCTTTGCCATGGCGGCGGCCGTCGAGGCCGGGCGGCAGGCGGCGCTTATGGCGCCGACCGAAATTCTCGCCCGCCAGCATTACCAAACGCTCGCGATGTTCGGCGAGGCCGCCGGGCTCAAACTGGCGCTCCTCACCGGCCGCGACACGGCTGCCTCGCGCGGCAAGACCCTCGCGGGGCTTGTGGAAGGCAGCATCGATATTGTCGCCGGCACCCATGCCTTGTTTCAGGAAAGCGTTGTCTTCCGCGACCTCGGACTCGCCGTGGTCGACGAACAGCATCGCTTCGGCGTCCATCAGCGTCTGGCGCTGGGCGACAAAGGCGCGGCGTCTGACATTCTCGTCATGACCGCGACGCCTATTCCGCGCACATTGGTTCTGACTTATTTTGGCGACATGGATGTTTCAAATTTACGGGAAAAGCCTGCGGGGCGCGCGAGGATCGAGACACGCGCACTGCCGGTTGAGCGCATGGACGAACTCATCGCGAGGCTCAGGCCCGCGATCGCGGACGGCGCCCGCGCGTTCTGGGTCTGTCCTCTCGTGGAGGAAAGCGAGGCGCTCGACGTGGCCGCCGCGCAAGAACGCTTCCTTCATCTGCAAGAGGTTTTTGGCGATAAAGTCGGGCTTGTCCACGGCAAGATGAAAAGCCGCGACAAGGACGATGCGATGGCCGCGTTTGCGCGAGGGACGACCCAAATCCTGGTCGCGACGATAGTCATCGAGGTCGGGGTCGATATTCCGCAAGCAACCATCATGGTGATCGAGCACGCCGAGCGGTTCGGACTTGCCCAGTTGCATCAATTGCGCGGACGCGTCGGGCGCGCCGGTGCCAAATCCTCCTGCTTGCTTCTCTACAGGGCGCCGCTCGGGGAGGCGGCCAAGGCGCGGATCGCGACCATGCGCGAGACGCAGGACGGATTTCGCATCGCCGAGGAAGATTTGCGCCTGCGCGGCGAAGGCGAGGTGCTTGGCACGAAGCAATCCGGCCTGCCGGGTTTTCGCCTCGCTGATTTGGCCGCGCATGGGCCTTTGCTCACCCTGGCGCGCGACGAAGCGCGGCGGATCACTGACAAAAATCCTCGGCTCGAAGGCGCGCGGGGAGAAGCCTTGCGCCTTCTCCTCAATATTTTCGAGCGCGGCGAAGCGATCCGGCTTTTGCGCGGGGGGTGAGAGATGCTGACCTTGTCTCGATTTAGTGGAGCTGGATTAAGCGGCTTGGCGCTCTGCCTGGTCTGGGGTGATGTATCCGAGGGCAGAATGAAACCGCCTAATCCCGTGTCCGCTAAATCGAGGGAAAATCACCAACTCGAATACGGCTTTTGGCGCAAGCCGCCGGGAGGCGCGACGGGCGTTCGGATCAGTTACGTGTCTTATCGCTGCATCCCCATTGCAGTCGTCTAGATTGAAGTCAATAATGCTTTTTGGCAACTTTCCTCGCAGCTACGCCTTGACATTCATACCCATTCATTACAAGCACTAGAGTATTTCTTTCATGGTAACATTGCCTCTTTCCTACCAGAATAATGCTTCGAGCAGCATCATTCGTCGGGATTGATCGGCCACCCGCTGGGGCGAGCGGCAATCGTATCTCGCCCAAAAGGGTACTGGACGTCGTTGTCGCCACGATCGCAATAGCTCTCGTAGTTCCACTCATGTGACCGGCAATACTATCGTCGATTCGCTGCGGTTCATGATTGCCAAAATCGACGACGACTCCGAGCTTCAATTGAGGCTTGCGGAACGGTTTCCTGCCCTACCCTCGGGTCGGAAGCTCGTACTGACGGGTCATCGTCGAGGGTCATGTATATTTTGAGCACGGGATGCCAGTGGCGGGCGATTCCGAAAGACCTGCCGCGGCGCAGCACGCTGTTCGACTATCTCGACTTGTGGGGCTACGACGGCACGTTGGTTCTCGGAGAGGTCGTAGGAGACCACTTCGGCCCCCTGATTCAAGTGAGGCTTCTTGACATGTTCCACACTGCTGGGTGATAGGCGACTATGATTCCCCTCCAAGTTTGGACCGTGGGCGTGGATGCGCATGTCCTGACGGGCAAGTACCAGGGCTCGCGCACCTGGCTTGAGGGGGTGCTGAGCGAGCTTCCGAATGTCGACCGCGTCAACCGCTACATTCTCTATTCTGAGGATCCGGCTGCAACGCGCCGATTGTGTGAGGCGCCGAATATTTGCCATCATCGAATTCCTGCAACCGGTCCAGCCGCGCGACTGCTTCTGTTCTGGCCGCAGGCTCGCAGGCGAGATGGGTTCGACGTCCTCCTGACACAGTATATCGCTCCGCCTTTGCTAGCGGGGCCCCAGGTGGTCGTGGTGCATGATTTGCTGTTCGAGAGTCACCCCCGTTTTTTTCCTCTTTCTGTGCGGCTGCGCAACCGCGCGCTTGTGCGCTTGTCGACGCAGCGTGCACGCCGAGTGCTTGCGGTGTCGGAATACACTCGCAGCGAGCTGGTTCGCCGCTATGGCATGCCGAAAGAGCGAATTCTCCTTGCCCCAAATGCGGTTTCCACGCCTCCGCAACCGGCCCAACCCTTAACGATAACGGGAACCTTTGTTCTCTTCGTCGGTAGGATCGAGCCGCGAAAAAATCTTTCCTTGTTACTTGACGCCCTCGACCGGCTCGACCGGCCAGGTCTGCGACTAGTCGTTGTAGGAAAGGCCGACTTCGGCGCGCATGCCACTCTTACCCGTCTGCGCGGCCGGAAAGACGTCGTGCACCTGGAGGATGTTGATGCGGGAAATCTCTCCGCTCTTTACCATAATGCCGCAATGCTCGTTTTTCCAAGTGAGGGGGAGGGTTTTGGCATTCCCGTGCTCGAAGCGCTCGCCTGCGGCGCCGCGGTGGTCTGCTCCAATGTGACGGCGTTGCCCGAAGTCGCCGGTCAATTCGCCCGATTTTTCGATCCACATGCCCAAGACGCGCCCGTGGCTCTCGCGGAGGCAATTGCATCCGTGTTGGACCATCCGCCTCGACACGAGGCGAGCGCGCTGGCCGCTCACCTTTCGCGCTTCACGTGGCGCCGCGCCGCCGAAGCGACAGTGGAGGCCGTGACGGGCGCAAGCCTGCTCGCCGACGGGTCCTCGCCTCGCAGAGACACGGCAGCACGCATCGATTCGCAGCGGCGATGACGCCCTGCGCAAAGCGCGGTGTCGTGGCCGCCAAAACGCGCTGGCAACGGGCATCCCAATGACTGCGGTAACGGACGGGAAAGACCACAATCGACGATTGTCTGGCTTCGCTCGCGCGATTAAACCAAATCCCTGAAAGTTTGACTCCTGCGGCCGATTCTCGAATCAGCGTTGACGTGATTCAACATGGCTAACCGCGTTTGGAAGGTTTGCCATGTCAGCTCCTCTTCAGCTTCGCTCTGACTCGGCCTTGCCGAGTTCGCCGTCCTGGATCGCCTTTGCGCCTCCGCCTTCAACGCGGTAACGGCTGAAGGTCAGCGACGCCACCGGGCCAACGCCAGGAATCGCCATGACACGTCGGCAGACGTCGTCGCGGCCGACAAACTGCACAAGCAAACTGTGCGACTTATTGTACTCGGTCCGTAGCGTCGACCGGGCGCGCAACGTGCATTCAATCACCCCAGCGGTCAGCCGATCATGCGTCACGAGTTCTAGAGTTTATTAAAATTGCTGCCAGATTACGGCTACGCTTGGGACGTTGCACGGGGGGTGCAAATATAATTCTATTTACTGGGGAAAAATTTTGATTGGGAAGGGGTTCAGTCATGATTGGAACCGACCGAACTAATTTGCTTTGCACAGCTCGCCCACTGAGCGGAATTAACCAAAAATATGCGAAGGGTCATATCTCCCGGCACTTCACTGAGCGCGCATCGACGGAACTGTCGCGACTGAAAATCGCGACCTGACAAGCGAACATCTCCGCGAGGTTCGAGCAAACAAAGGAGCCACGTGCACCCCGACCAGTAGCGCCGCGTGTCTCCACGGTTCGTCTTCCTGACCGGGAGCCGACAATGCCGTCGAGTATTCTGCGCAAGGGGGATGGAGGCGCCGATCCTGAGACGCCGGATGGCAGTCCAGGAATCGACTCGCGCCCGCGCGTCTACATCGTAAGCGATGTACGCCTGTTCCGCGAGGGTCTCTGGAGCCGCCTATTGGGCCGGAGGCGCCTTCAGTCCCAACGTTGTTGACGCGGACGCGCGCGCCCACGCAGTCGCCATGCTCGCGAAACCGCGGTCGTGGAAAGCAGCGCCCAAATCTCCAAGCCTCCCCTGTCCAACGGTGGTCCCCGGAGGCTCACGCTCGCTCCGTCTCTTGGTCCAGTTCGTAGTACCGTTCGGACCACTCCAAGTGATCTATTGACAGTCTGATCTATCACGCGCGCTGGGGCAGACCGGGGCGCTTGCCGCTGAGATTCGCCTGGCGACGATCCAGTCCGCGCGTGGATCACGTGAGTGTCCGTGAGGTTCATATGGACGCACAAATTCTGGGGCAGATTGCGGCAAGCAAGGAGTAGTCCTCGTGCGCGCGCTGCTCGTCGGAATGTCGAACATGTTGTTTCAGATCGTCACTGGAGTCCTCGCGACGTTGCCCGAAAGCGTTGTGGTTGGCCGGGTCGCCGATCCCGCCAACGTCGCTGCAGAGGTGGGTTCGACCAACGTCGACGTCGTGGTGATTCAGGTCGGGGCGCAACAGAACGTCGACGACGTATGGCCGCTGCTGCACCGGTTTCGGACGCTGAAGGTCGTGACCATCGCGGGCACAGTGGCGGCGGCTTCGTGCATGAGCTGCTGCTGAGCACGCGGGCTCTCCCAGAGCTTTCAGCTGACACGCTACAAACGGCACTACGCGGCGAACCCATAAGGAGCCGCACTGATGGGTGATTTACATCGTCATCGGTGAAGCGGGAAAGACTCTGGTGCGGGTGATATGGAACGCTATCGCCGCCGATCCCTTCCTCTTCGGTCTGATCAACAGCGAAAGCCTGCTCTCCCTCGAGTCACCGGCCGAGCATATCGAGAACAACGACAGCGCGTTGCTGTCGGTCTATCGTTACCGCATCGGCGAAGACCCGTTCATGAAGAATCGCCTGCCCGTCGAGGGAACAGGCGGAATGCTGCGGCGCCCGCCGCTCTCCCTCGATCTCTATTACCTCATCACTCCAATGCTGGCCGACGCCTTCGATCGGCATGTGGTGCTCGGCAAGGTGATGCAGGTGCTCTATGACCAGCCGACGCTCGACGGGCCGGACCTTGTCGGCAGTCTAGCGGCCGAAGGTGACACTCTACGCGTCATCTTCAACCCCGTGCCGCTGAACGACGTCGCACTTGTCTGGCAGGCGCTCGAGATACCCTACATGCTCTGCATCTCGTACATGATGCGTGTGGCTCTGTTGCAATCGACCGAGCAGGCGGGCACCGCGCGCGTTGTGTCGGTCAACCGCGGTTACGGCTCGAAAGCACCGGTGCTGGCGGGGGGCGTGACATGAGCTTCGCCACCTTCCCGCTTGAGGCGCACGAGACGAAGCTGACCTTTGCACTGTGTCTGCGCGATCGCGTCACAATGGCGGAGGTGCCGGCGGGCGATCTCCGGGTGGCGGCCGTCCACGCGCGGGCTGGCGGAAGAACGGCAGCGGCTTCTGTTCTTCGACTTGCCGAACGGCCCCATGACCTTTGCTGTGCGAAGCGCGCCCGATACCCACTACTACCGGCCGGCCGATATCGCGGTGACGCTGCCGGCCGGATCGCCGCTCCGGCCCGCCTATCCCGATATCGGGCTCGCCGAGTGACTGGACTGGCGTCCTCCCGAGCCCGCACTTTTCCATGGGATTCGCAGCGGCCCCAACCGGTGCTCAAGGAAGGCGAGACTCGCCGACTTAGATCGTCCGATGCGTTTTCCGACGTCTTGAAGATCCTCGCGATGCAGTTGAATCAGATCACCGAACGTTTTCGTCTCACGAGAGCTTCGTACCAAAGCGGGTTCGCCGCGATCGATACGCCGCTCGATATCGAGTGCCCATTCCTCGGCGTCCTTGCGGCGGAGGAACGTCCCGTTGACATACTTTCCTTTCCGCCTCACCTGGACTCGCCAGGAGCCCGATTTGAGCTTTGTGAAAGTCGCCAAAACGTGTGCGCTCCGTGTGCATTGAGCCGTCGAACTGCCGCGAAAAGGGTCGCATGATGGCGTAGAAACGAGTGCACACGACCTGACTTAGTAAGTTGAGACTAGAGAAAAAATGCAGCCAAATCAAGAGTTTAGGTTTTGCGTCGCGCCGATGATGGATTGGACGGACCGGCATTGCCGGTTTTTCCATCGCATCTTGTCGCGGCGGGCGCGGCTTTACACGGAGATGTTGGCGGCCCGCGCGGTCTTGCATAGCGAGCGCGACCGCCTGCTGCGTTTCGATGCGGCCGAGCATCCCGTCGCCCTACAACTCGGCGGCTCCGATCCGGCGGAATTGGCGGCGGCGGCGCGAATTGGCGCCGATTACGGTTTTGACGAAATCAATCTCAATATTGGGTGTCCGTCTGAGCGCGTGCAAAGCGGTGCTTTCGGCGCTTGTCTGATGCGCGAGCCGGAGCTTGTCGGCGATTGCGTCACCGCCATCAAGGCGCAGGTTGCTTTGCCGGTGACCGTCAAATGCCGCACGGGCGTCGACGAACAGGATCCAGAAGCGGCGCTCGGTCTTTTGGCCGGGCGCGTCATCACGGCTGGTTGCGACGCATTGATCGTGCATGCGCGCAAAGCCTGGCTGAAAGGCCTGTCGCCGAGGGAGAACCGCGACCTTCCGCCTCTGGATTACGGTCTCGTCCATGCCCTGAAACAGCGCTTTCTCAATGTTGCCGTGGTGCTCAACGGCGGCCTCGCGACACTCGCGGAGATGCGCGCCGAACTCGATCACGTCGATGGCGTGATGGTGGGGCGCGCCGCCTACCAGAACCCGGCGCTCCTTCTCGATGTCGATGCGGTTTTTTTTAACGAGGCGGCTGCATTTGCCGGCGCGGTCGAGGCGGTCGAGGGTTTCATTCCCTATGTCGAGGCGCGCCTTGCCGAAGGCGTTCCGCTTCACGCGATGACACGGCATCTCCTGGGGCTTTTCAATGGCTTCCCAGGTGCCCGCAGGTGGCGGCGCCATCTCGCGGTGGAGGCGGCGAAACCGGGCGCCGATACGAGAGTTTTGCACGCGGCCTTGGCGCATGTGGATCGCCCGTGCGG
>JALZAY010000023.1 GCA_030948025.1 Pseudomonadota bacterium
CCGAGACGGATCTTGGCGGAACGATGCGGCTTGGCGCCTACCGCGCGGAACTGATGCCGGGGTCAAGGATCGCCGCCATTTATGGCGCGACCAGCATATCCGAACGCCACCGGCATCGTTTCGAGGTCAACACCGCCTACCGCGAAAGGCTCGCCCAAAGCGGTCTCGTCTTCGCTGGCATGTCGCCGGACGGCCTGTTGCCGGAGACGATCGAATTTTCCGATCATCCCTGGTTTATCGGCGTGCAGTTTCATCCCGAACTCAAATCGCGGCCTTTCGAGCCGCACCCGCTGTTCGCGAGTTTTATCGCCGCCGCGTTAGAGCAATCGCGGCTGGTGTGATTGCTTCGACCTATCCCCTTCCGCGATAGGGCGGCACCCCTTGATCGGGCACCCAGATGCCTTTGGGCAGCTCGCCCGTTGCCCAAAACACGTCGATCGGGATGCCGCCGCGCGGATACCAATAGCCGCCGATCCGCAACCAGCGCGGTTCGAGACTGGCCACGAGATCCTTGCCAATCCGCAAGGTGCAGTCCTCGTGGAAAGCGCCATGATTGCGAAACGACGTGAGGTAGAGTTTTAGGGATTTCGATTCGGCGAGCCATGCGCCGGGCAGATAGTCGATCACGAGATGCGCGAAATCCGGCTGGCCGGTGACCGGACAGAGGGCAGTGAATTCCGGCGCGGTGAAGCGGGCGATATAGTTTTCGCCCTGATGCGGATTTGCCACGCGATCGAGCGTCGCCTCGTCCGGCGTTCGCGCCGTGGCGACCGCGTGGCCGAGAAGGCTTGTTCCGGTATTAACCTTGACCATGATGGGTTAAGAATCTCCAGTGGCAGCGCGGCCACCCCATATTACGGAGGCCAAAGCTGCCTGCTAGTGTCGTCATCATGATACTTCATCTGAACGTCGTTTAAAATTGTGTTGAACTTTGTTCATGTTTGTTCATGGACGCGCGACTATACGAGGAACGATATTCATTGCTGAACGCCGTCGAGACGCGACGAGTTTGTCGTCGCGAACCTGGCGTCGCCCACGAGCGACACAAAGGTACTTCGGACCACTGCCAGGCGCGCCCGAAGATCCAGGAGGCCGACGTGAACCTTGCCCTACCGACGCTGTTCACCGTCCTCGTTGCAGCCGTGTTCCTTGTCTTCGAGCGGGTGGTCCCCGGGCGCGAGCTGCCAAACTCGCACGGCTGGTACATCCGGGCGGCGCTGATCAATCTATGCCAGATCGCGATCACGTTCGCGACGAACGGCCTGTGGGTCAACGTCTTTTCGGGTGCGCCCGCGTTTCACCTCGCAAACTTCCATATGCCGGTGGCAGAAGGTTTCATTGGTTGGTTCGTGGGAACCTTCTTCTTCTATTGGTGGCACCGCATCCGCCATCTCAATGGCTTTTGGGAACTCTTTCATCAGGTGCACCATTCGCCGGCGCGGATCGAGGCGATGACCTCGTTCTATAAGCACCCCATCGAAATTCTGAGCGACTCCGCATTGGCGGCCACCATCCTGTATATCCTGCTTGGGGCGTCGCTCGAAGGGGCTTTGTGGTTCAACTTCTTCGCCGCGGCCGGCGAGTTTTTTTATCACTCTAACTTCAAGTCGCCTTCTTGGCTCAAATATTTCATCCAGACGCCAGAGCTACACTCAATCCATCATCAACGCGGCGTCCATCGTTACAATTTCGCCGACGTGCCGATTTGGGACTGGATTTTTGGCACCTATAAGGACACCAATATATTTGCCGAGTGCTGCGGTTTCCCGCGCGACAACGAGCGCAAGCTAGGCCGAATGTTGGTCTTCCGGAACGTGTACGACAGCTGACATAAGCCCGTGTCGCATGCCGGGGTCCCTTCGGTTCGAACAACGAACTAAAAGGATACCCGATCCTCGGCCGCTGCTCGTCCCCATAGGGTCTGGGTCCGGCTTGGCTTGCGCCATTCCCTGGCCCATAATGGACCTGTGAAACAGCGTGGCCCCCTCCCGCCTCATGCAACTCGACTCCCCGGCTCGCTCAGCCAGGTTCGCCGATGAGCAAGGTCATTGCTCCCTATGGCGCCTGGGCCTCACCGGTGAGCATCGAACTCATGACCGAGGCGGCGATTGGGCTTAGCGGCCTTTGCGTCGATGGCCAAGACCTTTACTGGCTCGAAGCTCGGCCAAGCGAGAATGGCCGCACGGTTTTGTGCCGCCGCCCGGCGGATGGCGAGATCGAAGACCTCACGCCGCCGCCGTTCAATGTGGGCAGCCGTGTGCATGAATATGGCGGCGGTGCATACGCGGTTGCGGCGGGCGTCGTCGTTGTGAGCGAGCGCGCCGACGGGAGTATCTGGCTCATCGAGGCTGGTGCCGCGTCGCGCCGGATCGAAACGCCGGAAGGCTGCCGCTACGCCGATTTCGAATTCGACTTGCCGCGCCGCCGCGTTCTTGCCGTGCGGGAGGATCATCGCTCGCGCCCTCCCGCCGATCCAAAGGCCGCTATCGTCGCCCTGCCGCTCGATCCGGACGGGGCCGAGACGATCTTGGTCGAGGGTCCGGACTTCCTGAGCTCGCCGCGACTTGCCCCTGGTGGCGAACGCCTGGCCTGGATCGCCTGGGATCATCCCGGCATGCCTTGGGACGGGACCAGGCTTTTCGTGTCCGATGTGACGCACGACGGCGCGGTCGAAGCCGCGCTTATTGCGGCGGGCGAAACGCCGGAGGCAATCGTGCAGCCGGAGTGGTCGGCCAACGGCACGCTCTATTTTTGCTCCGACCGGACCGGCTGGTGGAATCTCTACGCCTTGCGCGGCACCGCTACCGAATCCTTGGCTCCGGTCGAAGCCGAGATCGGCGGTCCGCATTGGGTTTTCCGCCAGCGCTATTACGATTTTTTGCCGGATGGGCGGATCGTCGCCGCGATCGTCCGCGACGGGATCAGGACCGCCGGGTTGATCGCGGACGGCAAGATCGCGCCGCTTGGCATCGGCCAGGTGCATGATTGTCCACGCGCGCGCGGCGATGGCCTGGCTTATATAGCGGCACCACCGGCCGCGCCGCCCTCGGTCAACGTAAGGCCAAAAGTGGACGGCGGCGCGCCGTTCGTCGTTCGCGCCGCGGCCCCCGCCGTGCTGCCGGAAGAAACCATTTCGCCCGGCGAGCCGATCACATTCCAGGCCCGTGGCGCCACTGGACATGGCTTCTGGTATCCGCCCAAGAACCGCGATTACAAAGGCCCCGCCGGAAAGTTGCCCCCGCTCGTCGTCTTGTCGCATGGCGGGCCGACCAGCATGACAACCAACAGTTTTTCATTGAACATCCAATGGTGGACGAGTCGCGGCTTTGGCGTTGTCGATGTCAATTATGGCGGCTCGACCGGCTATGGCCGCGCCTATCGCGAGCGGCTCTACGGTCAATGGGGCGTCGTCGATGTCGAGGATTGCGCCGCCGCCGCGAACCATCTTGTCGAACGCGGGCTCGCCGATGCCGCCCGCCTCGTCATTCGCGGCGGCAGCGCTGGGGGCTTCACCACGCTTGCCGCGCTGACGTCCCTGAACCTGTTCAAGGCGGGGGCAAGCTTTTACGGCGTCGGCGATCTCATGCTACTCGCCAAGGACACCCACAAATTCGAGTCCCGCTATCTCGACCGGCTGATCGGACCGTTGCCGCAAGCGCGAGCACTCTATGACGAGCGGTCGCCGGTCAATCATGTCGATCGGCTCGCCTGTCCGGTGATCTTTTTTCAAGGCGAGGACGACAAGACGGTTCCGCCCAATCAAGCACAAACCATGGTTGAGGCCATGGCCGCGCGGGGCCTGCCTGTCGCCTATTATTCCTTCGTGGGCGAGGGACATGGGTTTCGCAAGGCCGAGACCCTGCGCCGCGCGCTTGAACTGGAACTCGATTTTTACGGCCGCGTGTTTGGCTTCACCGCGCCAGGCTTGCACGAGCGCGTGGAGATCGCGAACATGCCAGCCCGCGAAGGTTAAGCGGTCCCCTCCAAAGTAAGTCAGCCAGCCAAGATGCGCTTTTTCTGCTGCTCAAATTCGGCATCTGTGAGGATGGCCTTTTGGCGTAAATCGTAGAGCCTTTCCAGCAAAGCTAGATTATCTGTCGTAGTCCGATTTTGCTCGTGGGTTTTTGATGCCCGATAATTGACCTGCCCGGCATCCTGCGAAGCTGAAACCAATGGATCGTCACCGTATTGGTTGGGTCCCTGCGTGCCAGGCAGTGAAAGAAAATAAATTACAATACCCGATGCAACTATAAAGCCTATTGCTCCAATGCCTATTGCAATGCCTATTGCTCCGTCGGAAGCGTCCTTATAAGGAATCAATGCAACAATTCCGACAAGTATTCCGATAAATAATACTAGGATAATATCATAATACAAAAGCAGCCAACCGCTGCGGTCCGTGTCGTGTAGTCGTCTAACCATGGCAGCCAACAAAGGCAATATTGTAATTAAATTCCAGATCAGACTTAAAATTTTCTTTGATGAACCAAAAATGGCAGTGTCAATTATTCCGGCCGCAAAAGCCACAAGAACAGTTCCCAATAGAAAAAACCAATATTCTGATCTTGAGGCTCGCCCCTCGAAGACGGCGTATTTGTTGAAACATGTTTTGATGGCGGTTTGAAAGTCCATAATCTTCCCTCGTCTTTGAATCCGCTTCTTCTCAAGTGTGCGTGAGGTGATTTCACCGTACTTATTTAAGGAACACCGCTGGGAGCTGCTTTCGTCTTTATTGCCAAAAGCAATGGACTACTCAGCCACACAAGATCCGTTTCTTCTCCTGTTCGAATTCAGCTTCTGTGAGGATGCCCTTCGCACGAACCGGGCTCAAGCGTTCCAAAGCCTGAATGAGTTCGCTGGCTTGGGACTGATGTGTCGGAGAAGGTTGCTGGACTTGTTTCGTCTGTTGTGGCCGTTGAGCGTCATCTAGCTCGGTTGCTGGAGCCTTAGTAGCAGAGGTAGGGCTGGAAACTCTGATCGAAGGCTCAGTTCTGCGTTTCATCAAGAAAATCGCTGCGATCGCTATGCCGCCTGCTATTAGGAGTGACGATAGAATTCGGTACCAGTCCGTTTTTTCTAGTAGCCAGAGCGCAGATGTTGTTGCTTTGTTTGATGAATTTTCGGCGGAGGGCCCAACCAGTTCATTATCCTTCCAAACTCCAGACTGCTTCACCGAACCATCGGACGAGTAGAGCGTTCCGTGCCCGTTGCGCTTGCCGTCTTTGAATTCGCCGACGTATTTAAAGCCATCGGGCCAAGTTTGGGTGCCTTGCCCGTTGAAATTGCCGTCTTTCCATTCGCCGACGTATATGTGCCCATCCGGCCAAGTTTGGGTGCCTTGCCCGTTGGGTTCTCTGTCTTTGAATTCGCCGACGTATTGTACTCCATCGGGCCAAGTTTGGGTGCCTTGCCCGTTGGGCTTGTCGTCTTTGAATTCGCCGACGTATTTGCGCCCATCCGGCCAAGTGTAGGTGCCTTGGCCGGTGACCTTGCTGTCTTTGAATTCGCCGACTATTTATCTCCATTTGGCCAAGTGTCGGTGCCTTGCCCGTTGGGCTTGCCGTCTCTGAATTCGCCGACGTATTTGCTCCCATCCGGCCAAGTGTAGGTGCCTTGCCCGTTGAGGATGTCGTCTTTGAATTCGCCGGCGTATTTATCTCCCTTGGGCCAAGTGCGGGTGCCTTGCCCGTTGGGCTTACCGTGTTTGAATTCGCCGACGTATTTATCTCCATTTGGCACAGTCCAAGTGCCATAACAGCTAGTCCAAGGTGTGTTGTTATCCGCCGGGCATGGCGGTAGGCGGCTCTCGGCGTTTGCCTCAGAAGCCAGCATGAGCGCCAAAAGAAATGAAGCCGAAGCCACTTTCGGAATTAATTTCAACATTGGTTCCCTGACCACTTTTTGGGTAGTGTCCTAATTTGGGCGATGTTCCGGCACTTGACATAAGAGCGTAAATATGCCAATGTCCTTTCACGATAAGAAAGGACACCGAATGGGACGCGCAAAACAGCCCCCGCAAATTCATCAAATGAGCATCTCCCAATTCGAGGCGATGTTCCCGGACGAAAACGCATGCAAGGCCTATTTGAAAGCTCGCCGGTGGCCTGATGGCGTCCACTGCCCACGTTGTGGCAATCCCAAGGTCTATGACCTCAAAACCCGCAAATGGCACTGGCAATGCGCGCAATGCGCTCCGACCGGTTACAGGTTTTCGATCATCGCCGGAACGATTTTTGAGAACACCAATAAACCGCTTCGCGATTGGTTCCGCGTCATCCATCTTATGCTCACTAGCAAGAAGGGAATGAGCGCTCGGCAGGTTTGGCGATATATGGGCTTCGGCTCCCTTGAAACGGCTTGGTATATGGGCCACCGTGTCCGTGTTGCCTTGATGGAAGATATTGGGAAGCTCGGCGGCATTGTCGAAGTCGATGAAACTTTCGTCGGCGGCTTGGCCAAAAATCGGCATTGGGATCAACGCGGGGGCGGGGGCGGAACGGGCGGCATTGGTTCCGGCAAGACGCCAATCGTCGGCGCGGTTAGCCGGAAAGGGAATGTCGTCGCGCGGGTAGTTGCGAACGTGACTTCCGCTACGCTCACCTCGTTCGTCCGCGAAGCCGTCTCCCACAAAATCAGCTTGCTTTGCACTGATCAATGGCGCGGCTACAAGCGCCTTGAAGGCGAATACCCCCACGCGACTGTTGACCATGCGCGAGGTCAATACGTCATTGGAGCGATCCATACTCAAACAATCGAAGGCTTCTGGTCGATCTTCAAGCGCGGCGTGGTCGGCACATTCCACAAAATGAGCCGGAAATATATGCCGCTCTATGTTGCCGAATTCCAGTTCCGTTACAATAATCGGGAGAACGCGGACATCTTCGGAACGGCGATCAAGGGATGCTGAAAAGACGCACTGCGTTTGTTGTGCTAGCGATTTTTCTAGCATTGATCGCGGATTCGTCAGGGCAATCACAGCGGCCATCCCCACGTAGCCGGGAAAGCGTTCAACCACCAATATCCAAGACCACCAATCCCACACAACAATCCGCATCCGATCAGCGCGGCACCGAGCAATTTCCGGTTATTGTAAAAGTGTTGCCATCCGATGATGAAAAGAAAAAGGCCTCCGCTGAGGCTAAACGCGAAGAGCAAAAAGCGGCGAATGATGAAAGTCTCGCCAAATTCACTGAGCGTCTTTTCTGGGCCACCGTCGCTCTGTCGTTCATCGCCGCGTGCCAACTGTTCGTATTTGGCTGGCAAGGAATCCAACTGAAACGAACCGTTGATCTTGCTAACCGTGAGTTCATCGCTACGCATCGACCGCGCTTGAAAGTTCGGCGTATATTTGTTGTCGGCTTCCATGAGCTCTTTCCAAATGCCCCAATCATGGCAGGACAGGAATTGAATGCCAATATAGAAATCGTCAACATTGGCGGTACAAGAGGAACAATCGTGTGGAGTCGATATCGGATATATTTCGGGAAGCAACATTATTCTCTGGTTGCACACTATGTTCCGCCCCACGCATTGGCACCAGGCACAGTCACTTTTGGTGTAGGCCAGCGACTTGGCTTTGAACTGGTTGACCGCGTTCCAAATGATGCCGCCCCAGAAGGCGCGTTGATCAGACCTCGCTTCCAAGATGATTGGTACATGTTTGTAATGGGTGAGGCTCGTTATGAAGATGGAAACGGCAGCATTCGCCATTTGGGCTTTTGCCGAGAGATGCGAAGCGACGGCAGATTTCGGGCCGTAAATGACCCCGATTACGAGTATGAAGATTAGAACGCCAGCCTGTCGGAGCACTCTTAAGCATGGGTGTTTATGTCGAGTTCCGGAACATCGCCCTAATTTGGGTTTGGATCATCGCCGAGGCCAAATGCCACTGCGGGATTGACACGCTCAAGGTCGTCGCCTTCAATGACCACGATTTTAGCCCCCAATGAACGCGCCTTTTTCGCATCATGACATTTCGCTTTGAGCCCAAAAAATTCAGCCACCCGTAGTAGCTGTCTTTTACGCGTTGCCTGATCTTTCGATGGCGGCAACAGATATTCCTTCCTTGCCACGATTAAATATCTCCCGCCCTATGCTCCGCTACGATTGCCGCTCGCACCACGTTCACCGGCGACTTGATTGCTCCCATATGTAGCACTGCAAAGAACCGCCGCTTGGTGCTGCCCTCAATTGGCGAAGACCACGCATAGGCGCGCGTCGCCATGGGATGGCCTTCTAGGTCGAAGACGTGCACGATGACTTTTTGCTACGACAGCCAAAAAGTTGGTGATCTTTTTAACGCCGTTTCACGATACGCCTCTGAGCGTTTGCATTGCCTCCAATAATTCCTCAGCATTTTAATTTTTTAAAAATCGACTGCGGCGCGGCATCACCTCGGTTCAAATCAGCCCGGCAGCGATGTTGATCGTAAGCGCCAGCACCGCGCTGTTGAAAAAGAACGCCAGGACGCAATGAACGAGCGCCACCCGCCGCATCGCCCGCGAAGAAATGTTGACATCGGCGGTCTGACACGCGACCCCGATCACGTATGAAAAATATAAAAAATCATAATAGTCGGGGTGCTCGGTTCCAGGAAACGCCAAGCCGCCGCGCTCGGCCGCCGGTCTGCCGGGTTCGGCGAAATATTCATGCGCGTAATGGAGGGCGTAGGTCAGATGGATGAAGAACCAGGCGCTGACGATTGTCGCCGCCGCGAGCCCTATATGCAGGCCCTTGATCGTCCCCGATAAATCCTTGACGATGGCGAGCTCCGCGAGAATTGCGGCAATTGCGAGGATAGCGGCAAGACTGGTGAGCACGAGAATGAAAAATCTTCCGTCGTCGCTCATCCTTGCCCGCCGCCGCATCGATTGCGGGGTTGCCCGGGCGATGATGATCCCAGAGGCAATGAAATAAAGCCAGGTTCCCGCGTTCCAGGCGATCAAAAGCCTTGTCGCCAGGCGAAATGAATCGGGCAAGACACCGCCCGCGAGGAGGCTGACTGCCATGCACGCGAAGAGACGCGGATGGCCTCGCACGACGCGAAGGGGAAGCCAACACCGGAAGCTGCGTCCCTGCCCTGGCGAAATTGGGCCGCGGCACGGCATCAATGGTTCCGGGCGGCGACGAAACGGGCCGCCTCTTTCAAGACCGTCGCCTTGGTGCCTTGCGGAAACGAATCGAGCGCGGCGATCGCCACCGCCACCATGTTGTCGCGCCATTCCCGCGCCGCATCAATGCCGAGCGCGGCAACAAGCGTTGCCTTGTTGCGGCCGGCGTCCTTGCCCGCGCGCTTGCCAAGCTCCAACTCGCCGGCTTCGACATCGAGAATATCGTCGGCCACCTGAAACGCCGCACCAAGCGCACGGCCATAGCGAGAGAGAGCGGCCCGCACCTGGGCGTCGGCTCGCCCAAGAATCGCGCCCGCTTCGACCGCATAATGCAACAGCGCGCCGGTTTTCATCGCTTGAAGTTTTATCACCGCTTCGGCCTTATGCGGTTCCAGCGCCTGTTCGGCTTCGAGATCGAGCACCTGCCCACCGATCATGGCTCCCCAACCGGCCGCGCGCGCCAGAGCGAGAACGAGCGCGATGCGAACCCCAGGGTCCTTGTGGGTCGCGGGGTCCGCCGTCACATCGAACGCATAGGTGAGAAGGCCGTCGCCAACAAGGATCGCGGTTGCTTCGTCGAAAGCCTTGTGCGTGGCCGGCCGCCCGCGTCGCAGATCGTCGTTGTCGAGGGCCGGAAGATCATCATGGACGAGGGAGTAGCAATGGACCATTTCGACCGCCGCGGCGGCACGCAACACGCCGTCGCCTTCAACGCCGAGAAGGCGCGCGGTCTCGATCGTGAGAAAAGGCCGGAACCTCTTGCCGCCGCCAAGACAGGCGTAGCGCATGGCTTCGAGAAATCGCGCCGGCCGGACCGTCTCGCCCGGCAGGATGGCAGGGCTCAGCAGGGAATCGAGCATCCGCTCCGTGGCGGCGGCGATCGCCGCCAGTCTAGCCTCGAATTCGCGGGCCCGCGTGCCACCGGTCATTGTCTCGCCGTCCTTTGGCCAATAAAGCCGAGGCTTTGCTTGCCCGATTGGGCGCGACCGGTCAAGGCTCGGCCATGGTATCCAGGTTCCGCCGGGCCGGTTTGTCCGGCACGATTGCGCGCATCGTCCTCGGCGCCGGCTTGGCGCTGGCGCTCGGTTTCGCCGCGTTGATTCTCGTCTACCGGTTTCAGCCGCCTATTTCGACGCTCATGCTTGTGCGTTGGCTCGAAGGCGAGACGGTCGAGCGTCGCTATGTTCCGCTCGAACGCATTTCGGGCTTTCTCCGCGCCGCCGTCATCGTCTCGGAGGACGCGCGCTTTTGCGAGCATAACGGCGTGGATTGGAGCGCGTTGCGCGAGGTCCTCGACCGGGCGGACGCAAACGGCCCCAGGCGGGGCGCTTCGACGATCCCCATGCAGACCGCGAAGAACTTGTTTCTTTGGCCGTCGCGCTCCTACGTCCGCAAGGCAATCGAAATTCCCTTGGCGCTCCTGATCGGCGTGGAATGGCCGAAACGGCGCATTTTGGAAGTCTATCTCAACCTAGCCGAATGGGGGGAAGGAATTTTTGGCGCCGAGGCGGCGGCACGCCATTATTTTCACAAGAGCGCGGATCGGCTCGACGCCAGGGAGGCCGCATTGCTCGCAACCGCGCTGCCCAATCCCGGGCATCGCAATCCCGCAAGACCGTCCCGGCGCCATGGCGGGCTGGCCACGCGCATCATGGCGCGTGCGCTAACCGCCGGTCCGCTCGTCGAATGCGTTGAATAAAGTGCGCAATGATTCCTCTGACAATAGGTTCCGCATCGCTGCCGGTACGTCGCATTTTAGGATGGTCAAGCATGGGATTTCATAGTAAGAGGCACATAAATCCGCAAGCGCGCGATGCGGTCCTGTCCGCGCGAACCGGTATTGAGACAGCGACATGGCCGTTCCGAAACGCAAAACTTCCCCGATGAAGCGCGGATTCCGGCGTTCCGCCGATGCGCTCAAGGCGCCTGCCTATGTGGAAGACAAGGATTCTGGCGAGTTGCGGCGTCCGCATCATGTCGATCTCAAGACCGGCATGTACCGCGGCCGGCAGGTTTTCACGCAAAAGGCCATGGACGCGTGAATCGCACGGCGCTTGATCGCTAGGCGCGGCCATGTGCGAGTCAATTGGCGGAGCTAGAGAAGCCGACTGAATCACCCGGCATGCACAGCCGCCGCGCAGCATGATTTGGCTAGTGCCGCGGTTTCTGCTTAGGGGTCGGCAGGGAATTGTTGAATCGGATTGACCGTGGGATTCTCGACGACGGGCCCATAGCATATCTTGTGTGGATGATGAATTCGGACACCCTTCGAGAGCGGTTTGTGGCGCTGTCCCCGGTTGTGGACGAACGACAGCGACGGCTGTTTGCCGCGACAGAGGCCAGCGCCGTTGGGTAGGGCGGGAAAGCCGCAGTGGCGTGGGTCACCGTTTCCCCAGCCGGGCTCGAAGATCATCCGGCAGACGTTTGCGGAGCCAGTAAATGTCGGTCTTGGGTTGCTTCCAGGGACGTGCCATTGCGAGGGCCATGTGTGCCACCCGTGTTACCAATCGGGCGGCTAGAACCCTCGTCATATCAGGATCCTACGGATTTTGCTGACTTTCTGCTGGTGCTGCGAGAGAGGATTGAACTCTCGGCCTCTCCCTTACCAAGGGAGTGCTCTACCACTGAGCTACCGCAGCTCTCGCCGGAGAGGTTTTTTGATTTTCCGGAGCGCGGGCGTATGTCGCATGGGCCCGGTTCCGAGGCAAGGGGCGGGCTCGAAAGCCGTCGACGCCAGGCTATCGCGGCAGGATGTCCCGAACGTATGCCGCTTCAACGACCATAACGAACATGCCGTTTGGCCATTGGGCTTGCCCGCGCGCCCAGGCGCCGTTATAAGAACTGCGCGGCAAGGTGCGGCCGGAGAAGAGATCCGGCGGCGCGGCGGAGTGTAGCGCAGCCTGGTAGCGCACCTCGTTCGGGACGAGGGGGCCGGAGGTTCGAATCCTCTCACTCCGACCATTATCTTTTTGCGGAATGAGACTGCAAGGCTTCCTCGCCGCATCCTCGCCGGCCGAAGCGGTCGTCGAGCCGGTGGCGCTATAGGCCGATGCCTACGGTCGTGAAGAATCAGCGTTAAATTCTGCCCGGAAGCCCTAAGGGCGGTCGAAGTCAAAGAATTGTCATAGTATCCTCATTCTAACACTACATCGGTTGTGACGTAAATTTACAAATGTCCGGCAGTTAATTTTGTTTCCGGCGACAATGTAACTGCAAATAAATTAAGGTTACTGGCGCCCACCTGTTTCCAACTAAGTTTGCGTCTGGTTGCATTGATGCCGGGATGCGAAACTGTACCGTATTGATTGGTATGAAACCAAGTGGCACAACCAGCCCCAAGGGTGCCAACGGAAGGATCTGAAGATCCTCCGATGTGTTTATTAATTCCACCACCATCAAAGATTAATCCTTTAAATTGAGTCCAATTTAAACCCCAGCAATCCAACATTGTACATTTAGCCGGTCCTGCCCATTTAAGAGTTGTGATACTAGTAAATCCTCCACCATCTCCGATGATAGTATAGTTGTGGCCGGGATCTCCAACCAATTGAAGGGTATATTTTACTATATAAATTCCTGCCGGAAAATATAATGTGCCACCCCGAGGAATCGCCATTAACGCATCCAAGGCTAATTGAATTGCCGCGGTATCATCGGTCCACCATCGCCCGTTGCTCCAAAATCTTTAACATTTAAAGGCATGTTCTCCTCCCATTGATCCGTCATCCACCCGATGACCAGCTTTCGAGGCTGAGATTGCTACTTTGGACGAGCCTTGGCAAGGCTGAAGCATCGCCCTGATGCTCCGGCACACCCAAGCTGGCGACATCGGCGGGCGGGCGTTCAGCGCGGCAGGGCGCGCACCTTGATCGCCAGAAGTTGGCGCGGATCGGCGCTTTGCCCGGCAAGGAACAAAAATTCGCCCGGCTCCAAAACCGGCTTTAGATCGTTCCCTGGAAAAGCGAGCGCATTGGCGGCGAGCTTGAAGCAAACGGTTCCGCCTTCGCTTGTGCGCAGAGCGATCTTGCCCACGCCCTTGAGTTCGAGCACTGGCCGCGCCACGCTCGCCACCACATCGCGCGCGAACAGGAAGACCGTTGCTTCCCCGGTCGCGGGGCCTTCATTGAGAACGTCCACCTCGATGGTCAATTCGCCGCCGCGTTTGAATTCAGCGGTGCTCGCCCGCAAATTGGACAAGGTGAAGCGGCTATAGCTCAAGCCGTGTCCAAAGAAGAACAGCGGCTCGACCGGCATGTCGAGATATTTGCTGGTATAATGATCGTCGGGATTGGCCGGCCGGCCGGAAGGCCGCGCGGCGAAGAAAATCGGCACCTGCCCGACATCGCGCGGCCAAGTGACGGGGAGCCGCCCGGCGGGATTGAATTTCCCGGTCAGCACGTCGGCGATGGCATTCCCGGCCTCCACGCCAAGGAACCAGGTGGCGACGACGGCCCGCGCTTTCTCGACAATCGAAGGGATCGTCAGCGGCCGCCCCGAGGAAATCAGCGCGACGACCGGTTTGCCGAGATCGAATATGGCTTCGGCAAGCGTGCTCTGGACGCCGGGAAGGCCGGGATTGGCCCGGCTCGCCGCTTCGCCGCTCATATTGGCGGCTTCGCCAAGGCACAAAAGAACGAGATCGGCATTGCGGCAAATCTCCCGCGCGGCGGCGATGCCGGACATATCCGCGCCATCGATCGCCACCCCCGGCGCAAAGACGATCACGGCATCGGACAGCGCCGCGTTGAGGCCTTCACGGATCGTGACGCAATCAGCCGCGCTTCCGGCGATTGCCCACGGCCCAAGCATCTCCGCGCGGGCATCGGCGAGCGGACCGATGAGGGCGATGCGCCGCAGGGTTGGAGAAAGCGGCAACACATGGTCGTTGGCGAGGACGACGATCGCACGCCGGGCCAGCTCGCGCGCAAGCTCAATCCTGGCCTTGGCGGTGGCCGGAGCGGCTGTCCCCGCCGAACCTCGCCGGTAGGGGTCGTCGAAAAGGCCGAGGAGCTCCTTGAGCTTGAGCACGCGGCGCACGGCAGTATCGATCATATCGATCGAAACGAGGCCGCGCGCGATTGCCTCGGGCAAACCCTGGCTGTAGGCATCGCTCATCATGTCGATATCGACACCGGCAAGAAGAGCCGCCGCGGCCGCCGCGGCGAGATCGCCCGCGACACCGTGGCGCAAAAGTTCCGCGATCGCATTGTAGTCGCTCACGATCACGCCGTCGAAGCCAATGTCCCGGCGCAGCCAGTCGCGGAGCAACGCAACATGGGCGGTCATCGGGATGCCAGCTAGATCGTTGAAAGCCGGCATGATCGCGGCACAGCCCGCGGCCACCGCCGCCGCGAAAGGGGGTAAATAGACTTCGTGCAAAAACCGTTCGGAGACATCCGCTGAGGCGTAGTCGCGCCCGGCGAGGGCGGCGCCATAAGCGCAAAAGTGCTTGGCGGTGGCGGCGACGGCGCTGGCGCTGGCCAACCCCTCGGGCAACCCAGTCCCCTGAAAACCGCGCACCTTGGCTTTCGCGAATTCCGCGCCAACCCAAGGGTCTTCGCCCGGCCCCTCGGCGATCCGCCCCCAGCGCGGGTCGCGCGCGATATCGAGCATTGGCGCGAAGGTCATATTGATGCCCTCGGCGGCCGCCTCGATCGCCGCCTCGCGGGCGCTGCGTTCCCACAAAGGGGGATCGAACGAAGCTGCCTCGGCGAGCGGGATCGGGAAGATGGTTTTGTGCCCATGCAAAACATCGAAGCCAATCAGAAGTGGAATGCCGAGCCTGGTCTTTTCCACCGCGATTTTCTGAACGGCATGCGCCTCCCGCGCTCCCCAGATGTTGAGGAGGCTGCCGATCCGCCCCTCCCGAATGCCCTCGATCACACCGCTGGCCAGGACCGGCCCGGTGACGGCGTATCCCGTCGCCACCATGTTGAGCTGGCCGATTTTTTCCTCGACGGTCATCGCCGCGAGGAGTTTGTCGATCCTAGTCATGCGAGCCGCCCGGTCCTGCGATCGTGCCGGAGAAATGCCCCGGCGTGATCTTTGCTAAAGTAAACCGTGCTTTACAGTATGTTTGTCACGTGATCCGGTCGCGAATCAGGTTTCCGCCGTCCCGGATCATGTTTCTGAGGCATCATGCTATGGTGTCTCGACAGGAAATGGAACCAGGTGCACATGGACGAGCAGACGAAAAAACCGTCCCCGCCCCAGGGTAACGCGGCGGCGTCAGGCCAAAGGCTCGCGCCGCAATTGTGGATGATGGTAAAAACCTTTTGGTATTCGCCCGGCCGCAACAAACTCTTTTTGCTCGGAATCGCGGTCTGCGCCGTTGTCGCGCTGACGGCCTTCGGTCAGATCAAACTCAACGCTTGGAACAAGCCGTTCTACGATGCGCTCTCGCTCAAGGATTTTTGGGAGTTTTTGTACCAGCTCGTGGTCTTTGGGGTGATTGCCGGCGCGTTGTTGGCCTTGAATGTCGCCCAGGCGTGGCTTCGAGAAATGAGCAAGCTGAAATTGCGCGAAGGATTGACGCGCGATCTCTTCGATCAATGGCTCGTGCCCAGGCGCGCGTTTCGCCTCTCCGGCGCCGGCGAAATCGGCGTAAACCCAGATCAGCGCATCCATGAGGATGCCCGTCATCTGGTGGATCTGTCGACCGACCTCGGCATTGGCTTGCTCCAATCGACGCTACTTCTCGCAAGTTTTATTACCGTCCTATGGACCGTTTCGGAAAGCGTAACCTTTTCCGTCGCCGGATTGAGCTTCGCTTTGCCTGGCTACATGGTCTGGTTCGCGCTGATCTATGCCGCAATCGCGTCCTTTGGAAGCTGGCGGGTCGGGCGTCCGCTGATCGCGCTCAACGCCGAACGCTACGCGCGCGAGGCGGATCTGCGTTTCGGTCTCGTGCGGGTCAACGAGCGCACCGAGGCTATCGCTCTTTATGGCGGCGAAACGGATGAAAAGGATTATCTGAACCGCGAGTTCGATCAAGTCCTTTCGATGATGCGGCGGCTCGTCACCGGGATCACCCGGCTCATCTGGGTCACCGCCGGTTATGGTTGGTTCGCAATCGTGGCCCCGTTCATCGTGGCGGCGCCCGGATATTTCGCCGGCGATATGTCGCTCGGCGGACTGATGATGGCGGTCGGAGCATTTAATCAGGTGCAGTCGGCGCTGCGCTGGTTCGTTGATAATTTTAGCACGATCGCTGATTGGCGGGCCACGCTTCTGCGGGTCGCGAGCTTCCGCCTGGCGCTTCTCGAGATGGACAGGCTCGGCGGCGAGACAGGCCAGATCGAGGTTGTTTCCACGGACGATGAGTGGATCGTGTTCGATCACATCGGCATCGCGTCGCCCGCAGGTTGCACGAGGCTCAGCGAGAAGCATGTCACGATCGAGCCGGCGGAGCGGGTTCTGATCATCGGCAAGCGGCGCGGCGGCAAGACCAGTTTCTTTAGCGCGATCGCGGGCCTTTGGCCCTGGGGATCCGGCCGCATCTTGCTGCCGCCGGCGCCAACCATGATGTTTATCTCGCAACAAGACTATATACCGCCTGGCACGTTGCGCGGCGCGCTTGCCTATCCAGCAGAGCCCTCTCAATTCACGAGCCAGGAATACATGGCTGCTCTGTACCGAATGGAACTTGCCCATCTGTCGCCGGATCTCGATCGCGACGCGCGCTGGGAACGGGAATTGACCCGCGAGGAACAGCACAAGCTCGCCTTTGCCCGGCTCTTGCTGCATAAGCCGCGCTGGATATTGCTCGACGAAGCAATCGATCACCTCGACGAGGATGCGCGCGGATTGGTTCTTGATGTTTTTGGCCACGAACTGGCCGACGCGGCGATCGTCAATATCGGCCAGGCGGACACGCAGCGAGGCTTTTTCACCCGTGTCCTCCACCTGATCGAAGACCCAGAAGGCCAGCGCCTGGCGCCCCGCGCCGGGACCCCGGTTCCGGTACAGCCCGCGAAACAAAAGGCCCCCGCCGTTTGACCGCCGGAATTAGGAATTGCCAGCCGATGCAGGCCGTCCGGAGACGTTTACCAAACACCAAGCCCCGCGCGGGCTTGCCGGACGCGGCGCTCATCGATCTCGTCCAGCGCCAGACTTTCCGGTTTTTTTGGGAGGGCGCGCATCCTGTGTGCGGCCTCGCTCGCGACCGCACCGGGCTTGCCACGGACCCCGGCGACGATCTCGTCTGCACCGGGGGGTCCGGCTTTGCGGTCATGGCGATCATTGTCGCGGCCGAGCGCGGCTGGATCACACGGGACGAAGCGGCGAACCGGCTCGCCCTCATGCTCGGCTTTCTGGAACGGGCGCCATGCTACCATGGTCTGTTCCCGCATTACATGAATGGCCGCACCGGGGTGGCGATAAGGTTTGGCCGCAAGGACGATGGTTCCGACATCGTCGAGACGTCGCTTCTGTTTCAGGGGCTGTTATGCGCCCGCCAATATTTCAATGCGGACAAACCCGCCGAGAAAAGCCTTCGCGACCGGATTACCTGGTTGTGGCTCGATGCCGAATGGAACTGGCACGCGCGCGACGGCCGCCATGTCTTGACCTGGCATTGGAGTCCCAACAATGCCTTCAGCCTCGATCACGACATCCGCGGCTGGAACGAATGCCTCGTCACTTACGTGCTCGCGGCCGCCTCGCCCCGTTACGCGATCGGCGCCGCTGTCTATCATGACGGTTTCGCGCAAAGCCGCACATTCATCAACCGCCGCCGCTATTACGATATCGATCTGCCGCTTGGCCCCGACTTCGGAGGGCCTTTGTACTTTTCTCATTATTCCTTCTGCGGGCTCGATCCGCGCGGGCTAAAGGACACCTATGCAAGCTATTTCGAACAAAACGTCCAACATGCCTTGATCAACTACGAGCACTGCGTCCGCAATCCCAACCGCCATAAAGGCTTCGGACCTTCATGCTGGGGCTTGACCGCGAGCGACGATCCGGAGGGCTATCGCGCGCATGCCCCAGACAATGACAATGGCGTCATCGCCCCCACGGCGGCGCTGTCGAGCTTTCCCTATGCGCCGGAACAGGCGATGCGCGCGCTTCGCGATTTTTACGATGTGGTGGGGGATAGAATTTGGGGTCGCTTCGGCTTCACCGATGCCTTCAGCGAGACCCATGACTGGTATGCAAGCACGTACCTTGCAATCGATCAGGGGCCGATCGTGATCATGATCGAGAATTACCGGACCGGACTTTTGTGGAAGCTGTTCATGTCCGATCCCGATGTCAGGACCGGGCTGGCGCGGCTCGGCTTTTCCAGCCCGCATGTGAGTTAGGAGGCAAGCCGATGGCAACGGCCGGGGCGACTACCGGGGGCGTTCAGGACGACGAAAAAACTCTTTTGCTCGATTGGATGGCGCGGCAAAACGATGTTTCGGCGGCCTTGATGCTGCGTGCCATTTCGGCGACGCATCTCGTCAAGGAGCGGCGCGGGTTTGGCCAGACGATCCGGCCGGCGCCGGGATCCGTGTTGGCCTCGCCCGCGCTTGGCTCCTGGGACCCGGACCCCGACTATTTCTTCCATTGGCTGCGCGATTCGGCGCTCGTCATCGATGCCTTGCGGCATGTGATTGCCGAGGGAGCCTTCGCCGGGAACGGGCTTTCCCGTTTCAAGGAGTTTGTCGCGTTCAGCCTCTCTCTCACTCGTCTTGACGGGGCCGGCATTTTGCGGCTTGGCGGCGATTTCAGGAAAAACATCGATCCATTTTTTTTGCAATTCGTGCGCGATGATGGCGATCTGCGAAAGATCACCGGGGATCGTGTTCTTGGCGAGCCGCGGTTCAACCCGGACGGGACGCTCGACATCTCCAAATGGTCGCGCCCGCAACACGATGGCCCAGCCCTGCGGGCTCTCGCCCTGATGCGCTTTTGGCCGCTCGATGGCCTCGATGGCCAAGCCCGCGCGTCCATGCGCGCGCTTATCCTGACCGATCTTGAGTTTATCGTCCGGCATTGGCGCGAGCCCTGTTTCGACATTTGGGAGGAAGAGTTAGGCCACCATTATTACACACGGCTTGTGCACCACGCGGCCCTCGCCGATGGCGTGCAATGGCTGGAGGAATCCGGCACGGACGAAACCGCGCGGACGCAAGCCTGCTGGGCCGCGGCGCAAGAGATCGCAAAATCGCTGGACGAATACTGGTGCCCCACCAAGGGCTTTTACGCAAGCCGCCGCAGTGTCGCGAACGGGGTGGCTGGAAAGGAACTCGATTTCGCGACAATTCTCGCGGTGATCCACGCCGCGCGCGGGAAGGGAGCGCACGGCGTGCTCGATCCGAGGGTCATGGCGACCCTCGCACGGCTCGAGGAACTCTTTGACGCAAGCTACGCGATCAACAGACACCGTCCGGAAACCCGGGGCCCCGCCATGGGGCGCTATGCGGGCGACCGTTACTTCAGCGGCGGCGCCTATTATTTTTCAACCCTCGGCGTGGCGGAATTTTACTATGCTCTCGCCGAAGCGGTGGCCGGAGTGGAGGTTCCGGCAACCGCGGACAATAAGGAGTTTTTGCTTCGGCTGGACGCGGCGGAGGATTCCTTAGCGCTTCCGCCGCCGGCGCCAGAGCATCGAAAACGCCGTTTTGAGGCCTTGCTCCGGCGCGGCGATCAATTCATGGCAACCGTTGCCGCCTATACCCCCGCCGGTGGCGAGCTTTCGGAGCAATTCGACCAAACAACCGGCGTCCAGGCGTCGACCAAATCCCTCGCCTGGAGCCACGCGGCCTTGATTACGGCGTTCGCGCGCCGGAAGGCCGCCATGCGCGCTGGCGGCATCAAACTTTCGCAGTCCGGCGCGGCGCCGTGATCGACAAGCTCGAATTCTTGATAGCATTGGCGCGGGAACGCAATTTTAGCCGCGCCGCGGAAAGCTGCGGGGTGACCCAGCCCACCTTGTCGGCGGGCATCAAACAGCTCGAAGACACATTGGGGGTGCTGCTGGTCAATCGCAGCTCGCGCTTTTACGGACTGACGGCGGAAGGCGAGCGCGTGCTCGAATGGGCTAGGCGCATCGTCAGCGACGCGCGCGCAATGCGCCAGGACGTTCATGCGTCCAAGACCGCGCTCGCCGGGCATTTGACGCTCGCCGCCGTGCCAACCGCGCTCCCCATGGTCGCCGAACTTACCACGCCTTTCCGAGCCAAACATCCGGACGTGCGCTTCACCGTGCTTTCGAGCACATCCCGCGAAATCCTCTCCATGCTCGACGATTTCCGAATCGACGCGGGCCTCACTTATCTCGACAACGAGCCGCTCGGCCAGCTCCACACGGTGCCGCTTTACAAGGAGCAGTACAGGCTCTTGACCTCCGCCGGAAGCCCGCTCGCCGAGCGCGCGGAGGCGACTTGGGCGGATGTAGGGCGCATTCCCCTCTGCCTGCTCACCCCCGACATGCAAAACCGCCGCATTATCGACCGGCTCCTGGCAAATTCCGCCGCGCCGCCGCCTATCGAATCCAATTCGATGGTGGTCTTATTTTCGCATGCCCGGAGCGGCGGCTGCGCCTGCATCGTGCCGGAAAAGCTCGCCAATCTGCTGGGCGTGAGCGAGCCGCTGCGCTCGATTCCCATCACGGAACCCCGCGAACTCCATATCATCGGGCTCGTGTCGCCGCACCGGGAGCCAATTCCGCCATTAACCCGGGCGCTTGTCGCCGAAGCAAATAGGCTCGCCACGCCGCAAAAACGGTGACCTCAGAACGATCGCACGATAGAATTTTGCTTTGACGGACAATCTGTTAGCTTATATGAAACGCTGAGAGGGATTTAGGAATAGGTGGAGATGTTGAGGCGTGCGTGGCTAAGTTGACTGTCGCGCTTTGACGAACCTTTTAGGTTGCTGAACATGAATGATTTTCTACCTTTTAAAACGCTCTTAGCCAATCCACTAATCACGCTGAGGCGAGCCAGTCTACTAGCATTGTATGCTCTTCTATTTGGACTATTTATCCCTGGAGTTTTGGCAATTATATGGTTGACAAAGCAGAATACCCTGCTACGGTGATGGTCAGACAGGCCGGGAACATCAGCCATGAATCTCACCGATACACGCTTCACAGACGCCGACAAAGCCCGTGAATATCTGGAGGCGCAACGCTGGCCAGATGGTCCGATTTGCCCTCATTGCGGCAACTGTGATCATGACACTATCACAGCATTGAGGGGGAAGGCACACCGCCAGGGCCTTTACCAATGTAACGCGTGCCGCGAACAATTCACTGTAACTGTCGGATCGGTCATGGAGGATTCGAAAATCCCGCTTAATAAGTGGCTTCTTGCCATGCATTTCTTGGGAGCATCCAAGAAGGGCATGAGCGCCCATCAGCTTCACCGTATGCTCGGCATCACCTATCAATCAGCGTGGTTTCTTGCCCATCGTATTCGCGAAGCGATGACCGATCCAATGCCGTCACCGATCGGCGGCTCCTCCAAGGTCATTGAAGCCGACGAAACCTACGTTGGCGGAAAAGCGAAAAACCGTGCTTATAAGCCCGAGCCAAAGAAACACATCGTCATGACGCTTGTCGAACGCGGCGGCGAAGTGCGATCGTTCCATGTCAAGAACGCAACCGCAAAGACGCTACGCGAAACCGCGGTTAAGATCGCCAGCCGCAAATCATATCTGGCGACCGACGAAAATCCCGCCTATACGAAACTCGGCAAAGAGTTCTCTGGCCATGGAACCGTGAACCACTCGGCAAACGAATATGCGCGCCTCGGGGGATTCGTTCACGTCAATAGCGCTGAAAACTATTTTTCCATTTTCAAGCGCGGCGTGATCGGAACCTTTCATCACATTAGCGAGCAGCATTTGAATCGCTATCTCGCGGAATTCGATTTTCGCTACAACAGCCGTTCCGGCCTCGGGATTGATGACGCGGAGCGTATCAGCAAAATCGCGGCTGGCACCGCAAACAAACGCCTCACATACCGCGCCGCTGGTGAAACCGCACACGCCTAAACAAAGGGCGAGAGCCTTCGTTCGCTTTAGAAAGAAGGGACTGGGAAATGCCAACCGTTGAAGTGGTGAATATCGAAAAACAGGCATTCGGCAAGGTCAAAGTTTCAATTGAAGCCCGAACAACGGTTGGTCGATACACGTTTCCGATGGACATAGATGATTGCGGGTCAGCGGCGGCAAATGAAGACCAAGCTCTGCGCGAACTTCAGCGGTTTGTAGAAGACCTTGCAGGCGCGCTTCGGCTTCGCATGGGGTCGTAGCCACGACAAATAGTCCCCTCCCTTCGATGGGAATCTTTGTAGCGTCAATTTCCATATAGACTTCAATCCAACTCATGAGCGCGCTTCCAATTAAATGAAAAACCCGCCTAGCTGGCGGGTTTTTTTGTCTGCGCTTTTGGCGCGGGACTCTTTTTGTGTTTCGCTCTAGGCTTTCCAAGCTTGGAATCTTCGCGCTTCTTCGGCGGCATAGCGAGCATCTTTTTCGCCAACTTGCTCAGTGCAGTTTCATCCGGGTCAGCCATGGCAGAACCACTTAAACCACTTTTGATTCGCCTCCAACTGGATCATACGCCTTCACCAAACGATCCAGGAAATGCGCCGGAATTTTACCAAGCGCTAGGCCAATTAGTTGTTGCTTGGGGACGATTGGAAGCTCATTTGCTAGCCTGCATCCAAGACATTTTGCAAACTCCAGCAACAGCCGGGCAAAGACTGCCACAATCCTCGGCAGAGCACTTAAAGCTCTGGAGAGACGCCTTTTGTGAATCTCCTGCGCTCAAACCTTATGAAAAAGAAGCCGTCGATTTTGCCGACCGAATGCAGGAATTGGCAGATTTCCGCAATCCGATCATTCACGGTCACTGGGAACCATTCAACCATACCATTCCATTGACATCTGACGTACTTAACATAAAGCAATCGAAGGGAACAGATGGAGTCTATATTATTGAAGTTAAAAGGATAATAGTATCGACGAACCACCTCATTGAGCTTGCTCATAAGGTGAGCTCCATGAATATTGAGCTTTTGCGTTTTAACTCTATTCTCTCCCACGAACGCGGGCCGCCGCCGTCAGATGTTCATACACTTTAAGCGCGACATCGACCGCACGGTAGTCGTGACTCTCTTTCCAATCGATTATCATGCCCTCCGCCGCTTCCAAATCCTCAAGGGTCAATCCATCGGGGATTTGGAGATTCGCGGAAGCGCCGGCCTGTCCGCTTTCCCATATCATCGTCAAACTGCTTTGTCAGCCATATAATTGCCGGAGTTTTAGAGTACAAATTTAGGGCTTTTTTTCCAGAAGACATTGTCGAAAAACTTCATTCTCCCGTAAAGGAGAAGGTCATGGAATTTGATAATACGAGTGACAGCCTAAAGAATTTGCTTTCGAACTTCGATCGACGAATTGCACAGGAGGCTAGCGCAACAGACCCGAAAGAATTATCTGAACTTCTAAATGCTCGACGCAATCAGAAGCGTTTATAAGAATAAGAAAGCCTCCGTTTCAAATTATTGGCTTTTATCCTGATCCTCTAATGCTATTGTGGCCTCTATTTTATGTAAGTTTTTTTTGGTTGAACTTCTTACTTGCCCCGACGCTGAGATATCAAAGATCGTTTGGTTCGTACGCTTTGATGTTTGGAGGGCTGCTATTTTTTTACAGATGGCCTACTTGGATCAGGAACACAGGATGGTTCGGAACCGCACACCGAGTTGTCTACGCGCCCCAAAATATTGACATAAGTGTGCCATCTTTTTTCCTACAAGAATGGAATGCATCTATTGTTGCGGTTTGTATTCTTGAGCTATTACTTGGGTGGTCGAATTATTTTGTAAAATGGAGAAAAGAACTTTCTGTCGTGCGAAAAACCAAACGACTTGATAATAACCAGATATATATTTTAATGCAGTCTTTGAGTCGCCAGTTCATTCATTGGCAGGTCTGCTCAGTTTTGTTAGCCTGTGCTTTTGTCCCTTACACATTTTTGTTCTGGAAGTATATATCAGAGTATGAAGATATACGCTATTTGCCACATGCGCTTATTATACATGTGCTATGGGCTTGGTGTTGGTTGGCGGTTTCGCTACCTCTAATGCAAACTGGTATGATTGGACACTAAAACAGGCGATGTATTCATTTCAAGTTAAGGAACCCGACGAAGCTGGCGAAACTGACGAAAAAACTGAGGTAGACAAATTTCCTTCTTCGCCAATTGGCTTACTGAATATCATAACCTCTATAGTCGTGGCTCTATTAACCCTCGCTTCTCCGATCATTAAGGCCGTATCGAGTGGTCACGGACTTCTGTAGCTGAACAGCGGTGGGGCGGCGGTGATTGTGGCATCGGCGACCTGGCTCGACATGCCGAGGTAGCCCTACATTTTCAGACGTTGTTATCGAAAGCAGCGAGCCGGTCCGTGATGGTGCCTGCCCGGGTGCGCTGCTCGCTAAACAGCCCAATCGTCGTGGCGTCCGGAACCGCTTTTTGCTGGCCGAGCCAGCGGAAGGGATCTGGAACTCGGTCGCATCGTCTGAATCACCGCCGCCGATGGCGCCAGGCTTTTCGAACTATTGATTGATAGAAAATCCCGATAAGTTTACAAGACTATTCTATTGATCTTTGGGGGCCAAAGGCTCATATTCCATGAGTACACAGAATGGATGGGAAACGCATGCCCGAGGCCTCCGCCTGGAACGCCGAGCGCGCCAAGGCGATTATTGCCGAACATGCCGGGCTTGAAGGCCCCATGCTTCCGATCCTGCACGCCTTGCAGGAAGAGTTCGGTTGTGTCAGCGCCGCCGCCGTGCCGCTCGTCGCCGAAGCGCTTAATCTGACCCGCGCCGAGGTGCACGGCGTCGTAACCTTCTATCACGATTTTCGCCGTGAACCTTGCGCGCCGCACCTTTTGCAGCTTTGCCGTGCCGAAGCCTGCCAGAGCATGGGCAGCGAGGATTTGGCGGCGGCCGTTCTGACCAAACTCGGGGCCGGCTGGCACGGCACGACCCGCGATGGCGAATTGACGGTCGAGCCGGTCTATTGCCTTGGCCTTTGCGCCACGTCGCCCTCGGCTCTTCTCGATGGCGAGCCGCTTGGACGCTTGAACCTGGACAAAATCACCGAGGCACTCGAAGAGGCGCGCGCGGCATGACGCGTATCTTCGTTCCCAAGGATGCCGCCGCGCTCGCGGTTGGCGCCAACAAAGTGGCGGCGAGGATTGCAGCGGAGGTGCGTGCGCGCGCGCTTCCGGTCGAGATCGTCCGCACCGGTTCGCGCGGGATGTTCTTTCTGGAGCCCTTGATCGAGGTCGAGACGGCGCAAGGGCGCATTGGCTATGGCCCGGTTTCGGCTTCGGACATTGCTTCCCTCTTTGACTCCGGCCTGATGTCCGGCGGGGCGCATTCGCTCCGGATCGGAAAGCCGGAGGAGCATCCATTTCTGGCGGGTCAGACGCGCCTTACCTTCGCCCGCTGCGGGATCGTCGATCCGCTCTCGCTGTCCGATTACGCCGCGCATGACGGCTGGAAGGGGCTCAAACGCGCCCTCGAGATGGAGCCCTCCGCGATCGTCGCCGAAGTGACGAAATCCGGGCTTCGCGGGCGCGGCGGCGCCGGTTTCCCGACCGGCATCAAATGGAAGACCGTCGCGGACACGGCGGCGGACCGCAAATATGTCGTCTGCAACGCCGACGAAGGCGACAGCGGCACGTTCGCCGACCGCATGATCATGGAGGGCGATCCGTTCGCGCTGATCGAAGGCATGACGATTTGCGGCATCGGCGTCGGCGCGACCAAGG
>JALZAY010000024.1 GCA_030948025.1 Pseudomonadota bacterium
CCTATGGGTTTAACGCCCAAACCGGCGAGTACGGCGATTTGGTGAAGCTTGGCATCATCGACCCGACCAAGGTCGTGCGCACCGCCCTGCAGGATGCGGCCTCCGTTGCCGGCCTCCTCATCACCACCGAGGCGACCGTCGTGGACGCGCCGAAGAAGGAGTCTCCCAGCATGCCAGGCGGCGGCGGGATGGGCGGAATGGGCGGCGGAATGGATTTTTAAGCCCATCCCTTGCCCCTTTGATGTTGCGCGAAAGGCCCCGAACTCCGGGGCCTTTTTCGTCTCGACGGACGGCCTATCCCTAGCGGCGCTTCCCGATCACATGGAATCAATGTGATCGAAAAGGAACCGCTCAAAATCAATAAGTTGGAGCAGATCCCGAAACATTTCGTCAACTTTTTCCTTGCCTGCACTAGCGGCGGAAATTGCCCCCAAGCAATATTTTTCCAAAGCCTTGCCGTACCGGTTTCCCCCGGCCCGCAAAATGCTCTAAGATCGCCATCAACAAGAGCGGCATAAGGGGGAGAATCCACAAGATGCGTCGAGCGTCCGAGCCGCCGCCGGACACGGCCGCCAACCGGAAAACCGCGACGCGAGCGGATCTCCTGGACGCCGTTTACGCTTCGTGTCCCGCCCTTTCGCGCGCCCAGGCCAAGCAAATTTTCGAGATGACGCTGGATGAAATTACCGATGCGCTGGTGCGCGGCGAAACAGTGAAGCTGCGCTCCTTTGGCTTGTTTTTGGTGCGCGCCAAACGCCAACGCATCGGCCGCAATCCGCGTACCGGCGTGGAAGTGCCGATCACGCCGCGCCGCGTTCTCACCTTCAAACCGTCGCCGGTCCTCTGCGCATCCGTGAATGGCGACGCGGCCGAAGAAGAGCCGGATAAAGGCGATCGAACTTGAAGCTTGGTCTAAACAAGCTTTCCGGTCAGCGAACGCGACAAACGAAAGGCCAAAATGTCTCTCCTTCATGGATCCTGGAGCCGCTCCGCCAACGGCCTCGCATAGGCGCGCCGCCGCCCCGTATTCCATCTCCCTCATAAAGAACTTGCGGATATTTCGTCAGGTTTCCGATAACAAAAGGTAGTCCATGCCTCTCCTTGCCGTCCTCGTGGGCCTTTTCTCGGCCGCCGCCGCCGCCGTCAGTTTGAAGACCGGCGACAATATCGTGCTATTGCTCGCCGGGGCGGGGTTTCTTTGTGCCTTCACCACCTACCGGTCGCGGACGATTTCGACCTTCTTGCAAATCTTCGCGGCGATCTTCGCGGCCGAGACCGTGATCTTCGGCGTTGTCTTTCTTATCGCCCAGATTGGCCTTTGGCCCTCTTCGCTCGAAGATTACGAGCTTCCCGAAAGCCTGCCGCTCACCGTCGCGATCTTCGCCATCCTCGTCCATGCGATCTCGTTCATTCCGGTCGTGCGGTCGATGACCCGCATCGCCGATCGCTATTTCGATACCAGCGCCGAGACCCGCGCCCGCATCTGGCCCTTTCCCGCCTTCGGCGCACGTGAGCGGCGCGTGGCGATCGCCATGGTCGTCTTGCTTGTCGTGATCAATCAGGCGCAG
This sequence comes from Pseudomonadota bacterium, assembly GCA_030948025.1. Lineage (GTDB taxonomy): Bacteria > Pseudomonadota > Alphaproteobacteria > Rhizobiales > Beijerinckiaceae > Methylocapsa. Next base: position 1,569 of record JALZAY010000024.1, read on the forward strand.
GTCGGCATGAATCTGCGGCTGTCGTTCTTCAACCGCGATTGGTTCAACGCCATTCAGAACAAGGACGCGGCCACGTTCTGGTCGCAACTTTTCACCGTCTTTACTCCCTGGGCGTTTCTCTATGTCGCGACGGCGGTCCTCGACTATGTCGTAACATCGACTTTGATCATTCGCTGGCGGCGCTGGCTCACCGGCAATTATGTCACCCGCTGGCTCGACGCGCACACCCATTATCGCATGTCGCTCGCGGGCGGTGCCGCCGACAACCCGGATCAACGCATCTCGGAGGACATTAACCGTTTCATCGACGGCGGCCAGGTCGGCTATGGCATTTTCTCCTTTTCGATTCTGTTGATCTCAAATTTGAGCTCGCTGGTTTCCTTCGCGATTCTGCTGTGGGATCTTTCCGCCAACTTCACCCTGCCCTATACGACGATCGCGCTGCCCGGATTTCTGTTCTGGGTCGCGCTGATCTATGCCGGCGTCGGCACGTTCGTGACCCACTTGATTGGGCGCCCCCTCGTCCGCCTGTCCTTCGAGCAGCAGCGCTATGAAGCCAATTTCCGCTTTTCGCTCGCGAGATTACGCGAATACGCCGAGCAAGTCGCGCTGCTCTCCGGCGAAGAGGCGGAAAAAGTCTCGCTCATCACGAGATTTGCCGCGATCGTCAAGAACTATTTCCAGATCATTGCCTGCCGGAAAAACCTGACCGCGTTCACGGCGTCCTATGGCCAGCTCAGCCCGATCATTCCCTATGTCGTCGCCGCGCCCTTTTACTTCGCCGGCAAGATCACGCTCGGTATCATGACGCAGACGGCCAGGGCTTTTTTCCACGTCAACGAGGCCTTGACTTTTTTTGTCACCTACTATGTCTCCCTCGCCGAATTCAAAGCGGTGCTCGACCGTTTGACGTCTTTCGAACTCGCCATCGAGAACGCGAGGACGCCGGGCTTCGCGCCAAAAGCGAGCACGGATACGCAAGCCGCGCGGAAAAATCTCGACATCGAGGCGCTGAATTTGCGGCTTCCGGACGGCCGCGAGATCGTCAGCGTCGCGAGCCTGCGGCTTGCCGCAGCCGAGCCGGTGGTTCTGACCGGCCCTTCCGGTTCCGGCAAATCGACTTTTTTTCGGGCAATCTCGGGCATATGGCCTTATGCCGGCGGCGCGATCACCTTTCCCGCCGATGCCAAAACTCTGCTGTTGCCGCAAAGGCCGTATATTCCGATCGGGACGTTACGCGCCGCCGTGACCTATCCGGCAAACCCCGATCGCTACGGTGACGCGGCGATACGCGATGCGCTGCGTGCCGCGCAACTCGGCGATCTCAGCGGCGAACTCGATGTCGAGGACAATTGGCCGCAGCGGCTTTCCGGCGGCGAGCAGCAGCGCCTTGCGATTGCCCGCGCGATATTGGCCAAGCCCGATTGGCTCTTCCTCGACGAAGCCACGTCGGCGATGGACGAAGCGATGGAAGCCGAAATCTACGAAATCCTTGCCGGAAAACTTTCCGGAACGACGATCGTTTCGATAGGGCATCGCGCGAGTCTCGCGCAGTTCCACAAGCGCCATATCGAAATGCGGCCTTCTGCCGCGGGGATTTTTACGCCTACCGAGATAGCCTTCAAACCCGCGGAGTAGGCTCTTGCCGCATGATTGCGCGCGCGTACCAAAAAGATTCACGTGAATCATTTTGGTACGAATGTCGGTCGAGAGAATCACATCTTCGCAAGGCGCGGGGTTTGTCTTTTGATAGACGCCTTTGGAAAGGGCATTTTGTACGGGCGGCATTTCAATGCAACAGAGCCTTTCTATTCGGCAATGATCTCGCCGGACCCGCCCAATTCGGCAGGAAAGTCTTTCAATTTCGGAAGCCCGTCGCGCATGGGCAGCACCGTTTCGGCGTAGTTCACATGAAGCTGCGGCCGAAAAGGGAAATCTGGGATGGTCGCCGAGAACACGTCAATCAGTCCCCAAGCCGGAAGTCTCGACATCACGTGTCCGCCACAGGTTCGGCAGAATTGGCGATGGTGGGTCTCGGTCTTGTGGTAGGCGCCGATCTGATCGGCCCCCTTTGTCACCTTCACGTTTTCCGGCTTCCAGAGCGTGAAGGCATTGACGGGCGACGCGGACCACGACCTGCAAGACCGGCAGTGGCAATACCCCATCGCCTCCGGCTGTCCGGACACCTCTACTTCGACGGCTCCGCAAAAGCATGCGCCGGAATAGTTTGTGCTCACGAAAATTCTCCTCCTTCTTGGCGATTGGCGGATCTCGCCGGGCACGAGGCGCGCTGACCTGATGCAAGCATACCTTACATTCGGAGCGCTCACACGGGAAATCGGCACCAAAATTAACGCCTTGATTCAAAAGGGCTCTTTTGGCGCGGAATTCTGGTGCAAAGGATTTGCGCCGGGCTTTCTCGTTTGATGGTTTTCGCCAGGATCGGTGCAGCAACGCGCCGGGTCTAAAAGCAAGCGCATATGCCGGCTTGAGGTCAAAAGCAGCGCCGCGACCCCCTAAAGCTTCCGTAGCTCGACTTCCTCGATGATGTGGCTTGGCCGCTTGGTCAACACGAGGCTCGCGCGGGGCATCGTAGGAAGGATGTTTTCGCGCAGATTGCGAAGATTGATTCTTGTCCAAATGGCGCGCGCGGTCGCTTCCGCCTGGATGTCGTCGAGGCCGGCGTATTTCTTGAAATAAGATTGAGGATCGCGGAAACTGGTATCGCGCAGGCGCATGAAGCGGGAGATAAACCATTTTTCGAGATCTTTTTCCGCAGCGTGCAGATAGACCGAAAAATCGAAGAAATCGGAGACGAAAGGAATGGCCCGTCCATCCCGCGCGGGGCGATTGGGCAAGAGGACGTTCAGGCCCTCGACGATAAGGATATCCGGGCGATCGACAATGATGCTCTCGCCGGGGATCACATCGTAAGTCACATGCGAATAGACCGGCGCTTGGACATTGTGCTTGCCGGCCTTTACATCGGATAGAAAGCATATCAGTTTTGTGCCGTCGTAGCTTTCCGGAAAACCCTTCTTCTCTAGCAGACCCTCGCTTTTGAGGCGGGCGTTCGGATAAAGAAACCCATCCGTGGTGATGAGTTCGACCTTCGGCGTGTTCGGCCAGCGCGACAACAGCGTCTGCATGACCCGCGATAACGTCGATTTGCCGGCCGCGACCGAACCGGCGACGCCGATGAGATAGGGGACTTTTCCACCCTCGGCGCCGAGGAATCGCTGGGTTGCTTTATAGAGACCTTGCGTCGCCGCGACATAAAGCGCGAGCAGGCGCGACAGCGGCAAATAGATCGCTACGACTTCCTCCAGCGAGATCGGATCGTTGAGCGACCGCAGCCGGGTCAAATCCTCCATCGACAGAGTGAGCGGCGTATCGGCGCGCAAGGCCGCCCATTCATCTCTCGTGAAACGATGGTAGGGCGAGAGGGTCGCCGCGGTGGATGCCGCAAGTTCGTCCATTTATTCCTCGATCACAGCACTATCCGCTTATTCCTCGATCACAGCACTATCCGCGCGCCGCGCCGCTTTTTCCGCGTGGCCGGATTGGCCGGTGCGATGTTCGAGTTCGGCGTAAACATCCGCCACCGATATGGCGTTTTGATGCAAGACGACCAGCAAATGATAAAGCAGATCGGCGCTTTCGCGGGTGATCGCTTGCGCGTCGCGCTCCATGGCGGCGATCACGACTTCGACCGCCTCCTCCCCGAGTTTTTTGGCCGCCCTGGCCGTGCCTGCATCGAGAAGCGACTTTGTGTAGGACGCCGAGGCACTCGCATTGGCGCGCGCGGAAATAATCGCGGCGAGATCGTCGAGGGTGAAGCGCGTCATGAGTCTGTTCCCGTGTCGGCGGACGCGATTCCCGCGAGAACAACTTGGGGCTTCGCACCTGGCACGCGCGGGCTCGGATCGAGCCGCACCGGCAATCCGAAGCTTGCCATATGCTGCTTGGCTTGCGCGATCGTAAATTCGCCGAAGTGAAAGATCGAGGCGGCGAGCACCGCGCTCGCGCCGCCGTCGCGAATTCCCTCGACGAGATGATCGAGCGTGCCAACACCGCCGGAAGCAATTACGGGCACGGAAACCGCGCGGGTGACGGCGCGGGTGAGAGCGAGATCGAAACCGCGTTTGGTGCCATCGCGATCCATCGACGTCAATAGAATTTCGCCGGCGCCGAGCGTCACCACTTCTTGCGCATAGGCAAGGGCATCGAGGCCGGTCGCCTTGCGTCCGCCATGGGTAAAGATTTCCCATTTCCCGGGGGCCGTTTGGCTGGCGTCGATCGCCACGACGATACATTGGCTGCCGAACTTTCGTGCCGCCTCGCGGACGATCTCGCGGTTGACCACGGCAGCGGTCATGATCGACACCTTGTCGGCGCCGGCAAGGAGCAGCTCCCTAATATCGTCGAGTGTGCGCACGCCGCCGCCGACGGTGAGCGGCATGAAGCAGGCTTCCGCCGTGCGCTGAACGACATCGAGGATGATCGCGCGGTCCTCATGGCTCGCGGTGATGTCGAGAAAACAAAGCTCGTCGGCGCCCGCCGCGTCGTAAGCGAGCGCGCATTGGACCGGATCGCCGGTGTCGCGCAGATCGACGAAATTCACGCCCTTGACCACTCGGCCGTCCTTCACGTCGAGACAAGGAATGACGCGGCATTTAAGCATTTGTTCGACTGCTGGTGATCATCTTGGCCCCATATTTGAGTACGGCCTAGCCGTTACTAGAGCATGATCCCAAGACGTTGCAGACTTTTTGAAAAGGATCCCGCGCCGAGACAGAAAGCGCGCTATCCCATGCGTGCCGGCATAATGGAGCTTGCACCAACGCCCATCAGTAGCCGAAACCAGGTCCCCACGGGCCGAAGTCGAAGGCGGCGTTCTGCTGCATCATGGCCGTCACCTGCTGTTCGTTGGCGATCTGCTGTTGAAACACCATGGCTCGATAGGTGCCGTAGGATTGCTGGTTTCCGAAATACACACATTTGCAGATGGTCGGATCGCCGTAGAGATAAACGACGCTATTGCCTTTGACCTGTTGTACGAACTTGTGCGGAGGCAGCGACTTGAGTGCGGCGAGCCTTGCAGGCGTATTGGCCGGCTGCAAGGTGAAGCCCGCGGCGGCAAGCTGGTCTTCCTTGCTTCCAACAATTGAAGCAGTCGACTGGCAGGCCGACGTTAAAAGACCACCTGCTAAGGCAACCGTAATAAATTTTAGTTTAGACATGCAGCACTCTCCCTAACACGTTCGCCTTGTTTGTTGTTCGCGCGTTCGACCAGTGCACCGCACGGCTTCCTCGCGATTGAACACATACCTACCCCCGGAATTAGGGTCTAAGGATGGCGCCTGCCCATGGTTTCCCGCCAGGTTTCGCGCGATCATGCCGGGGCTTTGGCCCGCCTGACGAGCGACAGTGCTTCTGCGGGGTCGAGCCGCCCGTCGTAGAGCGCCCGCCCGGCGATCGCGCCTTCGAGTTTCGCACAGTCCAGCATCAACAATCGCTCCACGTCGGCGAGCGAGGCGAGGCCGCCTGAGGCGATCACCGGAATTTTTAGCGCATCGGCGAGCGCCAATGTTGCCTCGATGTTCAACCCCCTGAGAACCCCGTCACGCGAAATGTCGGTATACACGATCGCGGCTACTCCCGCATCCTCGAATCTTTTGCCGATCTCGGCTACCGTGAACGACGAAGTTTTGGCCCAGCCTTCGACCGCTACCTTGCCGTCGCGCGCGTCAATTCCAACAGCTATGCGGCCGGGATAGAGCCGCGCCGCCCGCCGGACGAAGTCGGGATCGCGGACCGCCTGCGTTCCTAGGATGACCCGCGCGACGCCTTTGGCGAGCCAGGCTTCGATGCCGCCGATGTCTCTAATCCCGCCGCCGAGCTGGAGCGGGATTTTGACCGTCGCGAGAATTGCCTCGACCGCGGCCGCGTTCAGCGGGCGCCCGGCGAAGGCGCCGTCGAGATCGACGACATGGAGGTATTCGAACCCTTGGCGCGCGAACGCCAGGGCCTGGGCGGCGGGGTCCTCGTTGAAGATCGTGGCCTTTGTCATGTCGCCTCGTTGGAGGCGCACACAATTGCCCTGCTTGAGATCGATCGCCGGAAACAGAATCACGGCCGCCACCTGAGAAAATTGGCGATCAGCGCGAGGCCGAGCGCCTGACTCTTTTCCGGATGGAACTGAGTTCCGGCGATATTTTCGCGTCCGATCAAGGCGGCGATTGGACCGCCGTAATCGGTCGCCGCTATGACATACTCTTGGCGCGAAGGCCTGAACGCATAGGAGTGCACGAAATAGGCGTGCAAGCCATCTTCCCCGGCCGGGATCCCGGCGAGAAGCGGATGCGCGCTTGCCGCGTGAAGCGTGTTCCAGCCCATGTGCGGGATGCGCAAGCGTCCTCCTTGCGAATCGATTGGCGCGACGTCGCCGCCGATCCAGCCGAGGCCGGGCGTCGTTTGATATTCAAGTCCCCGCGTGGCCAGCAATTGCATGCCGACGCAAATCCCGAGGAACGGACGCGCCTTTTCGCACACCGCCCCGGTCATGGCCGCGATCATTCCCGGCACGGCGTCGAGGCCGCGCCGGCAATCGGCGAACGCGCCGACGCCGGGCAAAACGATGCGATCCGCGCGGAATACGTCGTCTGGATCGCGCGTGACATTGATTGTTCCGGAAAGGCCCGCTTCGCGCGCGGCCCGTTCGAAAGCCTTCCGGGCGGAGTGGAGATTGCCCGAGCCGTAATCGACGATGGCGACATTCACGAGCACGCCCTCACGAACCGGCGCCGCCTCGCGCACCGGACGCGATATCCGCGAACGGGCCGTCCGGCGCTTCGGATTGGCGGTAGAAAGCGATTTCCGCTTCGTCGCGGGCAGGCGCCGCAATGATTTCGACGAGACGATACCCTTGTGTCGCGAGTTTTGCCTCGAGGAGCCGGTTGGCTTCGAGACCGAGCAGCATTTGCAAAGTCAAGGCTATGAAGAGGCCCGCCCCGGCCGAAACAACAGTGAGAGAGGCGGCGATCAGGACTGAATAACCGGCGGCCCAAAGTGCGAGACCGGCCCAAAGCCGGTGAAGTAATAGCCAAAGCGGGCCAAAAAAGAACGCCTTCCAGCTGAAGGACTGCCGCACGAACGCCGCCTCGGCAACGGATTGGGGCCCATCGCCCTGGATATGAACCGAGTAGAAGGCCATGGTTAGGCTCCTTCGAAACCGCTAGCAGGACAGTAAACCCTTGGTTGATGGAATCGCGCCCCTTTGGCGATGATCTAGCTCGACCGCGGCGCGCAACGCGCGGGCCAAGCCCTTGAACGAAGATTCGGCGATATGATGCGCATTTTCGCCATATAAAGTTTCGACGTGAATATTCATCGCGGCATGGGTGGCGAAGGCCTGGAAAAACTCACGCACGAGTTCGCTATCGAAGGCGCCTATTTTAGGTTGCGCGAATTTTGTCCGGAAGACCAGAAAAGGCCGGCCGGAAATATCCACCGCAACCCTTGTCAAGGTCTCGTCCATCGGCAGAAGCACATCCGAGAAACGGGCGATTCCGGCCATGTCGCCCAAGGCCTGGCGCACCGCTTGACCGAGCGCTATGCCGGTATCCTCGACCGTATGATGCTGATCGATATGAAGATCGCCCGTCGCGCGGATTTCGATATCAATCAACGAGTGGCGCGCAAGTTGTTCAAGCATATGGTCGAAAAAGCCGATCCCGGTCGCAATTCTGGCCAGGCCGGTGCCGTCGAGATCGACGCTGACCTCGATGCCGGTTTCCTTGGTTTTTCGCGTAACAGCGCCGTTGCGCATGGGTGACCCGACGTGGTGATGGGCGGTTTCTTGAACCATTTCAAGGCAACCGGGTCTTAAAATCGGTTGGAAATGCTCTAGCAACTTGGCACGCGCTTGGCTACCCTTGCCTTGCCACGTTTATTGCTTTCCATCGGACAAAGTCGCGCGGATCAAAACAGGATCAGCGTTCCCGGCGAGTGCGTGCCCAGCGAATGTGACAGGGTAAGTTTCTGGCCGGTCACGGCGGCCCTTCTGAAGATCCGGCAAGCGATCCATCGAGCGAGGACAGGCCGCAAAGTCCGCACGAAAATCATCGCCTCCCGCCGAAAAAAATCTTCAGAGCGAGGTACCTCCCGCGCCGCCAAATCGCGCCGAAATCACTGTTCACTCCGTCGGGCTGGTGCGCGTCGGACTGCGTGACATGACGGTCGAGGAAGACTTGGGCGCGACCATGGTCAGTGGTCCGCAATTTGCGCGCCATGTCGTGCAGGCTCGCCTGGAAATCGTTCCACCTCTCAAGCAGGGAGTTGAACTTGTACAACGGACCGACCTTGCAATCCGAGGCGGCGATCGTCTCCGGCCCCAAATTCTCCGGCGCGTCCAAGTTCAGGACACGCTCCAGCGTGGGTGCCGCCTGCACCCGCGCGGTCAGGGGATCGCCAAGTTCGAAGCGGTGACGCAGCGTATTGATCACCGAGGCGTGGTCGAAAGGCGTCGCGCCGTCCTCGGGGTAATTGTCGCTCGGCCGCAGAATCGTGCCGGGCTGAATATAGGGCGAGGCGATCACGGCGGGAATGCGAACGCCGTAACGATCAAAGGCGAAACGATTGGGATTGTCTCCCACAACCGAAGCCGGCGGAACCGCCTTGGGCGGCGGCACATGATCGTAACAGCCGCCATGTTCGTCGAAAATGATGACGAGCATCGTCTTCTTCCACGCTTCAACATTGCCGCGCAACGCATTGTACACGGTGGCGACGAGCTGGTCGCCAAAGCAAACGACATGCGGCGGATGCATATCGTTGGGCAAATTGATCTGTGGCGGAAACAAGCGTATGTCCGAATAATAACGCGGCTCGATGAAGGAATAATTCGGCAAAACGCCTTCACGCGCGTGTCGCAGGAAGGTATCGAACATGTGGAAATTCTGTGCTTTTTGAATAAGCTCCGACAGTGTCAACGTCTGCGGAAGGTCGTGGTGGTAAAGCGCCCAGCTGGGCTTTGATGGCGCCCTTTCGAAGGAGTCGAACACCGTCGGCATCTTGAAAAACAGCGCTTTGGGGTTATTGTTCTCGTAACCATCGGCCGTTCCCGTATGCACGAAAAATCTGTTCGGCCACGTCTGGCAGGGCGCGGAGGCGAACCATGAATCGCAGACCGCGAATTGGCGCGCCAGCGTCGCCAGCGCCGGCACATCCCGATCTGGCTTGTACCGGCTCATGATCTGCCGGGCATCGTTTCCGCCGCGCGACGGACGCCTAGGGTCCATATAACTATCGACGAAGCCGCTCATATCGGCGACGGCGCCATCGCGCGGCGGGTAGGGTTCGTCCTCGTGCAGCTGGCCGAAACCGAAAATCTGCACATTGATGTCCTGCCAGAGTTCCCCGGGATCGGGATTTGGGACGGACAAACCGGCCACGTCACCGCCCGGCGTCTCGGTCAGAGGCCAGACCTTGCCCGAACGGTCCGTGTTGGATTCGCTTCCGTCCACGCCGTCGAAATCCTTCGATTTCGGGTAGAGACCTCCGAGCAGATTGTCGAAGGAGCGATTTTCCAGCATCAGAACGACGAAATGCTCTATTGATTGTAAACTCGTCATGGCAATCTCCCCCACTGGCGACCATCGCCGCGATTCTTCACATGATCCGGCGGCCGCCGCAAGGTGGCGCAATCGCGCGGCACCAATGGACGGTCACTGTAACACTATGAAGTAGGATCACTCCTCAACTCGACTTTGTGGATTTTATGCGCTGGCAGAGTGCTTCCGTTAAGTCTTTCCAAGAGGGCGGCGGGAATTTCCACGCCATCCGGGTCATGCGGCACATTGATAAATTCGGCGCGCCCCGGAAGAGCCTTCTGCTTGCGCAAAGGGGCGGGAGATGAGTGTTAAGCGAAAGCTGATAATAGTCGCTGGAGCCGGTTCATCAATTGACTTTGGCATGCTCTGTGTTGAGGAGGTTAACAACTTTTTCCTAAAATCCGCGTATCCGGATTTTTTACTAGCAAATGACCAGAATAAAAATCTCTATGGCTATATATGCGAGGAAGTTGAAAGACATTTGTCTTCTAGTGCGATGCTACATATGCGTAGGAAGCAGAATTTTGAAGATATTCTTTACGTGATCTATACATTGGCAGGTCTCCACTCTGCTCAGGCACCGCTAGGCGCATTCATCGGCATTCGACGGTTCCCCGACGTGGTTCACATTGGTCAATTGAAACGCATCGACGAGCACATGTTGAGGCAGCTCGGTGAACGTCTGGTAGACAGCCTACTCAATAAGTTTAGGAAAATGTGCCAGGAACCCACGCCTCATTTCGCCGATCTCAAGAATTTACTCGCCGTGTTAGCTGAAGAGTTCGATGTGGCATTGGTGACAACAAATTACGACGATCTACTCTATCGCGCTTTTCCTCAAGGAATCGAGACCGGCTTCGATCTAGGGAATAACGATGTGTTTTGTCAGGATCGAATTCTGTGGAGAGCGACTTGGCCGTGCATCCTCCACCTTCATGGCTCCGTTCATTTTGATATGGACCAGCGCAGGGATGACTTCCATGCCATTCACTGGCGAGAGGATCTCACGCGTTTCCATCAAAATTCCTTTGGCCGCAATTCTCAGTACTCCGTCGAAGGAAACGTATTCCCAACATCGAGTATCATCGCTGGGTATGGAAAGACCATTCAAATCCAACGATTTCCGTTCAGGACATACTATTCGGAACTCGACCGTCTCGTGTACGGGTCCGACGCGGCACTTTTCTTGGGATATGGTTTCAACGATGTGCATCTGAATAACGCGTTCGCCGATTATCGAGACTCGCGGAACCGGCCAGTAGTCATGATCGATAAGGCCCCCGACAATACACTGACGCTGTGCTCATTCGGTGAAGGGCACGAAACGGCCAGACGGGCATTGCAAATATTCCACACACCTTTCCATCAGATGTCGGCGCTTGGCAAAAACTACCCGGACACCGTCAAAGATCTAATAGCCAAAAGGGAATTTGAACGTTGCGTTGACCCTGCCCTCCAGTTGTCTTTTTGGTACAATGGGATGCTTGAGGCGTGCAGGAACCCAGACAAAGTGCTTCGTGAATTCGTGTGACGGCAGCTTCAGACGCACATCCTTCGAGACGCTTGCGTCCGTGCCGAGATCAACTCGTTCGAAGGCCATGTCGCGCAAGCTCGATTTTGGCTGCAAGACCCTCAGGATAAGGGGAACTTCGTTTGACAGAAGTTCCAGACCACGCGAAAACCTGCAAACTTCCGGCCGCCAAACAAACGTGGGACCCCGCCAAAATGGAAAAATTCACATCCCTTACCGGTGTCGCGGCGCCGCTCGACATCACCAATGTCGATACCGACATGATCATCCCAAAACAATATCTGAAAACTATCAAGCGCACCGGCTTGGGCAGCGGGCTTTTCGCCGAACTCCGTTACAAGGAGGATGGAACCGAAATTCCCGATTTCGTCTTGAACAAGCCGGCCTATCGCGAAGCCAAAATTCTTGTCGCGGAAGCTAATTTCGGTTGCGGCTCGTCGCGCGAGCATGCCCCCTGGGCGCTCCTCGACTTTGGAATCCGCTGCGTTATTTCGACGAGTTTTGCCGATATTTTCTATAACAACTGCTTCAAGAACGGTATTCTTCCGGTCGTTGTTTCGCCGGAAAACCTCGCCAAGCTCATGGATGACGCCAAGCGCGGCGCCAATGCGACGCTCTCGATCGATCTCGAAGCCCAGGAAATTCGCGGCCCCGATGGCGGCGGCGTCACCTTCGATATCGACCCTTTCCGCAAACATTGCCTCTTGAACGGGCTCGACGATACCGGCCTGACCCTGCAAAAGACCGCGAAAATCGAAGCTTTCGAGGCCAAGGCGGCGGCGGAACGCAGCTGGCTCTGACCCCTTGAAAAAAGGTATGGCGCCGGGCGGCGGCCAATGCTAGATAAAGTTCTGGATAAGGAAACGTTTGCGCCTAGCTAATCGTAACGCTTAAGATGGAGGCAGAGGCTGACATGACTTGGACGACTCCCGTTATCACCGAGATCTGCATCGGCATGGAAGTGACGAGCTATCTTTCCGCTGAGATCTGACGGCCTCGGCTCGCCACTTCTTTAAAATTTTATGATCGGCGCGCGCCGTGCGCATTCTCGTCTTGGGTTCGGCGGCCGGCGGCGGCGTTCCTCAATGGAACTGTCTCTGCCCGGTGTGCCAGCTTGCCTGGAGCGGCGATAAGCGCGTCAAGCCCCGCAGCCAATCTAGTCTCGCCATCAGCGCCGATGGCGAGCGGTGGTTGCTTTTGAACGCATCGCCGGATCTCCGCCAGCAAATCATCGCTTCGCCGTGCCTACACCCGCGCGGCGCGAAGAGGCATTCGCCGATCGGGGCCGTCTTCGTCACCAATGCCGACGTCGATCATCTCGCTGGGCTTTTGACTCTCCGCGAGCAACAAAGTTTCGCGCTCTTTGGAAGCCAGGCCACCTTGGCGCAGACGGGCGCGGGGATCTTTGGCGTTTTGAACAAGGATCTCGTCGATAGGCGCGCGAGTGCGCTCGATGCGCCCGCGGACACCGGCCTCGGCATCCGGGTCACGCCGTTCGCGGTGCCGGGAAAAGTTCCGCTCTATCTCGAAGGCGAGAACGTCGCGGTCGGCGCCGAGAGCGAGGCGACCGTCGGGGTCGAGCTGAGCGACGGCGCCAAGAGCTTTTTCTACGTGCCGGGCTGCGCCGAGATCAACGAAGGATTAGTAAAGAGGCTCGCCGGGGCCGCGCTCGTTTTCTTCGACGGCACCACTTTCACGGACGACGAGATGGTAAATCTGGGCTTGTCCAAGAAAACCGCCCGGCGCATGGGCCATGTGGCGATGAGCGGCGAAAAAGGCTCGCTCGAGCGGCTCGCGTCTTGCGCGATCGGCCGCAAGATTTATGTTCATATCAACAATACGAACCCGGTTCTGATTGAGGGTTCGCCGCAACGCGCAGCCGTCGAGCGTGCCGGCTGGGACGTCGCCTATGATGGCATGGAGATCTGCCTGTGAGCAGCCCCAAACCGGTTCTGACCAGCGCGGAACTCGAAGCCCGGTTGCGCCAAACCGGGGCGGAGCGCTATCATAATCTGCACCGGTTTCACCGCCGTCTGCACAACGGTCAATGCACATATGAAGAAGTGCAGGCCTGGGCGCTCAACCGCTATTATTACCAGGCGATGATCCCGATCAAGGATGCGACGATCCTGACCAAGATGTCAGATGTCCGGGACCGCCGGCACTGGCGCAAGCGCATCGAGGATCATGACGGCCGCGAAGAAGGCGACGGCGGCATCGAGCGCTGGCTGAAGCTCACCGATAGCCTGGGCTTTTCGCGCGATTATGTGACCTCGACTCAAGGCATATTGCCGGGCACGCGTTTCGCCGTCGAGGCCTATGTCGAATTCTGCCGCGCGCGGAGCCTGCTTGAGGCGATCGCCTCGTCCCTCACGGAATTGTTTTCGCCCGCCATCATTAACGAGCGTGTCGCGGGGATGCTTGCCCACTATGATTTCGTCAGCAAGGAAACGCTCGCGTATTTTTCGCAGCGCCCTGTGCAAGCCAAGCGCGACAGCGAATTCGCCCTCGATTACGTGAAGCAAAACGCCGCGACTCGCGCCGAGCAGGATGCCGTCCTCGCCGCCCTCGAATTCAAATGCTCGGTACTTTGGGCGCAGCTCGATGCCCTTTGGAGCGCTTACGTCGATCGCGCCGTCCCGCCTGGAGCCTGGATGCCGGGATCCGAGGCCACCCATGGTCAAGCGGCATGACGGGAACAAGCCACCCAGACATCGTGTGGAAACCGCGCCTGCCGCGCGGCGTTAGGTTGAAATACGACGAGACGCGGGGCGAATGGCTGCTGCTTGCGCCCGAACGCGTGATCAAGGCCGATGCCATCGCGGTCGAGATTTTGAAACGCTGCGACGGAACCGCCACCTTCGCGGCGATCGTCGATGATCTCGCTGCCCAATTTTCCGCCGACCGTGCAAGGGTCGAGATGGACGTGCGAACGTTGCTGGAAGAGCTCGCGGCCAAGCGAATGGTGAATTTGTGACCGCCTTGCCAGGGAAACATGCCGCCCCTGTCGCGCTTCTCGCCGAGCTGACGCATCGCTGTCCTCTCGGCTGCCCCTATTGTTCCAATCCGCTCGCACTCGATCCGCGCGAGGACGAACTCGGCACCGGGGTCTGGAAGCAGGTTTTTTCGCAAGCCGCGGCCCTTGGCGTTCTGCACGCGCATCTTTCCGGCGGCGAACCGGCGGCCCGGCACGATCTTGCCCTGATCGTCGCGCATTGCGCGAAAGCGGGCCTTTATACCAATCTCATCACTTCGGGGATCGGCCTCACCCAGGATCGTATCAAGGAACTCGCCGATGCCGGGCTCGACCACGCGCAGCTTTCGATTCAGGATTCCGACGCGCCATCGGCGGACAAGATCGCGGGCTACAAGGGCGCCTTCGCCCGTAAACAGGCGGTCGCGGAATGGATCACGCAAGCGGGCCTGCCGCTCACCGTGAACGCCGTCATTCACCGCGTCAATATTTTCCGCGCGGGCGATATGGTCCGGCTCGCCGTCGCGCTCGGCGCACGCCGGGTCGAAATCGCACATACGCAATATTACGGCTGGGGAATGCTCAACCGCGCCGCGCTCATGCCTGCGCGGGCCGAAGCAGAAGCGGCAATCGCGGAGGTCGAAGCGCTCAAAAAGACTTATGCCGGGGTAATCGTCATCGACCATGTGATCCCCGATTATCACGCCCGTTATCCGAAGGCCTGCATGGGCGGATGGGCCAAACGCGGGTTAAATATTACTCCCTCGGGCAAAGCGCTGCCTTGCCACGCGGCGGAAACCATTCCAGATCTGGTTTTCTGGAATGTGCGCGATCATTCGATCGAGGACATCTGGACAAATTCGCCCGCTTTCAATGCGTTCCGGGGGACGGATTGGATGCGGGAGCCTTGCCGCTCCTGCCCGCGCAAAACAATCGACTTTGGCGGCTGCCGCTGCCAGGCGCTGGCGCTTACCGGCGATGCGCGGCAAGCGGACCCCGTGTGCCACCTTTCGCCGCAGCATGATAAGGTCTTAAAAGTCGCCGTGCTCGCGGCGCAAGGCGAAGACGCGAGCGGCGCAGCCGCCTATAGCTATAGGCGGATGAAAGCGCGTGAGCCGGCGTAAGGGCTCTTTTCGCTTGCGCGATAAGACAAGATGAAGCCGTTCTCTAGTGGAAAAGCCAGTCAAACCTTGGAAAACGGGCCCAACCCGCCTATATTCACGGAGTTGCGGCGGCGGACGCCGCTTCGCTGGGCGCAAGCGTCCGGCAGGAGACGAAAGCGATGGCGGACGCGGTGAACGGTCCGGTTGATCTCCCCCAGGACCTGAACTCCACTTCGCTCGACGACAAATACGATCTGACGAAGCGGCGAATCTTTGTCTCCGGTCCGCAGGCGATCGTCAGGCTCCTCCTCATGCAGAAGGAATTCGACCGGCGCAATGGACTTGCCACGGCCGGATTCATCTCGGGCTATCGCGGCTCGCCGCTCGGCGGTCTCGACCTGAATTTCTTGCGCGCCAAGCGACCGCTCGATGCCGCCGGCATCCTGTTTCAGCCGGGCCTCAACGAGGATCTCGCCGCGACCGCCATATGGGGGGCGCAACAGGCCGAGATGCGCGGAGAGGGCAAGTACGACGGCGTCTTCGCGCTCTGGTACGGCAAGGGCCCGGGCGTCGATCGCAGCGGCGATGTCCTCCGCCACGCCAATCTCGCGGGCACCTCGAAATACGGCGGCGTGCTTGCCCTCATGGGCGACGATCACACCGCCGAATCCTCGACGACCGCGCATCAATCCGAGTTCAACTTCGTCAACGTAATGATGCCGGTCCTGTCGCCGGCGGGAGTGCAGGAGATCGTCGATTACGGGCTTTACGGCTATGCGATGAGCCGTTTCACCGGCGCCTGGGTCGGCCTCAAATGCTTGAAGGATACTGTTGAATCGACCGGCTCGGCCGACGTCTCGCTCGATCGCGTGAGGCCGCTCGTTCCAACCGGCTTCGTCATGCCCCCCGGCGGCCTCAATATTCGCGCGGACGACACTGTCCTCGATCAAGAGAAGCGCCTGCAGAATTTCAAGCGCGACGCCATGCTCGCCTGGCTCCGCGCCAATCGCTTGAACAAAATCATCACGTCCGGCGGTTCCAACGCGAAAATCGGCGTGATCACGGCGGGAAAATCCTATCTCGACGTGCGTCAGGCGATGGACGACCTCGGGATCGACGAGATCGCGGCGAACCGGCTCGGTTTGCGGGTCATGAAACTCGCTTGCACATGGCCGATCGAGCCGTTGGGTCTTCGTGATTTCGCGCGCGGGCTCGAACTGATTATCGTCGTCGAGGAAAAACGATCGCTGATCGAAGTCCAGCTGCGCGAGGAGCTTTACGGCTCGCCGAGCCAACCGGTCTGCGTCGGCAAGAAGGACGAAGACGGGAACTGGCTGTTTCCAGTCACCGGCGCGCTCGACGCCAATGACATCGCGATTGCAATCGGCCGCCGCCTGTTGCGGTTCACCAGTGGCGAGGATCTCGAACAGCGGGTGCGCAAGCTCGAACGCGCGCAGGCCGCGCTCGCCATGGCCGGGGAGGTTGCCACCCGCACCCCTTATTTTTGTTCCGGCTGCCCACACAACACGTCGACAAAAGTGCCCGATGGCATGCGCGCCTATGCCGGGATCGGCTGCCATTACATGGTCCAATGGATGGACCGTTTCACCGAGGGCTTTGCCCAGATGGGCGGCGAAGGGGCGAACTGGATCGGCGAGGCGCCTTTCTCGAAACGGGCGCATGTGTTTCAGAACCTCGGCGACGGCACCTACGATCATTCCGGCATCCTCGCGCTCCGCTTCGCCGTCGCCTCCGGCGTCAACATCACCTACAAGATTCTTTTCAACGACGCGGTGGCGATGACCGGCGGCCAGCGCCTTGAGGGCGGACTGACCGTCGAAATGATTGCGCGCCAGGCCGCCGCCGAAAACGTAAAGCGCATCGTCGTCGTCACCGACGAGCCGAACAAATATCCTGCCGCTACGCGATGGCCGGAAGGGCTGACCGTCAAGGGCCGTCGCGAACTCGACGGCGTGCAGCGCGAGCTTGCCGCGGTTCCCGGCGTAACCGTGCTCATTTACGATCAGACTTGCGCGGCGGAGAAACGCCGCCGCCGCAAGAAGGGAGAGATGCAGGACCCAGACCGTCGCGTGATCATCAACGAACTTGTGTGCGAAGGCTGCGGCGATTGCGGGGTGAAATCCAATTGCGTTTCGGTCCAGCCGCTCGAAACCGAGTTCGGCCGCAAGCGGGTGATCGACCAGTCGAGCTGCAACAAGGATTTTTCCTGCCTCGATGGCTTCTGCCCGGCCTTGGTTACGGTGCATGGCGCCCGCCCAAGGAAGGCCGAGATCAAACAACAGCAGGATTTTCCCGACCTGCCGCGGCCCCTTGTCCGGGCAATCGGCGCCAAGCCCTGTGGGATTCTCGTGACGGGGGTGGGCGGCACCGGCGTCGTCACCATAGGCGCCATTTTGGGCATGGCGGCGCATCTCGAAGGCAAGGGTTGCGGCTCGATCGACATGGCCGGCTTGGCGCAAAAGGGCGGCGCCGTCTACAGCCATGTCAAGATCGGCGCCAAGCCCGGCGATATTCACGCGATCCGGGTGGCCGCCGGCGAAGCCGATCTTGTGCTCGGCTGCGATCTCGTCGTCTCCGGCACGAAGAAGGTGCTCGCCGCCGTGCGCAAGGACGAGACTGGGGTTGTCGTGAACACGGCGGAAATTTTCCCCGGCGATTTCACCCATGATCCCGATTTTTCGCTCCACCCGGAGGCCATCAAACGGGCGATACGCCAGGCCGCGGGGGAACACGTCAACTTTATCGACGCAACCGGCGTCGCAACCGCCTTGCTCGGCAATTCGATCGCCGCGAATATGTTCATGCTCGGCTACGCCTGGCAAAAAGGCCTCGTGCCGCTCGACGATGCGTCGCTCCTGCATGCCATCGGCCTCAATGGGGAAGCCGTCGAGATGAACCAGGCGGCGTTTTTATGGGGCCGCCGCGAAGCCGCCAATTCCGCCGCGGTGGAAGCTATTGCCGCGCCTTTGCGCCGAAACACCGCGACGCAACGGCAATCGCGATCCCTCGAGGAGTTGATTGAGAGGCGCTTCTCCTTCCTTACGGCATATCAAGATGAAGCCTATGCGAGGCGCTATTTGACTTATGTGAAGCGTGTCGACGAAGCCGAGCGGGCGAAGGTGCCGGGCAGGCATGATCTCGCCGAGGCCGCGGCGCGCTATTACTTTAAGCTGCTCGCGATTAAGGACGAATATGAGGTCGCAAGGCTTTATGGCGACGGATCGTTCGCAAAGCAGATCGGCGGGTCGTTCGAGGGCGATCCCCGCCTCGAATTTCATCTCGCCCCGCCATTTCTTGGCCGCAAGAACGCGCAGGGCGAGGCCGTCAAATCCAGTTTCGGGCCGTGGATCATGCCGGCTTTCCGTTTGCTCGCCGCGCTGAAAGGGTTGCGCGGAACGCGGTTCGATGTGTTCGGCTATCCGAAGGAGCGCCGCATCGAGCGCAAGCTGATTACGGATTATGAAATTTTGATCGAGGAAATTTTGGCCAATCTATCGCCGGACAATCATGCGATAGCGGTCGCGCTTGCCTCGATTCCGGAAAAAATCCGCGGCTACGGCCATGTGAAAACAAAGCATTTGAAGGCCGCCAAAGCCGAGGAGCAGGGTCTGCTAGAGCAGTTCCGCGCGGGGCCGGCGCCGGTGAAACTCGCGGCGGAATAAACGATGTCCACACCGGAGTTCCGCCCGCGGGGTTCCGCTGGACTTGACGTTCGGAGTCGTGGCAGATAGGCGCGATTGAGAGCCGCAAAAGAGTCGCGCCGCAGCTGGTATGCGAAGAACTCGCGGTTCCCTGCGGGCGTGGCGGAACTGGTAGACGCGCTGGACTCAAAATCCAGTTCTGGCGACAGAGTGCCGGTTCGACTCCGGCCGCCCGCACCAATCCCGTTGGTCAACCTACGACCGGCACCCGACCTCTACCATCTCACCCGCGCCGGCTCAGCTGGCAAGTCCCACCTCTTCCATGCCTGAACAGCGGCTTCGCCAACGTTATTGGACGCAAATGGGCTATCACCCGTAATGAGCTTCCTATCCCGTATAGTCTTTCCGGTGATGTCGCTATTTACGATTTCTACCCCAAGCTCCCTCAGCTTTTCACCAATAAACCATGGCATCGGGCCAGGCATATACCCGATATCAGGATTCTTCTTATCAATGGCGTCTGGAAAGACACAGATCTTATCGCCCTTGTAGAGGAAGTCGTCCTTTTTCTCACCTATCGACGCCGACAGTAACGATGCCGGTCCATGGCATAGAGAGGATGACATAGGGGGCTCTTAAGCTTGTTTAAGTATTTCTGGTACACGCTTTGAATCGCTTCATCTTCCGTCGGCAATGCCCAGAGTTCCAGCTTGACCGGATTCCCCGACAAGGTTGCAACGTCAAAGTCGAACCCCGCCTTGTTCATGTGATACATCGGAAGCAGCATTTCCACGGGATGATTTCCCGTTGAAAACATTGTGCCGTTCTGCATGAGAAGATATCTCTCATCAGTCGCAATCATCAGGACCTTCCACTTCCCCTCGCGATAGGGGTTTGGATAATCCGCTCCTTCCAAATCGGATTTAGCGGACGTAAACTGTTCCAGCGAGTACGGCGAAGGAAAAAAAGCGTTGTTCTCAGCCGGGTCCGCAGTTGGACGCTTGTCAGTTTCGGTGTTTTCACTTGCCATGAGTCGATACCTCTCTCGTGGCGGGTGTCCTGTGGCAGAAGGGTTCTATAGAATCGAACGCCAGCCGCGATAATAGGGGCTTTCCCTTAGCGAAGATGCACCGCGAATGTGAATGGGACAGCTTTGCACCAGCAGAAGATAGAGCGTGCTGTCCGCGCAGGGTTTCACCACGATCATTCGCTTTCGTTGGGGCAGGCGCCAGACGCGTCGGTCTACGCACTAACCTCGCATCATAGCGCGCTCGCGGCAGAGCCTGGCGAAGGATCGCCACCATCCCGCGCGGCCATGGCTCAAACGCGAACGCCAGTTGCCGCAGGTTCTTCCGCATCGCCGTGTCGTAATTCTCGATTAACGGCCGTGGACCGCCCCGGTTGCCCCGATTTTTAAAAATTCTGGCTTTACGTGCGGATGACCAACACCGAACATTTGGCATGCCGCACGATCGTTTTGGCGTTGGAGCCGATAAGATAGGTCGACATGGAAGGCCGATGCGATCCGACCACGATAAGATCGGCGCCCCAATCATCAGCTTCGGCCAGTATCTCGACATAAATGCCGCCAAACCTGACGGTATGCGACATGCTCTCCTTTGGAAAAGCAAGGCCGGCGCTGATCTCGTCAAGCGCGCGCGCGGCGCGCTCTTCTTGCGATTTGTCGAATTCGGGCGGCACATATTCCATGAAACTCGCGGGCAGCAGTGTTTCGATCGTGACAAGCCGCAAGGCGCCCTTCGCCTGAAGCGCGAGCTCCACCGCGGCATCGAGGGCTGGTTTTGCGATCGTCAATTCGGTCAGGTCGATTGGGATCAATATCTTTTTGAACATCGAATTTGGCCTATGCGCTCTGGTTTTCCGTGGGGACCGGATTGGGTGATGAGGACCCTGCTTGCCCTGACCGTCAGGCCGCGCTTTCAGTTTCCCGCAACAGGTTGCCAACAGCCGCGAGCGCCGCGTCCGCGGCGGCGCTATGCGGTCCTCCCGCTTGAGCCATGTCGCGGCGGCCGCCGCCGCCCTTGCCGCCAAGTTTGGCAGCTGCGGGACGCACCAATTGGACGGCGTCGAAGCGCTCTGTCAAATCGGGTGTGACCCCGACCACGATACCTGCCTTCCCATCGCTGTCGACGCCGACGATCGCGACAACTCCGGAGCCGACGCTTAGCTTTGCTTCGTCGGCAAGCGCTTTAAGATCGTTCATCGCGATTCCTGATACCACGCGAGAAAAGAATCTAACTCCGCCTATTTCTTCCAACGGTTGCGCGCTTCCCGAGGCGGCTCCGCCCATTGCCAGTTTTTTGCGCGCCTCACGCAACTCGCGGTCAAGCTTCCGGCTGTCCTCGATGAGGCTCGCTAAGCGCTTGGCCGCGTCCTCTTCGGGAGCCTTCAAAAGCATGGCTACGTCATGCAGTCTTTGAGCGCGCGCGTTGAGGTGGCGGCGAGCCTCGGTCGCCGTCTTGGCTTCGATGCGCCGGACGCCGGCCGCGACCGCGGTTTCCGAGACGATCGTGATGATCCCGATATCGCCAGTGCGCGCAACATGCGTGCCGCCGCAAAGCTCGGTTGAAAAAGCCGGTGTCGAGGAGTCTGGCAAACCCTCCTCTCGGGGGGGCGCAACGCCCATCGACACGACGCGAACTTCGTCGCCATATTTTTCCCCGAAAAGCGCGCGGGCGCCGGTTCCAATGGCCTCGTCGATGCCCATCAGGTGCGTCATGACAGGAGTGTTGTCCAGCACGGCGCGATTGGCGATGTCCTCGACGCGGGCGAGCTCAGCCAAGCTGATCGGTTTTTGATGGGTAAAATCGAAACGCAGCCGGCCAGGAGCAACGAGCGAGCCTTTTTGCGCCACATGTTCGCCGAGCACTTGGCGGAGCGCCTCGTGCAGAAGATGTGTCGCCGAATGATTGGCGCGAACCGCCTGCCGGCGTTCGTGATTGACAACCAGCTCAAGGGCAAGCCCGAGGCGGACCTCGCCTTCCTCGACCAATCCTTCGTGAACAAACAGACTGCCGAGTTTCTTCTGGGTATTGTCGACACGGAAGCGAACACCGCTTGCACGCATGACGCCGGTGTCGCCGACTTGGCCGCCGGATTCGCCATAGAAAGGCGTCTGATTGAGGATGACGGCTCCGGTTTCGCCTGGGCCGAGAATCTCGACTTCCTTACCGTCCTTGAGGATCGCGGCGACAAGCCCCTCCGCGCACTCCATGTCGTAGCCCAAAAATTCCGTTGCTCCGGTTTTCTCCTTGACGGCGAACCATAAAGCCTCGGTCGCCAATTCGCCGGAACCGGCCCAGGCCTTGCGCGCCTCGCGGCGCTGGCGCTCCATCGCTGCCTCGAATCCTTCGACGTCCACATGAAGCGCGCGCGCGCGCAAGGCGTCCTGCGTTAGATCGAGCGGAAAACCGTAAGTGTCGTAGAGTTTGAACGCGACGCCTCCAGGCAGGGTGCCGCCTTGCGGGAGATCGCGGGTTGCGTCGTCAAGGATCGACAGGCCACGCGCAAGCGTGTCGCGGAACCGGGTCTCTTCGAGGCGAAGGGTTTCGATGATGAGCGGCTCGGCGCGCAAAAGCTCGGGGTAGGCCAGGCCCATTTCCCGTGAAAAGACCGGCACGAGACGCCACATCAAGGGTTCTTTCGCGCCAAGCATTTGGGCGTGGCGCATAGCTCGCCGCATGATTCGGCGCAGCACATAGCCGCGGCCCTCGTTCGACGGCAAGACGCCGTCCGCGACAAGGAAAGCGGCCGCGCGCAGATGGTCGGCGATGACCCTGTGGCTCGCCTTTTGGGGGCCGTCCGGATCGACGCCGGTCGCCGAAGCGACAGCGACGATCAAGGTCCGCATGAGGTCTGTATCGTAATTGGACGTAACACCTTGCAGGAGCGCGGCGATACGTTCAAGCCCCATGCCGGTATCGATCGATGGCCGCGGCAAATCGATGCGCTGGTCAGGCGAGACCTGCTCGAATTGCATGAAGACGAGGTTCCAAAATTCGAGAAAACGGTCGCCGTCGGCGTCCGAGCTGCCCGGCGGACCGCCTTGGAGTTTGTCGCCCTGATCGTAGAAAATCTCGGAGCAAGGACCGCATGGACCAGTATCGCCCATTGCCCAAAAATTATCGGTGGTTCCGATGCGGATGATCTTGGAGTCCGGAAACCCAGCGATCTTCTTCCACAACTCATAGGCTTCATCGTCGTGGTGGTAAACCGTGACGAGAAGACGATCTTTTTGCAGACCGAATTCGCGAGTCATCAATTTCCAGGCGAGTTCGATGGCGAGCGGCTTAAAATAGTTGCCGAAGGAAAAATTACCCAGCATTTCAAAAAAAGTGTGGTGGCGCGCCGTATAACCGACATTGTCGAGATCATTGTGTTTTCCGCCCGCACGGACGCATTTCTGCGCGGTTGCCGCGCGTGTATAGGCACGCTTTTCGAGGCCGGTAAAAAGGTTCTTGAACGGAACCATTCCGGCGTTGGTGAACATGAGGGTTGGGTCATTTTGCGGCACGAGCGGCGAAGAAGCCACGATCTCATGTTCATTCTTTTTGAAGAAATCGAGAAAGGCCGACCGAATCTCGCTGACGCCGTTCATTTCGTCACACCCGTAGTCTCAATCCTGACCGTTGGGCCGGCACGGCGGTGCCGGCCACCCAAAAAGGCAACAGAGCGCTTAGCCCGCGATAGCCAATCCGCGCCTAGCCTACGATACGAGCGCAAGCTCCGGCGCTGCTGTCGAAGGGTAACTGAGGTGTCCCTTAAAGCATTTTCCGTTCGAGAGTATGTTGGGCATAGCGTGCTCCGACAAGGTATTTTCCGAAGGCCGCGCTCGCCGACCCACCGTCAGCGGATTCCGGGGGACAAAGCCCCCCGGAAAACCAATGCAGCGCCGCCGGACGAACCCCGGCCAGGCGCGAAGGACATCATGAACAGCGCCAACGCAAATCAGCACGGCTCAATTTTTAACTTCCGGTCTCCTCGGCGGGGCCGCTCACGCCGGACTGGTCGAGAAGGCGGTCGGCGATAAGCCCGGAGTTTTCGCGAATTTCTTGCTCGATCCGTTCGGCAATCTGCGGATTGGCCTTGAGAAAATTCTTTGCATTTTCCCGGCCTTGGCCGAGCCGCTGGCTATCGTAGGAGAACCAGGCCCCGGATTTTTCGACGACGCCAGCCTTGACGCCAAGATCGATAAGTTCGCCCGTCTTGGATATGCCCTCGCCGTACATGATATCGAATTCGACCTGTTTAAACGGTGGCGCGAGCTTGTTCTTCACGACCTTGACGCGCGTTTGATTTCCGGTGACTTCGTCGTGGTCCTTGATTGATCCGATCCTGCGGATGTCGAGCCGGACCGAGGCATAAAATTTTAACGCATTGCCGC
>JALZAY010000158.1 GCA_030948025.1 Pseudomonadota bacterium
CATGCCGCCCGGCGCGAAGCGTGCCTGCAAGCGGCGGATGAATTTGTCGGCGAAGGTGCGTTTCGTTGGTCCGACGGCGGCGGTGTTCCATTCCTCCGATTCGAAGTCGTCGATCGAGACGAAAGTCGGCTCGCCGCCCATCGTCAGGCGGACGTCGTCGCGGACGAGATCGGCATCGATTTGTTCGCCAAGTGCGTCGAGCTTCGCCCAGGCGGACTCCGAAAAAGGCAAAGTGATCCGGGGCGCCTCTCCAACGCGGGTAACCCGCATATCGAAATGAAAATCGACATTGGCTGGCTCGACCAGCCCGGAAATCGGCGCGGCGGAGCGATAATGGGGCGTCGCGGCGACCGGCAAATGCCCCTCGCCGCAGAGCATTCCCGAGGTCGCGTCCATCCCGATCCAGCCGGCGCCGGGCAGATAAACCTCGGCCCAGGCGTGCAGATCGGTAAAATCCTTTTGGGTGCCTTTCGGCCCGTCCACCGGCTCGATGTCGGCGCGCAATTGAATGAGATAGCCCGAGACGAAGCGCGCAGCTAAGCCTAGATGGCGCAGGATCTGGACGAGCGCCCAGGCCGAATCGCGGCAGGAGCCGGAGCCAAGCTCCAGGGTTTCCTCCGGCGTCTGGACGCCTGGCTCCATCCGGATCAAATAGCGGATCGCCTTCCGCAACGCCGTATTGAGATCCACGAGAAAATCAACAACGTGGATGGGGCCCTTGGGCAAGCCCGCGATATAGGCCGCAAGCCGCGGGCCAAGCGGTTCGGCATCGAGGTAGGGCGCGAGCTGCACCTTCAATTCGGGGTCATGGGCGAAGGGAAATTGCTCGGCATAGGGCTCGATGAAAAAGTCGAAAGGGTTGATGACCGCAAGTTCGGCGGTCAGATCGACCTCGATCTTGAACTCGGTCACTTTCTCCGGAAAGACGAACCGCGCTTGCCAATTGCCATGCGGGTCCTGCTGCCAGTTCACGAAATGTTCTGCTGGCGTCACCTTCAGCGAATAGGCGGGGATTTTGGTGCGGCAGTGCGGTGCAGGGCGCAGCCTGATGGTCTGCGGCTCAAGGACGACCGGCCGGTCGTACTTATAGTGGGTGATATGATGGATGGCGGCGGAAATGGTCACGTTCGATGGTCCGAGTGCCGGAATCGCTCGGCCAGTATTAATGGTGCGCCGCAAAACTGCAAGCCGCCAGTGAACCGCAGCACTCTATTGCTGCCGATCACGGCGGGCAAAAAAGTGTTTCGAGGATTTCGCAGGAGGATTTTCCGGTTTGCGCCTCGCCGCTTTGCGCGGAGCGGGGTCGCGCGCTGGCCACTCAATCCAACACGTTGCCCGGCCCTTCGGGATGCGCCGGATCGGCTCCTAAAACTCAATCTGCAGTACGATGCCGCCATCTTCCGTTTGAACGACAGGATAGGTACGAACATCGGTGCAATCGCCGCTCAAATTCTTTCCTGTCCGCAGATCAAACGAGCGATCGTGAAGCGGACACCGGACGGTTGTTCCACCGATGAGGCCGTCAGCCAGCGGTCCCCCCCGATGCGGGCAATCGGGCTGCGTCGCGAACACCTCGCCGGTATAGGTGCAGTAGACGGCGATGCGTAAACCGTTCACTTCGAAGATTCTGGCCTCCCCCTTTGGGATTTGGTCCAAACTGCCGATCATAATTTGGCGCGCCATCCTACACCTCCATTGCTGGGATGACCGAAGCGAACTGGTTCACGGTCTTAGGAGCGGTCGCCTCCTTCCAGGGATCATAGGCGGCATCGACAGAAGCCTGCATCGCCGCGTCGAGAGCGGCGCCGAGTCCTTCGCAGTCCTCCACGACGACAGCGCGAATGCGTTCGATGCCAATCCGGGTGACGAAATCGTAGGTGCGTTCGCGCCATTTGGCGTTCTCGCGGTAGAACTGCATGAACCGGCCGCCTAAGGCGATCGCGCTTTCGTCGCTGTTCACCGTGCACATGAGGTC
The DNA here is from genome assembly GCA_030948025.1 of Pseudomonadota bacterium. GTDB lineage: Bacteria > Pseudomonadota > Alphaproteobacteria > Rhizobiales > Beijerinckiaceae > Methylocapsa. The sequence goes on from JALZAY010000158.1 coordinate 1,976, forward strand.
GCCCTTGCGGACATGCGAGCCGCCGGCGCCACCGATATAGATCTCCCATTTGCCATCGCCGATCGCGACAAATCCGACATCCTTGATCAGGGCTTCGGAGCAGTTGCGCGGGCAGCCCGCAGCCGCGAGTTTCAGCTTTGCCGGGCTGTCGATCCCCCGGAACCGTCGTTCGATCTTGTAGGCGAGCCCCATGCTGTCGCCGAGACCGAAGCGGCAATAATCCGTGCCAACGCAGCTCTTGCAGGTCCGATAGCTCTTGCCCCAAGCTGACCCGGCGGGCATTCCAAGCTCGCTCCACACCGCCGGCAGCCGATCCTTGGGGATACCTAGGAGATCAATACGCTGGCCGCCGGTCAGCTTGACCAGAGGAACCTCGTATTTGACGGCGACCTCCGCGATGCGCTTCAATTCATCGGGCGTGCACACGCCTCCTGGCATCTCCGGTATGACCGAGAAAGTGCCGTCTTTTTGGATATTGCCATGAACGCGGTCATTGATGAAGCGGGCGTCGCGTTCATCCTCATACTCATCGTTCCAAATCGTCGCGAGCAGGGAGGCGAGCGCCGGCTTGCTGGCGGCATCCTCCAGGCCGCCCGCGAGCGCCTTGAACACGGACGATACTGACTTAAGGCCTTGTTCGCGGGCCGCCGCGATGAGTTGCGGCTTGGTGAATGGCACGCCTGGGACGTAGTAATGGACCGACGGGTCCTCCTCGACCTCGCCGCCGCAAAACCATAGGACAACTTCGGCGACGAGGTTCTTGCAGGAGCCGCAGCCCTTGCCGGCGCGGGTCGCGTCCATGGCCGCCTTGGTCGTGCGATTGCCTGCGGCGACGCAGGCGCCAAGCGCCGCCTTGGTGACGCCATTGCAGTTGCAGATCTGCATATCGGCCGGCATTTCGTCGATTGTGATCTTCTGGCTCGGCGCGCCGAAGTCGAAGAGCAGCGATAGACGCTCCTCCGGTAGCGGGGCGTCGCGATCAAACGCTTGTATCAGATATGCAGCCTTCGAGATGTCACCCATGAGGATGCCTCCAACGAGGCGGCCAGCGCGCACGATCAGTTTTTTGTAGGTACCTTTCTTTGGCTCGGTGAATTGGATTACTTCATCGCCGTCGAGCGGCTCCGTGATTCCCATGGATGCGAGTTCGACACCCATGACCTTCAGCTTAGTCGCGAGTTTGGAGCCATAATAGGCGGCATCGAGATTGCGCTGCGTGATATGGTCGGCGAAGACTTTTCCTTGCTCCCACAGGGGCGCAACGAGGCCATATACCTGGCCGCGGTGCTGGGCGCACTCGCCCACGGCATAGACATTCGCATCATCCACTGAGCGCATATGATTGTCGACGACAATGGCGCGCTCGACGGTAAGACCGGCACGAAGACCGATCTCGGCATTGGGGCGGATCCCGGCTGCGATCACCAGCATGTCGAAGGCGAGCGTCGAACCGTCCTTGAATGCGAGGCCCGTCACGTAATCATCGCCGAGCACCACGGCTGTGCTCTTCTCGAGATGGACGGTCACGCCCAATTTCTCCATGCTTGACTTCAGGATGGCGCCGGCGGGCGCATCGAGCTGCATGTTCATCAGGTGCTTTCCGGCGTGGACGACGTGCACCTCGCAGTCATGGGTCATAAGGCCTCGGGCCGCCTCGAGGCCAAGCAGGCCGCCGCCGATGACGGCGGCACGGGAGCTTTGCTTCGCCCGCGCTATGATACCGTTGCAGTCGTCGATATTCCGAAAACCGAAGACCTCCGATTTCAGGCGTCGGTCGCGGCCGAAGATGCCGGGGATCGGCGGAATGTAGGCGCGGCTTCCGGTCGCAATCAAAAGCTTGTCGTAAGCCTCTCGGATTCCGGATTCGGATCTGACGACTTTGGCGGCCCGGTCGATTTTGACGACCGGCGCGCCCGCGTGAAGCACGATGTTGTTCTGACGGTACCAATCGAGTGGGTTGATGAAAATCTCGCCGGGCTCTTGCGTGCCGCTCAGGATGCTGGAGAGCAAGATCCGGTTGTAGTTCCCATAGGGTTCGTCGCCGAACATCACAATGTCGAATTGATCACCGCCACCACGAAGCAAGACTTCCTCTACGGCGCGGGCACCCGCCATGCCGTTGCCGACGACCACGAGCCTGAGTTTGGTCATGCCTCCACTCCTCATTTTGTGCAGTCAGATCAGATTTCCACCAGACCGACGTCGATCACGACGTATCCTGTTGCGCCAGCAGGCGCGCCGAAGAGCAATTCGAGTTTCGTTTCCGCGCAAAGGTCTTCGATGACGTTGAGCGGGATGGACATGCCGGACCTTGCACCAACCGCAAAGTAGCGCATCGGCACGCCGTCCCTCATCATGACGAGATAGACCATCTCATCACTGGAGTTCCCTCCTCGATAGTATATCAACTGAGTTCTTTTGTCTGGTGGAACTGAATAGGTGAGTTTGTCGCTGAGCAACGTGGGCTTTTCATATCCGGCGCCGACGAAGGAAAAAACGCCATTCAAGAATTTTGGGATCGACTCGCGCATGTTCCTGGCCTTTTTCAGTTCAGATACGTCGCCGTGATAGGTTCAAGCGATGTTTCCTCCGGCGCCGTGATTTTCTCGATCTGCGCCGCGCAAACCTTGAACTCGGGTATCCGCGAAACTGGATCGAGCGCACCGATGGTGAGGGCGTTGGCGCTGCCCGCCGCCCCCCAGTGAAACGGAACGAGTAGAGTGTCGAAGCGGATGTCGCGCGTCAGCCGGGTCTTCATGTGGCCGTCGGTCGTCGACATGAGGGCGGGAAGCATTTTCCGTTGCGTCCGAGTTTCTTGGAGACGTGTCCTGGCGTTCCTTCGCCGCCTGCCGGCGCCGAACACACTTCGGGCGGCGACGCGAGTTCTGCGTCCCTTGCTATCCCGGGTTCTTCGTTGGCCGAAGCAAGCGTTTCTTGACGCGCAGGGAATTCCGTTACAAGCGAGCTGAGACCTTGCCCTATTTTGCGAAATATATCTTTCACAAGAGCCTCCCTCTCAAGCATGTTCTCACTGCCGCAAGGCGGGAACTTTGCCACGGATGCAGGTTAAGCCTCCGCCGAACTTGAGGATGCACGTGGCTTTATTTTTGATTAAACATACGCCGGTTGGAATTGTTTGCCAAGGTTACCCCGCCTCCGCCCCTTGCCGCCCAGCTTCTCTGTTGCTACATAGCAACCCTGAACCCCGGCGCCGCCCGCATTCGGGCAATCAGGAGCGGGCAATCAGGAGAACGAATGGTATCCACAAACACCTACGCGCCGTCGCGCGAGGATTTCGCGGCGCTGCTCGACGAGAGCTATGGCCAGAACGAGGCCTTTGAAGGCTCCGTCGTCAAGGGGCTTGTCGTCGCGATCGAAAAAGACGTCGCCGTCATCGATCTCGGTCTGAAGACCGAAGGCCGGGTTGCCCTCAAGGAATTTCAAGGGCCCGGGCGCGAAGGCAAGCTCGCCGTCGGCGACGAAGTCGAGGTTTATCTTGAGCGGATCGAGAACGCGCTCGGCGAGGCGGTCATTTCGCGCGACAAGGCGCGGCGCGAGGAAAGCTGGGTCAAGCTCGAAAAGGCTTTCGAGAAACAAGAAAAGGTCGAAGGCATCATCTTCAACCAGGTCAAGGGCGGCTTCACCGTCGATCTCGACGGTGCCGTGGCGTTCTTGCCGCGCAGCCAAGTCGATATCCGCCCGATCCGCGACGTAACGCCTTTGATGCAGACGCCGCAGCCCTTTCAAATCCTGAAAATGGACCGCCGCCGGGGCAATATCGTCGTCTCCCGCCGCACCGTGCTCGAGGAATCGCGCGCCGAGCAACGCAATGAGATCGTCGCCAACCTCGCGGAAGGTCAGGTGATCGACGGCGTGGTGAAGAACATCACCGATTACGGCGCCTTCGTCGATCTCGGCGGCATCGACGGGCTCCTCCACGTGACCGATGTCGCCTGGCGGAGAGTCAATCATCCGACCGAGGTTTTGGCGATCGGCCAGACGGTGCGGGTAAAAATCATCAAGGTTAATCACGAAACTCACCGCATCTCGCTCGGCATGAAGCAATTGCTCGAGGACCCCTGGCAAGGCATCGAGGCGAAATATCCGGCGGGCGCGCGGTTCCAGGGCCGGGTGACGAACATCACCGATTATGGTGCCTTCGTCGAGCTCGAACCGGGGATCGAAGGCCTGATCCATGTGTCGGAAATGTCCTGGACCAAAAAGAACGTGCATCCGGGCAAGATCGTCGCGACGAGCCAGGAGGTCGAGGTTCAGGTTCTCGAAGTCGATCCGGTCAAGCGCCGCATCTCGCTTGGCCTCAAGCAAACGCTCGTCAATCCTTGGCAAGCCTTCGCCGCGAAATATCCGCCCGGCTCGGAGGTCGAGGGCGAGGTCAAGAACAAGACCGAATTCGGTCTGTTCATCGGCCTCGACGGGGATGTCGACGGCATGGTCCATCTCTCCGATCTCGATTGGAACAAGCCCGGCGAACAAATCATCGAGGAATTCAAGAAAGGCGATGCCGTCAAAGCCAAGGTACTCGATGTCGATATCGAAAAAGAGCGCATCTCGCTCGGCATCAAGCAGCTCGGCCCCGATCCCTTCGCGGCGAAGCCGCAAGGCGTGGCCGGCGCCAAGCCGAGCGAAGAGGCCGCCGCCGGCATCAAGAAGGGCTCGGTCGTCACTTGCGAGGTGCTTGCGGTGAAGGATGCCGGACTCGACGTGAAGATCGCCGGGACCGATTTCACCGCCTTCATCAAACGCACCGAACTCGCGAGGGACCGGGCCGCCCAAAGGGCGGAACGCTTCGCCGTCGGCGAGAAGGTCGATGCACGGGTCACGGTGTTCGACCGCCGCGCCCGCAAGGTTTCCGTCTCGATCAAGGCGCTCGAAGTCGCCGAGGAGAAGGAAGCGATCGCCCAATATGGCTCGGCCGATTCCGGTGCTTCGCTTGGCGACATTCTCGGCGCCGCGTTAAAGGCGCGCGAGGACACACCCAATAAGGGGGCCAAAGGCACGACGGACGAATTGGAATAAATCTTAAAGCGAGCCGCCCGTGCTGCCGGCAGACCTTCAAGCCCGCGCGGAAAATTTCGCGTGGGCTTTCTTGGCGCGATTGACAAATCGGGAGCTGGCTTAGGATCGGGCCGGTGGGCACAAGGGGAGCTTCAATTGAGACATTACAGCTAGCGTGTCCTTAAAAAAGTTGCGCGCCTTTTTCGATTCCGACATGCTCCAACGCTTTGAGATTGAGCTGCGTCGTTATCGATCAAATGGTTCCAATTGAGATAGTGACGTGCTCTAAAACCCGTTCAGGCAGGAGTTCGGCATGCCGGAGGCCGGTAACACGCTCACACTAGAGACCACGCAGGGACAGGTCGTCATCGACATGCGGCCCGATCTCGCCCCAGCCCATGTCGCGCACATCAAGAAGCTCGTGGGCGAGAAATTCTACGACGGCGTCGCCTTCCACCGCGTGATCGGGGGGTTCATGGCCCAGACCGGCTGCCCGCACGGGACTGGGACCGGCGGCTCGAAATATCCCAATCTCAAGGCCGAGTTCAATGCCGAGCCGCACGTACGCGGCACCTGTTCCATGGCGCGCGCGCAGGACGTAAATTCGGCCAACTCGCAGTTCTTCATCTGCTATGGCGACGCGCGCTTTCTCGACAAGCAATATACCGTCTGGGGAAAGGTCACGGCGGGCATGCAGAACATCGACAATATCAAACGCGGCGAACCCGTCCGCGATCCCGATAGGATCGTTTGCGCCACGATCGGATGACGCGACCCAAGGCGTGACCGGGAAGTAAGGGTGCCCGGCGCGGTCTCGCCGGGCCAACGGCGCCGGTCGAAATCATAGCCGGCCGGCTGGCGGCTTATACCAAGTCTCGTTGTTCGTGACTCTGATCGTGATATGTGGACGGCCCCGATTGGCAAGTGGTTTTTGCCGCGATGAACGGGTTGGCGGCTTGCGGTCATAGGTCCGGCCTTTTGGCGCGGCCGATGCCTGGAATGCCCTGATTGCCGAATACGAGGTCATCGCCTCAATTGGAACCAGAGATTGGGCAAAGGTCAAAACTTAAGGGCGGTTGGTTTCAGTCGGCACGCGGATCCGTGCTTGACAACGATCTGGTGAGATCGCGCTATTTATCCTTGATGTCCGAAAAGACGATTTCCGGCCATTTGTCCTGCTCGTATTTGAGGTCGAAGGCCGAGGCGGCCAGGAAGACCGGCGCGCCGTCGAGATCGCGCGCCATGGACGCCGGGTGCGCGTGAATAAATCCGTCGCGTTCGGCCGCACTCTTCGCCGCGATCCAGCGCGCGAATTCGAACCGGCTTGTCTCGAAAGTCACGCGCAATCCATATTCGGCTTGAAGCCGCTCGGCGAGGACATCGAGCTGCAAGGCGCCGACGACGCCAGCGATCGCGCCCGATCCGTCGTTCGGCAAAAACAGCTGGACAACGCCTTCCTCGGCCATTTGGCCCAAAGCCTCGC
>JALZAY010000159.1 GCA_030948025.1 Pseudomonadota bacterium
CGTCCATCTTCACCCTTCCTTGCGCAACCGGGCTCGCTTTACGGCCCAAGCGACTGTTCGGGTTCAATGGAACGGCGGACGGGGAACCACGCTGAGCTACGGGCTTTTCTGCCCCTGGATGAGACGGTCTTCCGCCCGCCACCGCTGGCCTACTACTATCACCAATGGCGTCCGCCAAGTTACAAGGATGAGGGCTCCGGTTCCCCGGCGGCATTCGAGACAGGTCTTACCGTTCCGCCACCTCCGCGATCTGCCCGTCGAACCAGGCGAGGTCGTGTTTCCAGGTGGCATTGTCCGGCGAGAGTTTTGTCAAACGCGATATGATCGCCTGGCCTTGCCGCAATGAGTCGCGCGCCTTCGGATTGTCCCCGGATTGCTTATGCACCAACGCGAGCGTACCAAAGCTAATCGCGAGATCGCGCTGCCAGCCCGCATGGCCGGGGTCGGCTTTCGCCAGCCTGTCGGCAATAGCGAGGCTGTCGGAATAAGATTTCAGCGCGCCCGCGGGAACAACGAAAGCTTCGTATAGGTGATTCTTTTTGCTGCTGATCGCGGAGACGGAAATGATACCGGCCATTTGCTGCCCACCTCGGAGGTAGACAGGAGAACCGCTCGAACCCCGATTCAACCAATGGGCTATCGAATTCGGGCTTGTAAACTGACGCATCCCCATCGCGTCTAAGTCATCGGATATCTCTCCGTCTACCAGCATATTGTATACACGGCTGGCACTGGCCGCATCGCGCGTGACCAGGAACGCGTGGCCCGCGCCGCTTTCGAAGCGGCTGCTTCTCGTCAGTTGCAGTGTCAAGATGCCCCCTGGGATAATGTCTGGTTTTAGCAGGACGAGATCGGGCGCTCGCGCATCTAGTCCCTCACAGGCATCGGCAAGCTGGGCTCGGCACGCTTGTGCGAACGGGAACTCGATTTCGACCTGGCGCGGCTTCCTGGTTGCTTCACTCTCGGAATCGATGGCATCGTGCCAGACATGCCGACAAGTCGCGATATAGCCGCCCTCAATGAGTGCACCGCAGCCTTTAAAAGTGCGTGCGGGCGTAACGGAATAAATATAAACCAACCCGGATTCGATCATGGCTGACTCACTCACCCACACCGGCTATGCCGAGAGCTATGAGACTCTCCCCGGCCGTTGCGAGCATCACTTCAACGTTAGGTTGGTTCTCATTCATGATCGAACTCCCGTCGTTCGATCACGGCATGCAGATCCGCGCTTTCTGGCTGTAACTCGGCAATCATGGCGCACAACTTTTCTAGGGCTTCTCCTTTATCGTCGCTGTAGCGCAATTTCTCTGCTGCCAAGAAAATGCGCTCAAAGGGCACACCAGGCGAGTCGGTGGCCGAAACGTTTTGTAGTTCGGCGGAAATGCTGCGTTGGTCAGGTGTCATTAGCCGAGTCCGAAGCCGATCGAGATAGACTCGTATCGTCGTCGCGGGAACGACGAAAGCCTCGTGCAGGTAGTTCTCTCCCTCGTTGGCGTCGAGCTCGGAGAGGGCAATGATGCCCGCGAGCTGCTCGTCGCCATCGCGAAAGACGGGAGAACCGCTCGCACCTCGAGTCGTCCAGTAGGCCGCTGCGTTGCTTCCCGTGAACTGACGGCGCTCATTCGAGTCTTTGGAATCAGCGATCTCGCCTTTCACTCGCACATCGAAGACACGGCTGGGATAGTCCTTATCGCGCCCGATGAGGCCGATCCAGGCATAACCAGGGCCGGTCTCGGTAAGCTCCTGCACCGCGGGGCGCAGCTGGTGGACACCATTCGGTAGGGGAAAAGGTATGACGAGCCGCAAAAGGACCAAATCGGGCGCGGGATCCTCGGATTCGCCGCAAGCATCGGCGAGCCGGGCTCTGCGCGCCGGCGCAACGAGTTTATCTCCGTCGCCGGCCTTCACCTTATCACCGAATGGGAACACGATCTCGACCTCGGTCGGTTCTCCCGACTTTGCAACCTTCCAGACATGCCGGCAGGTTGCAATATAGCCGCCCTCGATAAGAGCGCCGCAGCCCTTAAAAGCGCGTGCGGGCGAGATGGAATAAATATAGACTAATCCAGTCTGGATCATGGCACACGGGAGAAATGCTTATGTCTGCGCGAATGATAGTCGAATTCCCGGACGGGCAACAAATTCTTTTCGGCGGCACTGGCTCCGGGACGGGGTTGTCCGAAGTCGGCGTGGCGGAGGATATCGCCAAAGCGACAAGCGAAGGGTTCAAGTCCGCGCTCGGCTCACTCGGCGCACTCGTCAGGCTCCTTGAGGCGCAGGTCGACGGGATGGCAAAACGGCCGGACAAGGTGGAAATCGAATTCGGCTTTTCCCTGAGCGGCGAGGCCAAGCTATGGATTGTCTCCGGCAAGGGGGATGCCGACTTCAAAGCCAAGCTCTCCTGGGGATAGGACGGCCTGCGCTCGCCGCGCCATGGCACGGCCGTGCGCTCAAATGAAAATTTCTCACGGCCCGGAAAGCATCTTCTAAAAACGGCGGGCGAAAAGATAAACCCTATCGCAAACTTCCGCTCGCTCCAAATCCCCGCCTCGTATCTCGCCGCGCCTTGCAAATGTATATTTGGCGAGACCGTCAATCCCACGCCGCGTATGGGAGAGTTCAATGATATCATATGCTCAGAATTTCGAAGATGTAATGATTGCGCGGCTTTTTGATGCTAACTACCGCGGGTTCTATGTCGATATTGGCGCTGCTCACCCAGATTTCCATTCGGTCACACGCCATTTTTATGATCAGGGATGGTCAGGAATTAATGTTGAGCCAACTTTTCGGTTCTACCCGCTGTTATGCGAGGCTCGGCCCAGGGACATAAACTTGCAGCGCGCCGTCGGTAACCGCCCGGGCCGCGCGACGTTTTACGAAATTCCGAAGGTTGCCGAAAATTCGACTCTCGAACCCGCTGTCGCAGACCGCCTTGCCACCACCGAATTGACATCAACGCCGCACGAGGTCGAGGTCGTCCGTCTCTCTGATCTTTGCGCTCTTCATGTCAAGGGCCGGACCATTGACTTCATGAAGATCGACGTCGAGGGGGGCGAACTCGGTGTCCTCCAGAGTGGAGACTGGGAGAGATTCCGCCCGCGGCTCCTCGTCGTCGAGGCAGTAGTCGTCAATTCCAGCGAAGAGAATTGGCAAATCTGGGAGCGGATCCTGACTGAGGCCAAATATTATAAAGTCTGGTTCGACGGGCTGAATAATTTCTACCTGCGGGAGGAGGACCTGGACCTGCGTCACACTTTCCGGTTGCCGCCAAACATTTTCGACGGATTCGAAACCGCCGAGCTCACAGGGTTGAAGCGTTTGGCTTCCGGCGGGGAGGCGCTACGGCAGCAGATCGAGGCGTTGTTCTCCAGGCGGGCCTTCCGTTGGTCGACACGGTTCGCGAATTGGCCCGAACTGAAGAAGTTGGCGGAGCTTTTGCGAAAACCATGACCAAAGCACGGAGATTCATTTTTGGCCGCAAATGACATAGCGGTGATGCCCGCAAAGCTGTAACCCACGACACTCATGTGGATCCGTTGAAAACCGTGCCCGCGGAAGGAGCTCCCGGGGGGAAGATACGCGCCTGAACATCGCGCGGTTCGATGACTCACCCCATCGAGGCTGTCCTTGTCGAGGTTTGCGAGCTCTTTTTCAAGCGCCTTGACGAGCCGCGCGATGGATTGTTGCAAACGTTTGTTCGAAAGCCGTTTCTCGCGTTATTACTTTCCGGCGGCGATCATGGCGATGATCTGCCGCCTGCGGGAAACCAGATCATGCAAAAACCGCGTCGCTGCATCGGGAAGCGGCCGGATTTCCGGTTTTGCCGCCAGCGCGAAACGAGCGATGACCAAGGCATCGGTCGGGCCGGTCTTGGCGCGCTGGCCGAGGGCTTTAGCAAAGCCGCGAACGTGCGCCGGATTGACGGCGGCGGCCGGCAGACCGTCCGCCGCAAGGCTCGCGGCGGCGATGGTCTCGAATCCTCCCGCCCTTCACCGCCACAGCCTGTGGCAAGAGCGGCTTTATGCGTGCGATGAGGCTTGCGAGCCCCTTCGCATCGCGCCGCGCGGTAAAAGTCTCGCCTTGCGGCAGAAGCGCGATGTCGAGCTTGCCTTTGGATCCATCGATGCCAACAATGATCGCGTCCATCTCCGACCTTCCTTGCCCAACCGGGCTCATTGTGTGGCCCAAGCGACTGTTCGGTTTGGATGGCCCTTCGACAAGCTCAGGAGGCGGACGAGATCCCAAGCTGAGGAACGGGCTTGGCTGCCCTGGGATGATTCGGTCTCTCGTCCGCCACCGCAGACTCGACTATAGCCCCTGCCGTTGCCAAGTTACAAGGACGAGGGCGAGGCTTTTGGAACAGGCTCTTAGCACTTCCCCCCGGTCTGCTCGCCGTCCAGAGGATCGACGACACCGTCGATGAGATTAGCCTCGAACAGCCTTTCGGAGGTGAGCTCCTGGCGCAGCGGGCGCAGGCACTGTTGTGTTGTCGCAATCTCGTCCTCGCGCCGCAAGAACGCCGCCCGTGCCTCGGCCACGCTGACCGCCCTGAAGCGGCAGGTCTCGCCCGGACGCATCTGCGCGAGCCTGCCGATGTCCACGCGGACGACATGACCAAGCTTCGGATAACCGCCGGTTGGCTGACGATCGGCCATGAGGATGAGCGGCTTCTTATCGCCGGCGATTTGGATCGCGCCGAGCGCGACGCCATCCGACACGATATCGTAGCCCCCCGCGTGCGCGATTTCCGGCCCATCGAAACGATAGGCCATCCGGTCGACCACCGGCGTTAGCGTGAACTGCCCTTCGAAGAAGGCGCACAGAGTCTCCACTGTGAAATAATCGTCTTGCGGGCCAAGCACTACGCGGAAAGGATCGGGTTCGCTGGCAAGCCATGGCGCGTCGATCGTTGCCGCGAAGTTTGCGCCGTCCAGCGTGCTTGTCGAACCGGCGGGCAAGACATCGCCTGCCCGCAGCATCCGCCCCTCTATCCCGCCCATCGCCGAGCGCGTATGGGTTGCCCGGCTGCCCATCGTAACTGGCGTCTCGAAGCCGCCTTCGATTGCGAGATAAGCGAAGACGCCGGAATCGCCAGCTCGCGCAGCCAGGGTTTTGCCGGGCTCCAAGAGGAGCCGCGCCGCCTTGGGCAGCAATACCTCATCGCGCCGCCAGACAAAAGCCCCGCCCGCAAAGGCGAGCGCGAGCGGCGCGCCTTCGCAGATGACTTCAAGGCCGCCGGTTGACACTTCGATTGCCGCCGCGCGGGTGCCGTTGCCAAGGACGGAATTGGCGGTCCGGAAGGCAACCCAATCCATGGGTCCCGCCGGGGTCACGCCATAGCGCAGATAGCCGTGGCGTCCGCCGTCCTGAATGGTCGCGCCCGGACCGGCGCGAAGCACGCGCAAGCACCCCCGCATGTCAGGTCTCATCCAAATATTCGTGGCGCGCGCGAAACTCTCCGGCTTCCGCTGCCGTGCTCATGACATCGAAGGCGGCGGGATCGATCCATTCGAAGCAAAGCTCGTCGCCGATGCCGGCGAGAAAAACCCGCTCCCGCCCCGGATCGAACATCTTGACCGGCGTGCGGCCGATCCCGTACCAGCCAGTCGGCATGGCGCAACTGGCGATGAGCGCCTGGCCGCCCGCGATCAGCAACGATCCGGGCGGTGCCGGCGGCCGTGGCACGGCACGGCGCGGGATCGTGAGTTCGTTTGGGAGGCCGCCAAGAAACGTGAACCCTGGCGCGAAGCCATACATATAGACACGGTAGCGCGCGCCGAGATGCAGGCCGATGATCCGCGCTTGCGGCAAACCGAGAAGCGCCGCGACCTCGGCGATGTCCTCGCCGTGCGGCGCGTCGTAGCAGGCGGGGATGCGCCAGAGTTGTCGCCGCCTCTGCGGCGGGGTAGATGCGTAATCGAGCCCCGCGAGGGCATCGGCGAGCGCTTCCGTCGTCAAACGGCGCGGATCGAAATGGATCATCAAGGAACGATAGGTCGGCACGGTCTCGGTCACGCCTTCCCAATTCGCTTGTTGGATGGCAGCGTCGAGCGCCAAAACCTGGTCATGGATCTTTGGATCGATGGTGTCGCCGAATTCGACAACGAGCGCGGATTCTCCGGCGGGCAGATAGCGTGGCTTGGGCAAATTTGTCACGCCGGAGCCACTTCAAACCGGCGCGAAAGGCGCGAGAGCGATCCCGGCTTCCTCAAGGCGCGCGCGCACCACCTTCGCCATGGCGACCGCATTCGGGCTATCGCCATGAACGCAAATGCTATCGATGCCGACAGCGACGCGCTTGCCCGAATTTGTTATGATTGCGCCTTCCATAACCATGGCGACGACGCGCTCGGCGGCATCCCTGGCGTCGTGCAGCACTGCGGCGGGGCACAACCTTTCGACGAGAAGGCCTGCGTCCGTATAGGCGCGATCGGCGTAGATTTCGCGAGCGACCGGGAGTCCCTGCGCAAGGGCCGCCGTTTCCAATTTCGTTCCGGCGGGAGCGAGAAAGCCGAGGCCCGGCTCGACCATTTTGACCGCGCGCGCTATGGCCTGCGCGATCGCTTCGTCCTCCGTCGCGATATTGCTCAGAGCGCCATGAACCTTCACATAGCCGAGCCTCGCCCCGGCATAGGTGGCAAGGGCGTTCGCGGCGCCGATCTGATAGGCAACGAGCCGCTCGATTTCTCCCGCCGTGAACGGCAATCCGCGGCGGCCGAACCCCCAGAGATCGGGAAATCCCGGATGCGCTCCGGTCGCGACCCCCTTGGCCTTCGCCGCCTTGAAAATCATTGCCATGATCTCCGGATCGCCGGCATGAAAGCCGCAGGCGACATTGACGCTCGTGACAATATCGAGCATGGCGTTGTCGTCGCCGATCCGGTAGGCGCCGAACCCTTCGCCGCAATCGCAATTCAAATCGACGCTGCGCATGGCTTCGTACCTTTATGGCGGCGGCAGTTTCCCGGCTGCCCCCCGTGCCTCACCCGGTTGCTGAAACGGGGTTATCAAGAAATCCTCGCGCCGGTAACCCTGCGCATAAAGCAGTGCGGTCAGATCGCCATGATCGATCCGCGCATGGGCGGCGGCCGCGACCTTGGGTTTGGCGTGAAAGGCAACGCCGAGCCCCGCGGCTTCGAGCATCGCGAGATCGTTGGCGCCGTCGCCAACCACAAGAGTTTCCTCGACGGAGAGGCCATGCTTGTCGCGTAGGTGCTCTAACGCGGCGAGCTTGGCGTCCTTGCCGAGGACGGGCTCCGCGACAAGCCCGCTAAGCCGGCTGTCCGCGCCGAAAAGAAGCTCGTTCGCCTGATGTTCGTGAAAGCCGATCCTTTCCGCGATGACGGATGAAAAAACCGAGAACCCGCCCGAAACGAGCACGGTATGCGCTCCATTGTCCCGCATGGTTTGAACCAGCACACGTCCGCCCGGCGTCAAGGTGATTTTATTGGCGATAACGTGCAAGATTGTATCGCAGTCGAGGCCCTTGAGCAAAGCAGTTCGCTCGCGCAATGCCGGTTCGAAGGCGATTTCGCCGCGCATCGCGCGTTCGGTGATCGTGGCGACATGGGCCCGCTTGTCGATTTCAGCGGCGAGTTCGTCGATACATTCCTGGCCGATCATGGTCGAATCCATGTCGGCCAGCAAGAGCTTCTTGCGCCGCCCTTGCGCCCTTTGCACGATAATATCGACGGCAGCGTTATCGAGAGCCGAGCGCACCCTATCCGCGACGGCTCTTGCGCCGGCGGCGGGTCCGGGGTCGAACGCAATGTCGGCGGCAATACTAGGATCGAGCCATCGCGGCGGTCCTGGCCGTCTTAAGGCTTCGCTGGCCCGCCGGAGCATATCTCTGGTCAAAACCGGAAATGCCGGATCGCAGACAAGCGTCGCAACATGCGTCATGGGGCGTCTCGGCCTCGCTCACTTCGTCGGAGCCCTGCCTCGCGACAGATGATTGCCTTGAAGGAGGGATCAACTGGCGTTATTTCATCCCAAGACAGGGATCAAACGCAACTCTGTATCGAATATTCAGGGCCGCGGCGAAGCCATTGACGGGTTCCCTTCGCGGCGCGGGCCTGCTATCTCCGCGCCATGACAACCCACGCGCTTGAAAACATCCGCAATTTTTCCATTGTCGCCCATATCGACCATGGCAAATCCACCCTCGCCGACCGGCTAATCCAGGCCACCGGCGCGATATCCGAGCGGGATATGGTCGAGCAGGTGCTGGATTCGATGGATATAGAGCGCGAGCGCGGCATTACCATTAAGGCGCAGACGGTGCGCCTCGCATACAAGGCGCACGACGGAAAGACTTATATCCTGAATTTGATGGACACACCGGGCCACGTCGATTTCGCCTATGAAGTGTCGCGTTCGCTCGCCGCCTGCGAAGGCTCGCTGCTGGTGGTGGACGCGAGCCAGGGCGTCGAGGCGCAGACGCTTGCCAACGTCTATCATGCGCTCG